>NZ_JAVHPH010000042.1:0-1295 GCF_036170495.1 Azonexus sp.
CGGGCCGTACAAGGATCAGCCGGGTTTCGGCGCGGTCGGCGAATCGATGGGCGGCCTGCGCTACATCACCGGCTTTCCTGACCGGCCGCCGGTGCGCACGGGGATTTCCATCGGCGATTCGATTGCCGCGCTGTGGGGCGCCATCGGCGCGCTGATGGCGCTGCGCCACCGGGAAGTCAATGGCGGCGCCGGGCAGGTGGTTGATGTCGCGCTCTACGAGGCGGTCTTTGCGATGATGGAATCGATGGTGCCGGAATTCGACGTCTTTGGCTTTGTCCGCGAACGCACCGGCAACATCATGCCGGGCATCACGCCGTCGAGCACGCACACAACGAGGGATGGCAAGCATGTGACCATCGGCGCCAATGGCGACGCGATTTTCAAACGTTTCATGCTGGCTATCGGCCGCTCCGATCTGGCCGACGATCCGTCGCTGGCCGACAATGCCGGCCGCGATGCGCGGCGCGACGAGATTTACGCCCTGATCGATCGGTGGACCGCCGAGCACGATGAGGCCGAGGTGCTGGCCACGCTGGCCGCGGCCGAGGTGCCATCGTCGCGCGTCTATTCGGCCGTCGACATGTTCGCCGACCCGCAATTCATCGCCCGCCAGATGTTCGAATCAGCCCGTCTGCCGGACGGCAAGGAATTCAAAATCCCCGGCATCGTGCCCAAATTGTCGGCGACGCCGGGGCGCACGGAATGGCTCGGTGCGGCGCTCGGCGAACATACCGACGCGGTGCTCGCCGGGCTGGGCTACGCCCCCGAGCGCATCGCCGCGCTACGGGCTGACGGGGCGATCTGAAATACGCCGGCGGGCTCGCCCTAATCCCAGCGTTGCTGGTAAGAAAAGGTCGGAAGTTTCCAGCTGAAGCGAATCGCCAGCATGCGAAATAGAAAACCGGAGACGAAGCACAAAGCGGTATTGAGGTCGGCGTCGATGTCGAGTGTTCTCAGGACGAGAAACAGGGCGCAGACAAACAGCGAGACGCTGGCATACAGCTCGCGACAAAAAACGACCGGCAGTTGATTGCAGAGCACGTCGCGCAGAATGCCGCCGCAGATGCCGGTGAGCATGCCGGCCATGATGATGACCACGATCGGGTAGTGAAGTTGCAGCGCCACATTGCAGCCAATAAGCGAGAAAGCGATCAGGCCGAGCGCGTCTAGCATCAGAAAAATGCCTTTCATGTGGTGCATGAACCTGGCCAGCAGGGTCGTGGCCAGACCCGCCAGGATCACCAGATAGACGTATTCAGGATGTTGCGTCCAGCCGATGGGGTAATGGCCGAGGA
>NZ_JAVHPH010000043.1:0-1295 GCF_036170495.1 Azonexus sp.
CCGCCTGCTTGTACTGCACCGGCGTCCGACCGGCGCCCACCCACAGCGACGCACCGTCGGCCAGCGACGACTGGCGACCGCCATAAACGTCGTCGTGATACGGCAACGGAGCGACACCGAGCTCGACACCCTTGGCATCGCGGAAATCGACATGCTCGCGTGAATCGGTCGTGATCATCGCGCACTCGCCTTCGTGGAACTTGGCGCTGGCTTCGTTGCGCCGACCGAACAACTTGAAATAATTGGCCTTGCTCCACGTCGCCATCATCGCCAGGTGCTTGACCTGCGGCAGACCGTTGAAAGTCAGCTGGCCCTTGTCGGTCGCAGCCGGCACGCCGGAGATGGCGCTGACGTTATCGACGTGCACCCAGACCGGCCACGATGAGGTGTAAGGGCAGTCATAGCCGGCATCCTGCAGCTTGTCGAGCATGCCCTGCATTTCAAACCAGGTCTTTGGCGGCTGCTCGGGGTCCAGCTTGGCCTTGCGAAAGGCGTTCTTGTTGTAGAACAGCACCGGCGTCGAATAAAGCACCGGCAGCGCCACCACTTTGCCCTTGGCATCGACCACACCGGCCTTCAGATCGCCCGACAATTCGCCGAACTTGAGCGGCTGGCCGGCCTTGGCCATCATTTGATACAACGGCACAAAGGCCTTGGGCTGACTGAGGATTTCACTCATGTCGTAACGGCGCATCAGGTTGAGCACCGCCGGCTTGTCACCCTTTTCCAGACGCACCAGCTTGAGCGCGCTGCCCGACTCCTTGTTGAAACGATCGACAATGGCCTGCAGCCGCTCCTCACCAGCCGCCTCCAGATTATGGGCCAACTCGATTTCGGCCGAAACAGCCGGCGCGGCCACCGGCTTGGCAGCCCGCTTGGCCGGCTTGGCTTGAGCGACAGAACAAGCCAGGGCCAGGGCGAAGGCAACAGTCAGGGGGCGAACATAATGCGACATGGGTACTCCAGCAGTGCGTAAAGAGATCCATTATAAAGCCGGGCGTCGTGACACATGCCCCACACTTTTCGCAAATATGCGAAAATCCAACGCATGATCATGCGAATTTTTCTGATTCTCGCCATCCTCGGACTCAGCGCCTGCGACCAGGTCAGCCAGAAGCTCGGCCTCGAAGATCCGGCCAAGAAAGAAGCCAGGACCGAGCAGGAAGCCAAGGCCGTCGGCAGCGCCTGTCGCCAGTCCGGTCGCGCCATCGAAGACTGCTACGCAATCTACAGCTGGCTACCCAAGGCCGGCATCTACACCGGCTGGCGCGAGATGGACGAATACATGCGCGAGA
>NZ_JAVHPH010000044.1:0-6537 GCF_036170495.1 Azonexus sp.
GGCCTGTCCGTTTCCTACGGCATCATCGAAAAACATGGCGGCAAGATCGACGTCGCCAGCCAGCCGGGGCAGGGCACCACCTTCACCATCTGGTTGCCGACTCGCCAGCCCCCGGTTCCTCCTGTGGTGTAAGGCCTGACGGCTGGACTCTGCACCATCAGTGCCGGCGATTACCTGCGTTGGTTGAGCGGATGTTGGCGCTCTTGATGGAAGCGCTCAACAGCCCCGCCCGCCAGCCCGGGTGAAGCCGAAGGCGCCGTCGCTCGCGCCGGCTGGCTGGATGCAGATGCGCATGGTCAGCGAGCGGGCCGCCTTGTCGAGATCGACCGGGAAGGGCGAGAAGGGAACTGAACGTTCGACGACGGCCTTGACGAAGGCGATCTCGTCGGCCTGATCGCCGGCGTTGACGACCCTGAACGACTTCATCGAGCCGTCCGGGTTGATCTTGAACTCGATGGAGGCCGGGCGCATGCCCTTGGCCCGCGGGTCGTTCCTGACGAAACTGGCACTGCGGTTGAGGCGCTTGAGCAGGCCGTCGAGATACATTTCCAGACTGAACGGGTCGGGCGGCGTGGCGTTGGGACGCAGGTCGAGCAGGGCGCTGCCGGCTGACGCTTCGCGCGCCTGCTGCCACGCTTCCTCGCGGGCCATGGCTTTTGAACGCTGGGCCAGCGTCGGTTTGGGGGCGGTCCTGGCGTTGTTGTCGAGTTCGTCGAGAAAGCGGTTCATGTCCGCCTTTTCGGCCTCTGTCCAGGCCGGCGCACTGGCCACCGAGCGTTTTCCCGGCCGGTCGGTGGTTAGTAGCCGTGGGCGTTGCGGCTGGCTTTTCGCCGGTTTCCGGCGCGCCTCGGGGAGCCTCGCCGGTGCGGTCGAAACCGGCTTGCTCAGGCGGGCTTCCAAGCGCGGCGGCGTGGGTGCCTGCGGATCGTGCCGGGGGATCATGAGGACCAGGGCGTGGATGAGGAGCGATGCGGCGAAGGCGAAATACGTGGCGCGTCGGGCCGGCGGCGGGAGGGCGGAAAACATCGGCGGAATTTTAGGGGCGAAGCCGGCGGGCGCTTGTCACCGCTTGTCTTCCGGCTTCCCTTTGTCGGCTTTCCAGAGTCAGGTTCACTGTCCGCGCAGGAACAGCTTGTCGAGCTGGTCCATCGTCAGCTCCGTCCACGTCGGCCGGCCGTGGTTGCATTGGCCGGCGCGTTCGGTTTCTTCCATCTGGCGGAGCAGGGCGTTCATTTCGGGGACGGTGAGCAGGCGGCGGGCGCGGACGGCGCCGTGGCAGGCCATGGTGGCGAGGAGTTCGTTGCGCCGGGCGGTGGCGAGCTGGGTGATGCCGTGTTCGCGCAGTTCGCCAATCAGCGATTTGGCCAGCGCGGCGGGGTCGCCGCTTTGCAGCAGGGCGGGCACGGCACGCACGCCGAGCTGGTTGGGGCCGAGCGGGGCGATCTGGAAGCCAAGGTCGGCCAGGGCGTCGGCGTGTTCTTCGACGGCGGCGATGTCGAGCGGGTCGGCCGCGAAGACGGCCGGGATGAGCAGCGCCTGGGTGGCGATCTGGCGGTTGTCGAAGGCGGTTTTCAGCTTTTCGTAGAGGATGCGCTCGTGCGCGGCGTGCATGTCGATGACGATCAGGCCGCGAGCGTTCTGGGCCAGGATGTAGATGCCGTGCAGTTGGGCCAGGGCGTAGCCGAGCGGCGGGCTATCTTGGCCGGGGCTTTCTGTAGGCTGGAACTGCGGGGCAACTGCGCTGCGCGGCGCCGGCGACGGGGCGACGTCCTGTGCGGCGCGGGCGAAAGCGAGGTAGGCGGCGGCCGCTGGTTCGGCGACGCCGAGGCTGCCCTGGTGACGGAGCGGCGGGGCGTATTCGAAATTTGGCCGATATTCCCGGTTGACCGTAGCAGTCTCGCGTTCGACCAGCGCCGGCGCCGCTTCAGCCTGCACCGGCGCGGCCAGCGTGCGCTGGATGGCGTGGAAGACGAACTGGTGCATGGCGCGCGAGTCGCGGAAACGGACTTCGGTCTTGGCTGGGTGCACGTTCACGTCGACCAGCGCCGGGTCGATGTTGACGAACAGGCAGACGGCCGGCTGGCGGCTGCCGTGCAGGACGTCGCGGTAGGCCTCGCGGAGGGCGTGGCTGATGATCTTGTCGCGCACGAAACGGCCGTTGACGAAGACGTATTGGCCGTCCTTGGCGTCAGTGGCGCGGGTCGGGTCGATGGCGAAACCGGCTATCGACAGCGGGCCGGCCCCGGCTTCCACGGCGCGGGCGGCGCCGAGGAAATCGTCGCCGAGGATGTCGGCAATGCGTCGCGGGGCGTCGCCGGGGGCGAGCTGAAAGAGGTTGCGGCCGTTGTGGGTCAGGCTGATCGCGACATCCGGCCGGGTCAGCGCCAGGCGCTTGACGGCATCGGCGCAGTGGGCGAATTCGGTGCTTTCCGATTTCAGGAACTTGCGGCGGGCCGGGGTGTTGAAATAGAGGTCGCGCATTTCGACGACGGTGCCGGCCATCAGGGCGGCCGGTTCGGGCTCGGCCCCCGGCTCGCCGCGCAGTTTCCAGGCGTGGGCCGAATTTCCGTTGCTATCGCGTTCGCGGCTGGTGATGCTCAGGCGGGCGACGGAAGCGACCGAAGCCAGGGCCTCGCCGCGAAAGCCGAGGGTGCCGACGCGTTCGAGGTCGTCGAGCGTGGAAATCTTGGAGGTGGCGTGGCGGGTCAGGGCCAGCGCCAGTTCGTCCCTGGCGATGCCGCAGCCGTCATCGGTGACGCGGATAAGCTTGACGCCGCCTTCTTCGAGATGGACCTGGATGGCCTTGCTGCCGGCGTCGAGGCTGTTTTCGAGGAGTTCCTTGAGGACGGAGGCGGGTCTTTCGACCACTTCGCCAGCGGCAATCTGGCTGATCAGGAGGTCGGGTAGGCGGGCAATGGTCGGCATCGGCGCATTATAATGCGGCCTCATTCAAAGCCCGGCGCCCTGCATGGAACTCCTCACCCAATTCATCGACATTGTTCTTCACCTCGACAAGCATCTGGCGGTGATGGTGCTGGACTATGGGCTGTGGATTTACGGCATTCTATTTTTCATCATCTTTGCCGAAACCGGTTTTGTCGTGACGCCTTTTCTGCCCGGCGATTCGCTGCTTTTCGTGGCCGGCGCGCTGGCTGCCATCGGCGAGGGCGGCATGGATATTTTGACCCTGATCGGCGTGCTGACGGCCGCGGCAGCGATCGGCAACACGGTCAATTACCAGATTGGCCGCTTTCTCGGGCCGAAGGTTTTTCACTGGGAAAACTCGCGTTTTTTTAACCGCGACGCGCTGATCAAGACGCACGCCTTCTATGAAAAACATGGTGGCAAGACGCTGATCATTTCGCGCTTTCTGCCGCTGTTCCGCACCTTTGCCCCTTTCGTTGCCGGCATCGGGGCGATGACCTATGCCCGCTTCACGCTATTCAACCTGATCGGTGCGCTGGGCTGGGTCGTTTCACTGTGCCTGGCCGGCTACTGGCTGGGCAACATGCCGTGGGTCAAGGCCAATCTGTCGGTGATCATCCTTGGCATCATCGCTTCCTCGCTCATCCCGATCGGCTGGGGCTACCTGAAAAGCAAGGAAGCCTGATGCGCTGGCTGGCCGTCATCCTCATCCTGACCGTGGCGGCCTGTTCGACGAAGATGGACAAGGCCGGGCGGACCGAGTCCACGGTCAACCCGAAATATTTGCTCAAATCGGAAGTCGACCGCATTGCCGACACCAATCGGGCCGAAGTGGTCGATGGCCTGCTGCTGATTGCCGACAAGCTCTACAAGCGAAATCCGAAGGAGTGGAAAAAAAGCGGCGCGCTCAGCCGCGCGGCGGCAGTCGACCGCCTGCGCCAGCGCCAGCAGCGCAATTGGCCCGAGTTCGCCGGCCAGCGTGAAGGAGCGGTTGCGGCCCAGGCCTTCACCGAGGGCTATGGTGGCGACCGCGTCATGGCCCTGATGTTCGGCCTGCTCGGCATGGTTGACGCGGCTTTCGAGCACAAGGACGAGTTCTACATTCTCGACAGCCTCAACGAAATGAAGCTCTACAACAGTGCGCGCAATATGGATGTCGCCGTCTGGAAGCTCGGCCACGACCGCAGCGCGGCCGGCGAGCTCTTTCTGCTCTCGAACGAGCTCGATCCGGCCAACCGCAACCTGTCCTACGAGCGCGAATTCGGTCGCGTCATGGGCCTCCTCGATTTCATGGCCAAGATCGTCGCCGACCGCAATGGCCGTACCTTTTCCCGGCTGAGCCAGTCTGTGGCCAGCGTTGTCTTTTTACCCGTGAGTTTTTTGAAATGAAGAAAATCGTCATCCTGATTTCCGGCCGTGGCAGCAACATGGAGGCACTCATCGCCGCCCGCGATGCCGGCAATCTGCCCGTTAATATCGCCGCCGTGATCAGTAACCGGGTCGAGGCCGAGGGCCTGGAAACAGCCGCGAAATCGGGCATCACGACGCACTTCATCAATCACCAGGCCTTTGCCGGGCGCGAGGCTTTCGATAGCCGGCTAGCCCAGTGCATCGACGAATTCGAACCCGACCTCGTCGTTCTCGCCGGCTTCATGCGTATCCTCTCCGACGGCTTCGTCCGCCACTACGCAGGCCGGCTGATCAACATCCACCCCTCGCTGCTGCCGTCCTTCCCCGGCCTGCACACGCACCAGCGCGCGCTCGAAGAGGGCGTGCGCATCCACGGCTGCACCGTGCATTTCGTCACGCCGGCCCTCGACCACGGCCCGGTCATCATCCAGGCCGCCGTGCCGGTGCTCGATGGCGACGACGAGGCCAGCCTGGCGGCTCGCGTCCTGCGCCAGGAACACCTTGTTTACCCGCAGGCTGTGCGCTGGTTTGTCGACGGCAAACTGAGGCTGGAAAACGGTCGCGTCCGGGTTGCTGCCGAACTGGCCGAGCCGGCCGTACTCGTTTCGCCCGCCCTTACCTCGCCCGGGGCGCGCTGAGACGAAATGCCGCTCGCCTTCCTCGTCGCGCTCGCCGCTTCGCTTGGCATTCATGCCGCGGCGCTGTTCGGCAGCGATGTCGATCTCTTTGGCGGGGCCGACGAGCCGCAGCCCTTGCGCGTAGCGTTGCAGCCGCTACCGCCGCCCGTAGCGCCGATCGCCATCGTCCCGAAACCGGCCGTCAAGTCGCGCCCGAAGCCGGCCCAAGCGGCCCGGTTGACGACCGGCAAGCCGTCGCCCCACGCCGAAAGCGGGGAAAACAAGCCTGCCGAAATTGCCCCGAATTTGCCGTCGACCGTGGGCCCGGCCGATCCTGCCGTGGTCGTCGCAACGACGGTGGCGGCGCCGGTAAAACCCCTGCTGCCGGCCAAGGGCAGCATGCGTTTCGTCATTTTTTACGGCACGCAGGGATTCCAGATCGGCCGTGCCGAGCACCGCTGGGCATTCACCGAGGATGGCCGTTACCGGCTCACCGGCATGACCGAAACGAGCGGCCTGGTTGCCCTCTTCAAGCCGCTCGTCTTCGAGAACGAAAGCCGCGGCCGGCTGGCCGCCGGCGGCCTGCAGCCGGAAACCTACCGGACGCGCAAGAACGGCAAGGACGCCAACGAAAATGCCGATTTCGACTGGTCGACCGTAGAAGTCCGCCTGTCGCGCAGCGGCGCCACGCAGCCGGTCAACCCCGGCGCCCAGGACATCCTGTCGCTCAACTACCAGCTCGCCTACCTGCGCCAGCCGGAAGACGGGGCGACGGTCGGCGTCGTCACCGGCAAGAAATACGACCGTTTCGCTCTCGATTCGCTGGGCGAAGAGGAAATCGACCTCCCGGCCGGCCATTTCCGCACGCTGCATCTGCGCGCCATGGGCGATACAGTGACCGAAATCTGGATTGCCCTCGATCGTCACCGCCTACCGGTTAAAATTCGCTACACCGATAAAAAAGGCGACATTTTCGAGCAAGTCGCCACCGAGATAGAATGAAATGCCCCCCCACTCACTTTGTTCCTTGCCCCCCGAGGGGGCGCCGGCCTCCTTTGGGACGGCCCGGCAGGAGGCCTTACCCATGAAAGCCCGCTTCACCCCCGCCCTGTTTGCCCACGCCGAAGCCGTTCTCGGCCTGCTGCTGCGCTTCGATTACCCGGCCGATGCCGTCGTTTCGCGCTATTTCCGCGAACATCGCGAACTCGGCCATGCCGACCGCGCCTTCGTCGCCGAAACGGTGTTCGCCGTGCTGCGCCGCGGCCGCAGCCTCGAAGCGCGCTGTGCCGGCAAGCTCTCCGACCGTCGCCGCCTGCTCGTCGCGCTGGCCGTGGCACGCGGCTGGAGCCAGCGCGAACTGGCCCCGGTTTTGAAGGCCAGCGAGGAAGAATGGCTGGCCGCCGCCAAGGCTATGCCGGAAGCCGACTTGCCGCCGGCGGTCCGCTGCGACCTGCCGGACTGGCTGTACAACCGCCTCGAAGCCCAGTTCGGCGCCGACGAAACGCTGGCCCTGGCCCATGCCCTGAACCAGCCGGCGCCGCTCGACCTGCGCGTCAATACGCTCAAAGCCAACCGCGAAGACGTG
>NZ_JAVHPH010000045.1:0-3211 GCF_036170495.1 Azonexus sp.
AAAACGAAAAAGGCCAATCCGAAGATTGGCCTAACTCGTTGATTCTATTGGTCGGGGCGGCGGGATTCGAACTCGCGACCCCTTGCACCCCATGCAAGTGCGCTACCAGGCTGCGCTACGCCCCGACAAGCCGGGCATTATACTCAAATTCCGCAGGAATTCAAAGCTGCAACATCTCGATAATCGACTGTAGCTCACCACGCACGCCACCCGGTATTTTTCCTGTTTCGGGAACGTTGACCGCAGTAACCTCCACAGCACCGCCCTCATCAAGCCGATTTCGCGCACCACTAATCGTAAAACCCTGATTATAAAGAAGCTCTCGAATACGCCGTACCAACAAGACTTCGTGATGCTGGTAATAGCGACGATTGCCACGCCGCTTCACCGGTTTGAGTTGATTGAATTCCTGCTCCCAGTAACGCAAGACATGGGGTTTTACACCACACAATTCACTGACTTCACCGATCGTGAAGTAGCGCTTGGCGGGAATGGGCGGCAATTCTTCACCGCCCGTTGTTTTATGCCGCGGTTCCATCGAAGGCAAGCTCAACGTCGGACTTCAGCTTTTGACTGGCGTGAAAGGTCACAACGCGGCGCGCCGTGATAGGAATTTCCTGCCCCGTTTTAGGATTCCGCCCTGGACGTTGTGGCTTGTCGCGCAATTGAAAATTACCGAAGCCCGAAAGCTTGACGCCATCACCTGTTTCCAGCGAATTTCGGATCTCTTCGAAAAAAGCTTCGACCATGTCTTTTGCCTCACGCTTATTAAGACCAACTTTTTCAAAAAGCAGGTCTGCGAGCTCAGCTTTGGTTAGCGTCATCGTTATTATTTCCGTCAGGCACGCAGTTGAGCACCGAATGCCTGTTCGAAACAGGACACCAGTTGCTGCATTGCAGCATCAACTTCCGAATCTTGCAAAGTGCGTGCAGTATCTTGCATAACTATACGGAAAGCAAGGCTTTTTTTGTTTTCAGCGACGCCTTTACCGACGTAAACATCAAACAATTGGATGTCCTGAATGAGGTGCGAAACCTGCCCTTTCAAGCCATCGATCAAGTTCTGTAATGCAATGTTTTGATCAACAACAATAGCCAAGTCGCGTATTACCGGCGGAAACTTCGACACCTCGACATAGGCCGGAACCTGTGCCGACTTGACGGCATCGAAATCAAATTCGAACAGGACGGGCGCCACGGGAAGATCGTATTTCTGCCCCCATTCCGGATGCAACTCGCCCAGACAGCCGACTTCTCGGTTATCAACCAGAACACGTGCCGATCGGCCTGGATGCAGGGCCGGATGGGTGAGTTTTTCAAAACGTAGTTGGGCCGGCGCCAGCAAGGCTTCCAAATCGCCTTTCAAATCGAAGAAGTCGACCTTGCGTGAAGTGCTCCCCCAGCCTTCGGGCAGGGCGCTACCATAGGCCAGACCAGACAGTTTCCAGGATTGTGCGAAGCCGGGGACAGGCGTTGCTGCGGCATTGCGCTCAAACGCACGACCCGTTTCAAACAAGCGGACGCGGCTCTGCTTGCGCTTGAGATTGGTCACCAGATTGGAAATCAGACCGCCAAACAACGTCGACCGCATGACGGCCATCTGGCTGGCAATCGGGTTGGCTAGGCGAATCAGCTCAGCTTCTGAGGACTTCCCAGCGAAATTCGCCTCCCAGGCTTCCTCGACGAAGGCAAAATTCACGACTTCCTGATAGCCGCGATCAACCAGCATCTGGCGAATACGGGCGGCCGGGCGTTGCGCTTCGGGCTGCACCATCATTTTCAGGTTGCCGCGCGGGGCCGGGGCCGGGATGTTGTCGTAGCCGTGTAGGCGGGCGATTTCCTCGATCAGGTCTTCCTCGATTTCGATGTCAAAGCGCCAGGTTGGCGGCGTGACCAGGAAATCGTCGCCTTCGCGAACGAAAGGCAAGCCCAGACCGTTGAACAAGCTGGCGATCTGCTCGGCAGAAAAAGTCATACCGATAACAGCACAGGCACGCGCAGTACGCAAACGCACTGGCTTGCGTGCCGGCATCTCGGACTTGGCCTGGGTTACCGGACCAGCGGCACCACCACAGATATCAATGATCAGTTGCGTGGCGCGCTCGATGGCGCGGCGGGCACCGCCGAAATCGACGCCGCGCTCGAAACGATGCGAGGCATCGGAGCCAAAACCGTAGCGACGGGCACGGCCGGCAATGGCCTTCGGTGCGAAGAAGGCGGATTCGAGGAACAGTTCACTGGTCTCCAGCGTGATGCCACTCTCTTCCCCACCCATGATGCCGGCCATGGCCAACGGTTTGGCATCGTCGGCAATGACCAGGATGTCGGCATCGATAGCGATGGTCTGTTCGTTTAACAGCAGCAGCTTTTCTTCCGGCTTGGCCATGCGGGCATGCACAGCACCTTCAAGCTTGGTATTGTCGAAAGCGTGCAGCGGCTGGCCAAGTTCGAGCATGACGTAATTGGTCACATCGACGAGAGCAGAAATCGAGCGGATACCACTACGCTCGAGACGGCGCCTCATCCATTCCGGTGTCGGCGCCTTGGCATTGACCCCCTTGAACACGCGACCGTAGTAAAGCGGGCAGGCGCCCGGTGCATCAAGCACGACGGCGCGTTGATCGGTGATGGTTGCCGCAACCTCGGGCACCTCGACGAATTTGGCCTGCGCGCCGGCGATGGCCGCCACTTCGCGTGCCACGCCTGTCAGGGACAGGCAGTCAGCACGATT
The DNA here is from genome assembly GCF_036170495.1 of Azonexus sp. GTDB lineage: Bacteria > Pseudomonadota > Gammaproteobacteria > Burkholderiales > Rhodocyclaceae > Azonexus. The sequence goes on from NZ_JAVHPH010000045.1 coordinate 2,732, forward strand.
CGGCGTCAGTTTGAGTTCAAACTTATTATCGTCAAGGTCGAGATATTCGCGAATCGACTGACCGACCGGCGCATCTACCGGCAGAATCAGCAGACCGGAAGCCTCTTCGGCGATGCCGAGTTCCTTGGCCGAGCAGAGCATACCGGACGACTCGATGCCGCGCACTTTTGCGATCTTGATGACGAAGTCACCTGGCAACTTGGCGCCCGGCAAGGCACAGGGCACACGCAGGCCGACGGCAACGTTCGGCGCGCCACAAACGATGGTCGTCGGCTCACCGCGGCCAGTGTCGACCTTGCAGACGTTCAGACGAACGGCATCAGGGTGCTTGATGATCTCCAGCACCAGGGCGACGACAACGTCGTTGAATTGAGGCGCGACCGGCTCCAGGCTCTCAACTTCGAGGCCGGCCATGGTCAGCAGATGGGAAAGTTCCTCGCTCGACAGCTTGGTGTCGACAAGGGTGCGTAGCCAGGATTC
>NZ_JAVHPH010000045.1:3311-6531 GCF_036170495.1 Azonexus sp.
CAGTTGACCGTAGCGTTCGACGTGCGCCTTCATGTAGCGCGCCTGGATCGGGCTGGTATGAGTGCGCAGCAGCACCTTGTCGGCAACACTGCCATCCGGGTTCTGCAGGTAAAAGGTGTCGTGCATGGAACGCGCCGGGTGATCCTCGGGCGTATTCATGGCGGTGAAATTGAAGAAATCTTCCTCGATCTCGGGACCGTCGGCCACTTCGAAACCGATGGAACGGAACAGCGCCTCGATGCGTTCCAGCGTACGCGTCACCGGATGCAGACCACCGCGCGCTTCAGCGCGACCGGGCAGCGTGACATCCAGTGCCTCTTCGGCCAGGCGCGCTTCCAGCGCGGCCTTGCGGATGGCTTCACGGCGCTCATTGAGCGCTGCTTCAACGGCCGTCTTGGCGACGTTGATCGCGGCACCGGCCGTTTTCTTCTCTTCCGGCGGCAACTTGCCCAAGCCCTTGAGAAGTTCGGTGATCTGCCCGCTCTTGCCGAGGAAACGGGCTTTTACCTGTTCCAGCGCATCGGGGTCAGAAATGGCAGCGAAAGCCGACTGGGCTTCGCTAACGATTTGATCGAGATTGTCCATAGACGTCCACCAACAAAACCACCAATAAAAAAGGAGGCTCGCGCCTCCTTTTTTTAATTACGCTTTCGCTCAGGCGCCGAGCTGTGCCTTGGCCTGGGCGGCCAGAGCGGCAAATGCCGGCTGATCGAAAACAGCCAGATCGGCCAAGACCTTGCGGTCGACTTCGATGTTGGCCTTCTTCAGACCGTTCATGAAGGTGCTGTACTTCATGCCCAGCTCACGAGCAGCGGCATTGATACGCGCGATCCACAGGGAACGGAACTGGCGCTTGCGTTGACGACGGTCACGGTACTGGTATTGACCGGCCTTCATCACTGCCTGTTTGGCAACGCGATAGACGTTGTTGCGACGACCGCGGTAACCCTTGGCCTGAACAAGAATCTTCTTGTGACGCGCGCGCGCTGTTACACCACGTTTAACTCTAGGCATCTTCTATCTCCTTATGCGTAGGGCATCATGGCGCGGACAGATGCTGAATCGCGCGCGTTAACTTCAACCGAACCGCGCAGATGGCGTTTCACCTTGGTCGTCTTCTTGGTCAGGATGTGACGCTTGAAGGCTTGGCCGCGCTTGATGGAGCCACCAGCACGAACAGAGAAACGCTTTTTGGCGCCGCTCTTGGTCTTCATTTTGGGCATTTAATGCTCCTTAATGACATGCCACCAGGTGGTTCCCGCTACGGAAACACTTTGACTACCCGAAAGCACTTATAAAACTACGGTTACTGCTTGCTACTACTTCTTCTTGGCCGGCCCGATGATCATGATCATCTGACGACCTTCCATCTTCGGCATCTGCTCGACTGCGCCTACTTCATCGAGGTCCGCCTTAATCCGTTCCAGCTGACGCATACCGAATTCCTGATGCGCCATTTCGCGACCCCGGAAGCGCAGGGTAACTTTGACCTTGTCGCCTTCTTCCAGGAAACGCGTCATGTTCCTGAGCTTGATCTGGTAATCGTTTTCGTCGGTGCCCGGGCGCAGCTTGATTTCCTTGACCTGCACCTGCTTCTGCTTCAACTTGGCTTCGTGAGCGCGCTTCTGTTCCTGGTACTTGAACTTGCCGTAGTCCATGATGCGGCAGACTGGCGGCTTCGCGGTCGGCGCGATCTCAACCAGATCGGAGCCAGCCTCTTCGGCCATCTGCAAAGCCTCGCGAATACTGACTATGCCGAGCTGTTCACCTTCTGCACCCTGGAGACGAATCTCCGGAACCGTAATTTCTTCGTTGAGGCGATGCGCCTTGTTCTGAGCTATGGTAAAACCCCCGAAAACAACAAAAATTAAGCCGTGCCACTCCGCGCCGCAACTTCATTTTGAAGCTGCTTGATCAAGGCATCTACGGACATTTGTCCGAGATCCTGACCACCGCGAGTACGCACGGCCACCAGTCCGTCCGCTTTTTCCTTATCGCCCACAACGAGCTGATAAGGCAGCCGGTTCAAGCTATGTTCGCGGATTTTATAGGTAATTTTCTCGTTACGCAAATCCGACTCAGCCCGAAAGCCTGCCTGATGCAGCTTTTGTGCAACATCTGCGGCGTAATCGGCCTGCTTTTCGGAAATATTCAGGACAACCGCCTGAACCGGAGCCAGCCAAAGCGGCAGGGCGCCCGAGAAATTTTCGATCAGAATGCCGATGAAGCGCTCAAGCGAGCCGAGGATCGCGCGGTGCAGCATGACCGGCACCTTGCGCGTGTCGTCGGCACTAACATATTCCGCGCCAAGACGACCCGGCATTGAGAAATCGACCTGCATGGTGCCGCACTGCCACGAACGGCCGATGGCGTCCCGGATGTGGAATTCGATCTTCGGACCATAGAAAGCGCCCTCACCCGGCAGCTCCGTCCACTCCAGTCCGGAAGCGCGCAGCCCCTGGCGCAGCGCATCCTCAGCCTTGTCCCATACCTCATCGGAACCAACGCGACTATCGGGGCGCAGAGCCAGTTTGACTGCCACGTCATTGAAGCCAAAATCGGCATAAACCTTCTTGACCAGCGCATTAAAGGCCGTCACTTCGGATTCGATCTGGTCTTCGGTGCAGAAGATGTGACCATCGTCCTGCACGAAGCCACGCACGCGCATCAGGCCGTGCAGGGCGCCGGCCGGTTCGTTGCGATGGCAGGAGCCGAACTCGCCATAACGCAGCGGCAGTTCGCGATAGGACCGCAAGCCGGCATTGAAGACCTGGACATGCCCCGGACAGTTCATCGGCTTGACCGCGTAATCGCGATTTTCCGACGAGGTCGTGAACATGTTGTCCTTGTAGTGCTCCCAATGGCCCGACTTTTCCCACAAGGCCTTGTCGAGAATCTGCGGGCAGCGCACTTCCTGGTAACCGTTGTTGCGGTAAACGGCGCGCATGTAGCTTTCGATTTCCTGCCAGATCGCCCAGCCCTTGGGGTGCCAGAAAACGAGACCCGGCGCTTCGTCCTGCATGTGAAACAGGTCGAATTGCTTGCCGAGGCGACGGTGATCGCGCTTTTCAGCCTCTTCCAGCATGTACAGGTAGGCGTCGAGATCTTCTTTCTTGGCCCAGGCGGTGCCGTAGATGCGCTGCAACTGCTCGTTGCGATGGTCGCCACGCCAGTAGGCGCCAGCCACCTTCATGAGCTTGAAGACTTTGAGCTTGGCCGT
>NZ_JAVHPH010000046.1:0-1290 GCF_036170495.1 Azonexus sp.
TTCCTGCATTTTGGCCTGCTCCATCTTGCCTTGAATATGTGGGCTTTGTGGGATGTTGGGCAATGGGTCGAGCGCATGTATGGGTACTTCCGGTTTGCGACGATCTATTTTGTCGCCGGCCTGGCTGGCAATCTGCTGTCGCTGGTGATTCATCAGGGGCATGCCGTGTCAGGCGGTGCATCGGGCGCCATTTTCGGCCTCTATGGGGCGTTGCTCAGCTATCTCTGGCTCGAGCGTTGGCGAATTCAGCGCGGCGAGTTTCGCTGGCTGTTCTGGGCGGCTGTTGGTTTTTCGGTGGTTAGCATCGTTTTTGGACTGATGATTCCGGGAATTGATAACGCTGCGCATATCGGCGGCTTGATCGGCGGCCTGCTAACGGGGATTTTGATCAAGCCGGACGCCGCGCCGGTGGTCATGCCTGGACGGACAAAAGCGGTAGCTGGCGTAGTGTTCGTCGCGCTCATCGGCGTCATGGCGGCCAATCTTCCCGAACGGGCTTACCGCTGGAGCGAGGAAAAGCAGGTTCAGCAGGAGATCGGCGAATTTTTGCAGGAGGATGCGGCCATCAGCCGGGCGTGGGAGAGCATCCTGCTGCAGGGGCAGAGAAAAGGCGCCTCTTTTGACGATCTGGCCGACGTCATTGAATCGGTGGTGGCTGAGCGCTATGAGCACAGTTTTGAAGCGTTGGTCGCCTTGCCGCAAGATCCCAATCTGCCGTCGGCTGTTGCGGCAGAACGCCTGACACATTATGCCGAACAGCGGCGTGATGCCTCGCGGGCCATGGTGGAAGGCTTGCGGGCCAAGGATCGGGATCTGGTACAAAAGGCGCTGGAGCAGGCACGCCAATCAGGGGCGACCAAATGATGCCGGTCGTGATGTCGGCGGGAGGGCCTTGCCGCGAAAGGGTTATTCCGATCAGGATCAAGGAAACGGTGCTGGCTGACGGGCAGAATCGCAGCCTGATGCCATCCCGGCATGCCTTTTCTGGAGCTCACATGCAAACCATTCACCCCGTCCATTCCTGCGACCGACCGACCGCCGAAGCCCTGTACCCGTTCGATGCCCGCGGGATCGCCAAGCGTTTCCGTCATGCCGCCATTTTTGGCGCACTTGATGCACTGCAAGTCGGCGAAACCATGCGTTTCTGCAACGATCACGATCCCTTGCCGCTGCTGGCCCAACTGCAGGCCCGTTATGGCGCCCATCTTTCCATCGAATACAGGCAGCGCGAACCAGGTGCCATCGTGATCGATTTTTCCGTTGTTGGCTGAGTGATTTTCACCGCGAGCC
>NZ_JAVHPH010000047.1:0-4505 GCF_036170495.1 Azonexus sp.
CATTCACCAAGGAGAAAACCATGGCAAACATCACCCGAATCGACCCATTCGACGACCTGTTCCGCGGCTTTTTCGTACGCCCCGTCGATTTTGACGGCGCCCCGGCCCAACCTCCGTCCATCAAGATGGATGTCAAAGAGCAGGGCGATAGCTATCTGATCCATGCCGACCTGCCGGGCGTCAAAAAGGAAGACATCCATGTCGTCGTCGATGGCAATCAGGTCTCGATCAGTGCCGAAGTCAAACAGGAAAAGGAAGTCAAGGAAGGTGAGCGCGTACTGCGCTCCGAACGCTATTTCGGCAAGGTTTCCCGTTCGTTCCAACTGGGACAGGAAATCGACGATGGGAAAGCTGTCGCCAAGTTCAACGATGGCGTCCTTGAGCTGACTTTGCCCAAGCGTACGGAAACCACCAGCAAACGCTTAAGCATCGTTTAAGGCCGGCGTTGTTCACAACAGGCCGGGCCCCGGTCCGGCCTTTTTCTTTGTACAATCCGCGGCGATTCCACTTGGAGCCCGCCATGCGCATCGAAGATCTCACCCCCGGCATCAAGGCCGCCGTTCTGGCTGAAGCCCTGCCCTACATCAAGCGTTTCCACGGCAAAACTATCGTCGTCAAATATGGCGGCAATGCGATGACCGACGAGCACCTCAAAAGCTGCTTCGCCCGTGATGTCGTGTTGCTCGAACTGGTCGGTTTCAACATCGTCGTCGTGCATGGCGGCGGTCCGCAGATTGAAAGCCTACTCACCCGCGTCGGCAAGAAAGGCGAATTCATCCAGGGCATGCGCGTGACCGATGCAGAAACGATGGAAGTCGTCGAAATGGTGCTCGGCGGCCAGGTCAACAAGGACATCGTCAACCTGATCAACCAGCATGGCGGCAGAGCCGTCGGCCTGACCGGCAAGGATGGCAACTTCATCCGCGCCAAGAAGCTGATGCTCGAAAACAAGGACCATCCAGGCGACCTGATCGACGTCGGCCAGGTCGGCGAAATCGTTTCGATCGACCCGACGCTGATCGACCACCTCGACAAGGGGGCCTTCATTCCGGTCATCGCGCCGATCGGGGTTGGCAAGGACGGCGAAACCTACAACATCAACGCCGACGTTGTCGCCGGCAAGATCGCCGAAGTGCTTAAGGCAGAAAAGCTGGTCCTGCTGACCAACACGTCAGGCGTGCTTGACAAGAACGGAGACCTGATCACCGGCATCACCCCCAAACAGATCGACGACATGGTCGAGGATGGCACCCTGTCCGGCGGCATGCTGCCGAAGATCGGCTCGGCGCTCGATGCCGCCCGCAATGGCGTCAAGGGCGTGCATATCATCGATGGCCGCGTCGAACACGCGCTGCTGCTGGAAATTCTGACCGACCACGGTGTCGGCACGATGATCAAGTCGCACTAATGCTTGATCGCCCGCCGAAAAGCCCGCGTCAGCGGGCTTTTTCCTTTCCGCAACGAAAATTGCCATGAAAACTCCGGTCTGGCTGTTCGACCTCGACAACACGCTGCACAACGCGACGCCACACATCTTTCCCCACATCAACCGTTCGATGCGCCAATACATCGAGCGTCACCTCGGTGTGGACGAGCATGAAGCGACCCGCATTCGACAAGACTACTGGGAACGTTATGGCGCCACGCTGCTCGGCCTGATGCGCCACAACGACATTGACCCGCGCCACTTCCTGCGCGAGACCCACCAGTTTCCCGACCTGGAGCATATGCTTGTCTTCGACAAACCACTGCTCCACACGCTGCGCCGACTACCCGGTCGCAAGATCATTTTTTCCAATGCGCCGCACCATTACGCCGAGGCCGTGCTTGAATTCACCGGACTCAGCCACTGTTTCGACGCCATCTATACCGTCGAAAAGCTGCGTTTTCAACCCAAACCCATGCTGGCCGGGTTCCGCACCCTGCTCCGCAGCGAGCATCTCGATCCGCGTCGCTGCATCATGGTCGAGGACAGCTTGGCCAATCTGATCACGGCCAAAAAGCTCGGCATGAAAACCGTGTGGGTGAGCACTGGCTTACGCCACTCGCCTTTTGTTGACGCTAAAATCCGTTCGGCAACACAATTATCAAAATGCTACGGTCGACTGAAAATTTCGGCCAAAAATGAATTCTGAGGAGGGGGAAACATGGCGACAAAACCGGGAGAGCGGCGCCTGCACATCCTGCAGACGCTAGCCGAAATGCTGGAAACCCCGAAAGGGGAAAAAATCACCACCGCCGCCTTGGCCGCCAAGCTGGAATGTTCTGAAGCGGCGCTCTACCGCCATTTCGCCAGCAAGGCCCAGATGTTCGAAGGCCTGATCGAATTCATCGAACAAAGCCTGTTCAGCGTCATCAACAAGATCACCAGCGAGGAAAACGAAGGATTCAAGCAAGTCGAGCTGATCATCGGCCTGCTGCTCCGTTTTGCCCAGCGCAACCGTGGCATGACCCGCGTCCTCATCGGCGATGCCCTGGTCAATGAAAACGAGCGCCTGCAAGTTCGCATCAATGCCCTGCTCGACAAAGTCGAAGCGGCCATGAAGCAGGCCCTGCGCATCGCCGCCACGCAGGAAAACCTCAAACCCGACGCCGATTTCGGCGCCCTGGCTAATTTGTTACGCTGCTACGTCGTCGGCCGCTGGGAACAATACGCGCGCAGCGGCTTCACGCGCGAACCGCTGACCCAATGGCCGCAGCAATGGCCGATGCTCTACTTCGCCTGCCTGTCGCAATCGGGCGCCCCTGGCGCCTGAAAAACAAAATGGCGGCCCAAGCCGCCATTTTTCCGTCCTGAATCGCTAACCTCAGCCCTTCAAGTATTCCGCCGCATCCAGCGCGAAGTAAGTCAGGATGCCATCGGCTCCGGCCCGCTTGAACGCCAGCAGGCTTTCCAGCACGCAGGCCTTCTCGTCCAGCCAGCCGTTCTGCGCCGCCGCCTTGAGCATCGCGTACTCGCCACTGACCTGATAAGCATAGGTCGGCACCTTGAACTCGTCCTTGACGCGCCGCACGATGTCCAGATACGGCATGCCGGGCTTAACCATGACCATGTCGGCGCCTTCTTCAAGGTCAAGCGCCACTTCGCGCAGGGCCTCGTCGGAATTCGCCGGGTCCATCTGGTAGGTGTACTTGTTGCCCTTGCCCAGATTGCCGGCCGACCCGACCGCATCGCGGAAGGGCCCGTAGAAGCTCGAGGCATACTTGGCCGAGTAGGCCAGAATGCGCGTGTAAATCTGGCCGGCACCTTCCAGTTCGGCCCGGATACGGGCAATACGGCCATCCATCATGTCCGACGGCGCGACGACATCGGCCCCCGCCTCGGCATGACAAAGTGCCTGCCTGGCCAGCACTTCCAGCGTCTCATCATTGAGCACGTAACCAGTTTCGTCGATCAAGCCATCCTGCCCGTGGCTGGTATAGGGATCAAGCGCCACGTCGGTAATCACGCCAAGATTCGGAAATTCGCGCTTGAGCGCCTTGATCACACGCGGCACCAGACCGCTGGCGTTGTACGCCTCTTCAGCCCCGAGCGATTTCAGCGACGCATCAACGACCGGAAACAGCGCCAGCGCCGGGATGCCAAGCTTCACCGCACGCTCCGCCGTTTTCAACAACACATCGAGCGACTGACGCTCGACGCCGGGCATCGACGACACTTTTTCGATGCGCCCTTCACCCTCCAACACAAAAACCGGGTAAATAAAATCGTCGGACGTCAGCACCGACTCGCGCATCAAGCGACGGGAAAAATCATCGCGCCGCATCCGGCGCATCCGGGTTCCGGGAAATCCACCACTCACTACAGCCATGCTTCAACCTCGATCAATTCAACACAGAAAATTTTGCGACTCGACGGAACTTCCCGCTTTGACACGCGTCAGAGTTCGCAGATGGCACGCGCTATCTCCCGCTTCACCTCCCTGAGCGGGCGCCTTGACCCTGTTAAGGCTTTTTGGCCCCCGGACCCCCCTTATCCGGGGGCGTTTTGTTCTCTTTCGGCTTGATTTCGATCTCCAGCCAACTGGCGAGAACCCCCTCAGCCTCTTCGACACCCGTTTTTTTCAGACTGGAAAAGAGCTGGACAGAATACAGCCCCGCATCGCCCCACGTCGCTACTTCGGCCTTGACCGAACGCAACGACTTGGTCTGCTCCTGCCGGCTCAACTTGTCAGCTTTGGAAAGCAAAATGTGGATCGGCCGTCCAGTCGGACGGAACCAGTCAATCAGGCGCAAATCCAGGTCGGTCATCGGTCGACGGATGTCCATGATAACCACCAGCCCGGCCAACTGATCTCGCTTGCTCAAATAAGGGCCAATGAGACCTTCCCACTGCGAACGGATCGCCTCGGGCGCCTTGGCATAGCCGTACCCGGGCAGGTCGACGAAATACTTGCCGTCGGCCAGCGAAAAATAATTGAGATGCTGTGTTCGCCCCGGCGTTTTGCTCACATAAGCGAGGCGAACACGCCCCGCCAGGGTGTTAATGGCAGAAGATTTTCCGG
>NZ_JAVHPH010000047.1:4605-6499 GCF_036170495.1 Azonexus sp.
ACATAAGCGAGGCGAACACGCCCCGCCAGGGTGTTAATGGCAGAAGATTTTCCGGCATTGGAACGGCCGGCAAAAGCTACTTCGCGAACAGAATCCTGCGGTAAATCACGGAGATTGGCGACGGTTGTCAGAAAAACCGCCTGTTGGAACAGAGGCATAAAAAACTCGGAAGACCCGCCAAGAGGGCGGCGAACTGATATAGAATAACAGGTTTGTAACCTCCGTTCCGGCCAAAGCGCCCATAAACGCGCACTAGGAGTTCGAAATGATCCGTAAAGCGGCACTGGCAATCCTTTTCGCCACCAGTTTCGTCACCCACGCTTCCGAAGAAGCCCATGCCAAGGCTGACCCCGCCAAGGGCAAGGCTATCGCCGAATCCATCTGTGTCGCCTGCCATGGCGCCGATGGCAACAGCCCGGTCTCGGCTAATCCGAATCTGGCTGGCCAGATCGAAGAATACATCGCCAAGCAACTCAAGAATTTCAAGCCGGTTGGTGACAAGCCCGCTGTGCGCAACAACCCGATCATGGCCGGCATGGCAGCACCACTCTCCGAGGAAGACATCAGGAATGTCGCCGCCTGGTTTTCTAGCCAGAAACAGAAGCCGGCTGCTGCCAAAGATGAAAAACAGATCGCGCTGGGCCAGAAAATCTGGCGGCAAGGCGACTTCAAGAAGGGCGTTCCCGCCTGTGCTGGCTGCCACGGCCCCGCCGGAGCCGGGCTGCCCGCCCAGTATCCGCGCCTGGCTGGCCAATTTCAGGAATACACGGAAGCCCAGCTGAAGGCTTTCCGCGTTGAAGAACGGGCCAACGATCCGGAAAAGATGATGCGCATGATCGCTGCCAAGCTGTCCGACGCGGAAATCAAGGCGGTCGCCGAATACGCCGCTGGCCTGCGCTGATTAGTGCACCAGCAAGAGAAAGGCAGCTTCGGCTGCCTTTTTGTTTTTCTGGCGCTTGGCAGTCTACGTCGACACGACTAGACTGGACGCACAACATCCCAACGGAGTAGGAGACAAGACATGAAGACGCTCAAACAGCTTCTTGCGAGCCGGAATCGCCCATTGGCAGTCGTCGCTCCGGGCGACACAGTTTTTCACGCGCTCACCGTAATGGCCAAGCACGAGGTTGGCGCGGTGATGGTTCTCGATGGCGAACAAATGATTGGCATTTTTTCCGAACGCGACTATGCCCGGAAAATCATCCTGCACGGAAAGACATCGAAGGAAACCCTGGTCAAGGAAATTATGAGCGACAAGGTTGCCTACGTGACCCCCAATGTCTCTCTTGACGAGTGCATGGCCCTGATGACCGAAAAACACTTCCGCCACCTGCCTGTTCTGGATGACTCGGGGAATGTGCTGGGCATCATCTCGATCGGCGATCTGGTCAAGGAAACGATCTCCGATCAGCAATTCCTGATCGCCCAACTGGAACACTACATCGCCAGTTGAGATGGACAGCGGCAGTAGTATTCACTTTCATATTCTCGAAGATATCGCCCGCGACCTGTCAGGCGATATCAATTTCCCGACCTGTCTGGATGCGGCCATGTTGGTTCGCAACGCGCTCAAAGATCCGTTTGCCAGCGCCGAACAGGTAGTCCAGGCGATCGGTGTCGAGCCGCTGATTTGCAGCAAACTGTTGCGCCTGGCCAACTCCGTTACCTACAACCCGGCCGGCGAACAGATTTCCAACCTGAATACCGTAGTCCGACGCCTGGGATTCGACATCGTCCGCACCACCTCGCTGGCAGTGGCGATGGACCAGATGTTGAAATCAAAAAATCTTGCGGCCTACGATCACATCGCCCGACAAACCTGGGAGCACTCGCTGCGGGTTGCCGCAATCGCCCGCGTGCTGGCGCGCCATCTGGGTCGAGTCCAGCCGGACAA
>NZ_JAVHPH010000048.1:0-6420 GCF_036170495.1 Azonexus sp.
AATGCACTGCTTAAACTGACGGCATTACTGTCTTGACTCAGGGGGCCACTTCAGTTGGCGCAGCGACAGTGAATATCAATGCCCAAAATGTTCTATCTTCATACTGGTTAATTGGTGCCTATAACCCGTTGGGTGGAGCGGTAGCCGCCGGATTTACTGATGGTGATGATTACGTAAAGCTCAAATCTGTGACCGGTTGCGCGAAACTGGAGGATGGGTGCAGTCCTCCGCCGCCGTCAAGCAATGTTCCTGAGCCGGGTTCTCTGGCCTTGGTTGGCCTTGGTTTGCTCGGTGTGATGCGTCTGCGTAAGGCGCGTCAGGCCTGACCAGCCAAAAGGGTAAGTTCTAACGACAACGGCACCTTCGGGTGCCGTTGTCGTTTCTGGTGCGGTCCGGATTGCTGTTGCTTTCCCTGGACGTTTGCAGCCATTATCCCTGACTTCGATTGGTCTCGATCAGTGTTGCCAGAGAAGCCACCGATTGCAGGTGCTGGCGGGTTTTTTCATCGTTGGCTTCCAGTGTGACACTGTATTTTTTCTTTAGGCCCAGGACGAGTTCAAGGGCATCGATGGAGTCTAGACCTAGTCCATCCTCGGCAAAGAGCGGGGTGTCGTCACCAATGTTGGCCGGGGTGACGTCTTCGAGATTCATCGTCTCGATGATGAATGCTTTCAGTTCCTGGTGTAGTTCGCTCATATTCAGTTCAGTTCAGTTTCTTGCGCATTTGAATGCCGGAAAATCCCAACATGGCTTTGTCGCCGGCTCCGATCAGGCGTAGCGTGTCGCCACGCCCTGTGCCCAGGCCGGCTGTGACGACTTCGTTCTCGGAGACGGCCCGGAAAGCGATACGCAGCAGCAGGTCCGGAATTTCCGGGAAATGGGCCTCGCCGACGAGTAGACCGTTGTCTTCCTTGAGCAGGAGTTTGTCGGGGGCCGGGCCATCGATCTTGCTGATGATCTCGTAGTTGCCGAGGTTTTTCCGGAATCGCTCGGGGATGGTGGTCGGCTTGAGCTTTTCGCCAAAGATCAGTGACTCGGCGCCTATTCGGCCAATGATAATTTGCCTTCCGTCGACATTGGCCATCGACAGATGTATGTCCTCGAAAGCGCCGACGCGGACTGCCATCATGCCAAATAGCCGGTACTTGATGGTGAGCAGGCCGTCGTCGTGTGGAACCAGGCGGAATTGGTGCCCGGCAGCATCGACGTCTATCTGACCATTTTTTGTGCTGATTCTGGCCAGGCCAACCATGGTGTCGAAATTGCCATCGAACTGGCGTAATTCCTCGGCGGTCGGGGCGCGTTCTGCAGCACGTACTGGTGCTGTCGGGTCTTGTCTGATCCCCGTCTTGGCTTCGAGCATCAGACGCAGGGCTTCGGTGGCTATTTTAGAGACGGCGACGTGCGAAGTTGAGGAATTCGTCAGCACTACGACGCCCAGTTTATGGGCCGGCAGGATTGCCATCATGCTGTGCGAATCGGGCAAGGAACCCCCGTGACTGGCAACCGGGCCGCCACCGGGGACGTCGATGCCGCTCATCATCCAGCCCAGGCCGACGAACTGGCCGAAGGTCAGCGGGAAATCCTTGTTCTGGATGCGCACCATTTCGCCCACCGATTCTGGCGCGAGAATTTGCTGCTGCCTCGATTTGCCGTCGGCGAACTGCATTTTGAGGAACTGGCCGAGGTCGACCACGTTGCTCAACAGGTTGGCGGCCGGCATGTCGCGCATCGAGAAAACCTCGATTTCCTTGTTGCGGTCGTAGGCTTTGGCAATTGGGCGTGGCTCGAAGCTGCTTTGGGTCATGCCAAGTGGCTGAAAGAAGCGGCGATCCATGTAAGCCTCGAAAGGCTCTCCGCTGACTTTCTGGATTGCTGCGCCAAGCAGCGCCATGCCGAGATTGGAGTACGAGAAGACGTAGTTGGGCGGAAAGGCCTGATATTCGTCGCGAATTTTGTGGACGACCGACTCGAAGCGATCGGGTTCCCGGACGAACAATCCTTGCAGGAAATTCGATGGCAATCCGGAGTGGTGGCACATGATGTTACGCGGCGTCACCGGTGCGGCATTCGGATAGCGCGTCTTGATCGAGAATTCAGGCAGGGCGGCGGTCAGTGGCTGGTCGATGTCCAGTTTTCCCTGTTCGGCCAGTTGCATGGCGGCGGCAACGGTGAAAATCTTGGCAATGGAGCCGGCGCGATAAACCGTTTCCGGTGTGGCTAATGCTTTGTTTTCCAGGTCGGCGTAGCCAAAACCTTGTTGCCAGACGACTTTTTGGTCATCGACCAGCGCGATACTGAGGCCGGTGATTTCATTTTCGGCCATTTCACGGTCGACCAGCCAGGAAAGGTATTTTTGGGTGTGGCTGTAATCGCCGCGCTGATGGCTAGTCGCGATCGGTGGTGGTGTTGCGCAACCAGCAAGGAAAACGATAGCAACAAATAGCGATGCGAGGCGGTTGGACATGAATGATTGGCAATTTGCGTCAGGTGTCGGATTATAAACTTATGCAACGTACAGCCGGGAAAATAGCTGACAAATTCAGTCGAGTATTCTAAAATCGCCCTCCATTCAACAGGGAGGGCAGGTTTCATGTTCCGGTATCTGCGTGAGGACATCCGTGCGGTTTTTGACCGCGACCCGGCTGCTCGCTCATCCTGGGAGGTTCTTACTTGCTACCCTGGAATTCATGCCCTAATTATGCATCGCCTTGCGCACTGGCTATGGGGGCACCGTCTCCGCTGGCTTGGCCGCTTCACGGCGCACTTGTCGCGAATGCTGACTGGTATCGAAATTCACCCTGGGGCGACCATCGGACGACGTTTCTTCATCGATCATGGTATGGGGGTCGTGGTTGGCGAAACCGCCGTGATCGGTGATGACGTGACGCTTTACCATGGCGTAACGCTCGGTGGCACCTCGTGGAACAAGGGTAAGCGCCATCCGACACTGGAGAATGGCGTGGTCATCGGTGCTGGCGCCAAGGTGCTCGGGCCGATCACCATCGGCGCAGGCGCCAAGGTTGGTTCCAATGCCGTCGTAATCAAGCCGGTGCCTGCAGGGGCGACCGCTGTTGGCAACCCGGCGCGGATATTGAATAACAGCGAACAAGCTCGCCAGCGTGAGGCGCAGGCTGAGAAACTGGGCTTTTCGGCCTATGCCGTGGGTCGGGATCAGGATGATCCGCTGGCCAAGGCGATTCATGCATTGTTGGATCACGCTACTGAAACAGATCGACGTCTGGCCTCCTTGGTCAAGGAACTGGATGCTCAAGGCGTCAAGTGTGATCAGGATGTCGAACAGTCCGATGTCTTTGATCCGAAATACCTGAGCAAAATAGTTGACTAATTTTGTCTGGCTTGGATATAGTTGACTGCAATGCTAGGTTATTGACAGGAGGTTCGGGATGCGTTTGACGACCAAGGGACGTTTTGCTGTTACGGCCATGATGGATCTTGCCATGCGGGGCGGCGACGGGCCGGTGGCGCTGGCTAGCATCAGTGGGCGGCAGCAGATTTCGCTGTCCTATCTGGAGCAGTTATTTGGCAAATTGCGTCGCCACAAACTGGTCGACAGTGTGCGCGGCCCCGGTGGCGGCTACTGTATTGCTCGCCCATTCGTTCAAATTTCCGTTGCCGACATCATTCGTGCTGTTGACGAACAACTCGATGCAACCCAGTGCGGAGGTCGGGAGAATTGTCATGATGAACACCGTTGCATGACGCATGACTTGTGGTCGACGCTCAACGCCAGAATGTATGACTACCTTGCGTCGGTAACGCTTGCCGATCTTGTTGAGCGAGAAAGCGCCAAGCACGCTTCTGGTCTGGCTGTATTTGTTGAAGACAAACGCCGACTTGGTCCGCAACCGCGAGGTCATGCCGGGCGCGACAAGTTGCCGGCAGTTGCCTGAGCGCGAGGCAATGTCCAGGCCGGTTTATCTCGATCACAATGCCACGACACCGCTCGATCCGGCGGCGCTGGCAGCGATGTTGCCATGGCTTGAAAGCCAGTTCGGTAATGCATCAAGCCGCCATGAGTACGGTCGTCGGGCTCGGCAAGCGATAGACGAAGCACGGCAGAAAGTAGCCGCGGCGGTTAACGCTCACCCAACAGAGGTTGTTTTTACCAGTGGTGGCAGCGAAGCAAACAACCTGTTTCTGAAGGGGGCTGCGGCCAGCCTCAAGCCTGGTCTGATTGCCGTTAGCGCCATCGAACACCCGTGTGTACTTAAGCCAGCCGCCCAATTGGCTCGGCAGGGTTGGCTGATAAGGCATCTTGCGGTCGACGGTGCTGGTCGCCTAAAAATTGAAGACTATGCCGAGGCGCTGCTCGCCAAACCAAAATTGCTATCGGTCATGCTCGCCAACAATGAAACAGGTGTCGTGCAGGATATTGCCGCCCTAGCGATTGCCGCAAAGGCCTCCGGGGCCTGGTTCCATTCCGATGCCGCGCAGGCTTTGGGCAAGCTGACTATCGATTTTCGCGCCTTTAACGTGGCGGGCGTTCATGCCATGACGCTGTCGGGGCATAAGGCTGGCGGGCCCAAGGGCGTGGCAGCGTTGGTTCTTGACAAGCGAGTCGAGTTGCAACCACTGATTGCGGGCGGTGGCCATGAGCGCGGACTACGCTCTGGTACCGAAAATGTGCCAGCGATCGTCGGATTTGGTGTCGCGGCGGAACTTGCAGCGGCTCGCGTTGCCCAACTAGCGGGCCAAATGCGATCCATGCAGGGGAAACTGGAAGCGGGACTGGCGGGATTGGGTGCTCGTATTTTTGCGATGGAAGTCATGCGTTTGCCGAATACCTGTTATTTTGCCTTCCCGAATATTGATGGCGAAACGTTGGTCGGCAAGCTGGATCGCGAAGGGTTCGCGGTGGCCAGTGGAGCGGCATGCTCCAGCGCAAATCCTGAGTCGTCGCATGTCCTGCGCGCTATGGGAGTGGCCCCTGAAATCGCTCGCGGAGCGGTGCGTGTGAGCCTTGGCATCGGCAATACAGAATTCGAGATCGAACAATTTATCAATGCCTTGCGGGTGACTGTCGGACACCTGCGGGGTCTGACAGCGCTTGCAGTTCATTGAGTTGTCTGAATAACCCGACTTAGCGAGAATGACGATGAAACTCCCCATTTACCTGGATTACTCAGCAACTACCCCGGTCGACCCGCGTGTCGCCGAAAAAATGATTCCCTACCTGTGTGAGCATTTCGGCAATCCTGCATCGCGTTCGCACAGCTTTGGCTGGGTTGCGGATGCTGCGGTCGAAGAGGCTCGCGAACAGGTGGCAGCACTGGTTAATGCTGATCCGAAGGAAATCGTCTGGACCTCCGGTGCGACAGAATCCAACAACCTCGCTATCAAAGGTGCCGCCAATTTCTATGCTGGCACCAAGGGCAAACACATCATTACGGTGAAGACCGAGCACAAGGCTGTACTCGATACCGTGCGTGAAATGGAGCGCCAAGGATTTGAGGCGACCTACCTTGACGTTAAGGCAGATGGCTTGCTTGATCTCAATGTCTTCAAGGCGGCCATTCGCCCGGACACCGTGCTTGCCTCGGTGATGTTCGTCAATAACGAAGTCGGCGTCATCCAGCCGATCGCTGAACTCGGTGAAATCTGCCGCGAGAAGGGCATTATTTTTCACGTCGACGCTGCACAGGCGACCGGCAAGGTTGAGATCGATCTAAGTAAACTCAAAGTCGATTTGATGAGCTTTTGCGCGCACAAAACCTACGGCCCGAAAGGCATTGGTGCGCTGTATGTGCGCCGCAAGCCGCGTATTCGCCTTGAGGCGCAAATGCACGGTGGTGGCCATGAGCGTGGCTTCCGTTCGGGTACGTTGCCGACGCACCAGATCGTCGGCATGGGCGAGTGCTTCCGCCTGGCTCGTGAGGAAATGGCTGAAGAGAACAAGCGCATTGGCGCCTTGCGCGACAAGTTGCTGAAAGGCTTGCAGGATATCGAAGAGACCTTCGTCAATGGCGACCTGGCGCATCGGGTGGCACACAATCTCAATATCAGTTTCGCCTACGTCGAAGGTGAGTCGATGATCATGGCAATCAAAGATTTGGCGGTGTCTTCAGGTTCGGCCTGTACCTCCGCCAGTCTGGAGCCATCGTATGTATTGCGAGCCTTGGGGCGTGATGATGAGCTAGCGCATAGCTCCATCCGTTTTACCATTGGTCGTTTTACGACAGAACAAGAAATTGACTATGCAATCAAATTGTTGCATGCGAAAGTTGGTAAATTACGCGAGCTTTCTCCGTTGTGGGAAATGTACAAGGACGGTATTGACCTGAGTACCGTTCAATGGGCCGCGCATTAAAGAAATTCAAGGAGAAATAACATGAGCTACAGCGTTAAAGTCATTGATCATTATGAGAATCCACGGAATGTTGGTTCCTTTGGTAAGGA
>NZ_JAVHPH010000049.1:0-1274 GCF_036170495.1 Azonexus sp.
TAGGAATTGCCGTGCTCGAAGACGTTGCTGGCGCATTTCGGGCATTTGCCGATGCTTTCCTGGGCCGAGAAGTCGACTGGTTCGGCGTCGGCCGCATCGGCCTTGTCCTGACCAAAATCGAATTCCGGCTCCTTGTTGTCGTTGAGCTTGATGGCGGCAGCGAAGGTACGGCCCATCTTGTTGCGGAAGCCGGTCAGCGGGCCGACCTGGCCTTCGTTGATCAGCGTGTCGATTTCGGCCGGCTCGAACTGGCGGCCGGCGACGATCTTCCACAGCGAGTAGTCGCAGCCGCCGCACTGGAATTTCTTGTAGGTTTCGCGAATTTCGCCGCCACAACGCGGGCATCTTGCAGTCAACACGCCAAAATCGCCGGGAATCGTATCGGCTTCGTAGTGCTTGGCGCGTTCGACCATGTGCCGGGTCATTTCGGCGATTTCGCGCATGAATTCGTCGCGCGTGAATTCACCTTTTTCGATGCGGCCGAGCTTCCATTCCCAATCGCCGGTCAGCTCGGGCTGGGTCAATTCATTGACGCCAAGGCCGTTCAAAAGGGTCATGAGCGAGAAAGCCTTGGCCGTCGGAATCAGTTCGCGACCTTCGCGGTGCATGTATTGCTCACCGAGCAGATTTTCGATGATCTGGGCGCGCGTTGCCGGGGTGCCGAGGCCACGGCCAGCCATGGCCGCCTTGAGTTCTTCGTCATCGACCATCTTGCCCGCGCCTTCCATGGCGGAGAGCAGCGTGGCTTCAGAGTAGCGCGGCGGCGGCTTGGTGGCGTTGGCCTTGACGGTGACTTCGTCGGTTTTTACCTTTTCCTTGGCGTCGACCGCAACGAGGTTGCCTTCGTCGCCATCCTGACCTTCCTTGCCATGCACGGCGAGCCAGCCCGGATTGACCAGCACCTTGCCCTCGGTCTTGAAAGGGTGGCCGTCGACGCGGGTGATGCGGGTGGTCACGAGGTATTCGGCGGCTGGGAAGAAGACGGACAGGAAGCGTCGAACGACGAAGTCGTAGAGTTTCTGTTCAAGCTCGTTGAGGCTTTTCGGCGCCTGCGGCGTCGGAATGATGGCGAAGTGATCACTGATCTTGGCATTGTTGAAGATGCGCTTGTTCGGCAACACCCAGTTGCGGGCCAAAATCTGGTGGGCAAACGGCGAATAACGGGCGAGCAGCACCTCGTCGTGACCCTTGCCGGCACCTTCGCCGGTCAGCACCGCCAGCGTTTCCTTGACGGTGGGCAGGTAGTCTTCCGGCAGGCAGCGCGAGTCGGTCCG
>NZ_JAVHPH010000050.1:0-1272 GCF_036170495.1 Azonexus sp.
CGCCCAGCCGCCGGGAAATGGAGGGGTATTGGGGTTCCGGATTGTTCAGGTAGGCGGCGTTGAAGCGGGCGGCGCTGACAGCGGGCGGGCCCGCGTTGGCGGTGAATGGCGCAGCCGGCAGTGCAACGGGCGGCGCGGCGACCGGAGCGGGGACGGAAAAGGCCGGCGGCGCGCTGGCCTGTTCCGCTGCCAGGGCGAGAAGCGGACGCGGAGTCTGCGCCGGCTTTGTCCGGGGAACGGGTCTGGGTGCTGCGACCTTTGCCGGCGTCGCCGGCGGTATTGTTTGAACGGTCGAAACGTTTTCCATCAGCTTGACTTGCATCGGAGTGGGCGCTGTCACTTCGAGTCGGTCGACGCTCAGGGTCAGCGGATAGAGCAAAACAAGTCCGTGCAAGGCCAGCGCCATCAGCAAATAGCGAGCGCTATGTAGCCATTCGGCCGATTTGGGCGGGGAGAAGGGGGGGCCGGCAGACATCGCCCGATTATATCCGTGGCCCCTGCGACGATTTGCCGCATCGGCACCCGGCGCCCCGACGCTTACAATCCGCGCCTCGTTAAGTTTATGTTTTTCAACGTTTTTTGATATGGATCAAGCGCCTTCCGTGACTGCGGTTGTTTTGCCTCCACTCGACTGCCGGGAAAAGCCCTTGTCCCGGGGAGAACGCCTGGCGAACGCGGCGCTGGTCGTGTTGCTACACGTCATGCTGGCCTACGCCATGTTGTACGTCTCGGTCAAAAACGAATTGATTCAGTTGCCGCCGAGCATCAGCGTGCGCTTGCTGCCGATGCTCGAAGCGAAGCCGGAGCCACCCAGGCCGCTGCCGCCGCCCGCCAAGCCACACCTGCGCAAGCAACCGCTGCCGCTTCCGCAGCCGGTTCTCGCCGTGGCCAGCCCGGCGGCGACGAGCAGTTTTACCGTGGCGCCACAGCCGCCGGCGCCGCCGCCCCAGTCGGTTGTCGCGCCACCGGCGCCAGCCCCGGTGGCGGTGGTCGCCGCCCGTTTCGATGCCGATTACCTGCACAACCCGAAGCCGGCTTATCCGGCGCTTTCCCGGCGCCTGAACGAAGCGGGCCGGGTCGTGCTCAAGGTGCGCGTCAGCGCCCAAGGTACGACGCTTGACGTAGCCATTTCGAAATCGAGCGGCTTTGCGCGGCTCGATGCCGCCGCCGTCGATGCCGTGACCCGCTGGCGTTTTGTACCGGCGCGGCGGGGTGATGATGCCGTTGATTCTTCGGTGATCGTTCCGATCACCTTTGCCTTGGAGTAGGAAA
>NZ_JAVHPH010000051.1:0-1272 GCF_036170495.1 Azonexus sp.
GCCAAAACGCTATGCCGTCAAATACCTGAAAAAAGACCTTAACTGAACGGCATTAGGGCACTTGGCCGGGTTTTGTTTGTCTGCTTTTTAGTCAGGCGGCGTTGAGCGCCTGATCCAGATCGGCGATCAGGTCGTCGATGTGCTCGATGCCGACCGACAGGCGGATCATGTCTTCGGAGACGCCGGCCTTGGCCAGTTCTTCCGGCGATAGTTGGCGGTGGGTGGTCGAGGCCGGGTGGCAGGCGAGGGTCTTGCAGTCGCCGATGTTGACGAGGCGGGTGACGAGTTGCAGGGCATCCTGGAACTTGCCGCCAGCCACGCTGCCGCCCTTGACACCAAAGTTGAGGATGCCGGAGGCGCGGCCGCCCATGTATTTCTGGACCAGCGCGTGGTCCTTGTGGTCGGGCAGGCCGGCGTAGTTGACCCAGCTGCACTTCGGGTGGCTCTTGAGGAAGTTGGCGATCTTGAGCGAGTTTTCGCAGATGCGGTCCATGCGCAGGGCCAGGGTTTCGATGCCTTGCAGGATGAGGAAGGCGTTGAACGGGCTGATGGCGGCGCCCATGTTGCGCAGCGGTACGACGCGGGCGCGGCCGATGTAGGCGGCGGGGCCCAGGGCTTCGGTGTAGACGACGCCGTGGTAGGAGACGTCCGGCTCGTTGAGGCGCTTGAACTTGGCCTTGTGTTCGGCCCAAGGGAACTTGCCGCTATCGACGATGACGCCGCCGATGGAATTGCCGTGGCCGCCGAGGTACTTGGTCAGGGCATGCACGACGATGTCGGCACCGTGCTCGAAGGGGCGGCACAGGTAGGGCGAGGGGACCGTGTTGTCGACGATGACCGGCACGCCGTGCTTGTGGGCGATTTCGGCGAGCTTTTCGAAATCGACGACGTTGCCGAGCGGGTTGCCGACGGATTCGCAGTAGATGGCCTTGGTCTTGGCGTCAATAAGCTTTTCAAAGGTGGCCGGATCGCGGTAGTCGGCGAAGCGGACGTCGATGCCGTATTGCGGCAGGGTGTGGGCGAACAGGTTGTAGGTGCCGCCGTACAGGGTGCTTGAGGTGACGATGTTGTCGCCGGCCTCGGCGATGGTCTGGATCGCGGCGGTGATGGCGGCCATGCCGGAGGCCATGGCTAGCGCGGCGATGCCGCCTTCCATCGCGGCGACGCGCTTTTCGAGCACGTCCTGGGTCGGGTTCATGATCCGCGTGTAGATGTTGCTGCGGCGGTCACGTTTTTTTGGACAGTCGGATAAGCTAAGGCTGACCGGTTGAA
>NZ_JAVHPH010000052.1:0-6404 GCF_036170495.1 Azonexus sp.
GCCTTCTCGACAGCCGGCTGGGCCAGGGCGGTCTGAGCGGCGAGGGCTTCCTTCGGATCCTTGGCCCCCATGACCGACTTGACGCCGGAAACGGTATCTTCCAGAGCGGCGCGGGCGGTGTTCAGGTTCAGGGCTGCGATGCGCTCGGCAGAGGCCAGGGCGGTGTTGGCGACGGACAGCAGGGAGTCAACGGTGGCTTTGTTGGCGGCGGCGAATTGCTCAGGATTGATAGACATGTGTTGTCTCCAGAAGAAAGGGTTATCGGTGTGTTCGGAAACGAGTATAGCGCACTATTTGCAAAAATTGTGCACTGCAGCAATTTTAATGATGGGCCGGTTCGGATGCGGTCGGGACGTCGGCAGCAAACTGGCGTTTGAGTTCGTCGACCAGCCCCTTGGCCGCGTCCTCGATCATCTCGAGCACCAGCTCGAAACGCCCACCGAGCGTGAGGTAGGGGTCGGGAACCTCGTCTTCGTCGAAGCGCCTGGCGTAGTCCATGATCAACCTGATCCGCATCAACTGCTCCTCGGTCGCCATGCGTCGCAGGTTGTATAGATTGGTCCGGTCCATGGCCAGGATCAGGTCGAAATAATCCAGATCCTGCCAGCCGATGCGTCGAGCGCGGATCTGTGACAGGTCATAGCCCCGCGCCCGGGCAGCCCGCTGGCTGTTGGCGTCGCTGGCTTCGCCAACACGGTAGCCGTGGGTGCCGGCCGAGCAGACCTCGATGCGGTCCGCCAGCCCGTGTTGCTCAATCAATTGGCGCAGCACCGCCTCGGCCGTCGGCGAGCGACAGACGTTGCTCATGCAGACGCAGAGGATGCGGAAAGGGATTTTCATCGGGCCGTGATGGGCTATTTCAAGTTTCTTTCGCGCACGATGGGTGGCACGAATTTGACTGAAAATCGCCAGCCTTCCGGGGTGGCTTTGAGGATCAGGGATTTTGACTTGGCCCCGGCGTCGAAGGCCGGTTCGTCGCCGAGCAGCTCAATGGCGCCGATGCCCTTGATGACGCAGGCCCCGGGAAGGGTGACGAAAGCCGATTCGGCGGCAACCAGGACGAACTGCCCCTCGCGCGATTCGGAACATGACAGCCCTCTCGGCACGGTCGATGGATTTTCTTTCCAGGCCAGGCGCAGCCTCTCCAGGGCTGTGCCGAGTTCGTTGGTGATTTTTGCGGCGAGGGTGATTTCGCGTGACTTGGCGTGGTTCATTTGATTCTCCGGGGTTCCTCGGCGCCACCGTCGGGCGGCCGGCTTGGTGGCCAGGGTGTTCTGCTATGTTGCTGCGGTCACTGAGTCTATAAGGATAGCCGCTACCGTAGCGAATGCGAAAAAATGCATGCGGAATGTTTGGCAATAAAATTTTGCGAGAATGATTTGTTGATGAACCGGTTTTCAATCTTCGGTTTTTTCGAAGTATGGGTGATGGCCGGCTGGGTGGCATGAAGGCGGCGTGCTTCCTACAATGGGCGCCTGATCTTTTGTCTGGCTATTTACCATGCTTGAATTCCTGCTCTCCCCCGAAATCTGGATTGCCTTCTTTACGCTGACCGCGCTGGAGCTGGTACTGGGCATCGACAACATCATTTTCATTTCCATCCTGGTCGACAAGTTGCCCAGGGAAAAACAGGAACTGGCGCGGCGCCTTGGTTTGTTTCTTGCCATGTTCATGCGCATCGGGCTGCTGCTGTTGCTGTCGTGGATCGTCGGCCTGACCGCACCGGTGCTGACGCTGTTCGGCTTCGGCGTTTCGGGGCGCGACATGATCCTGATTGCCGGTGGCTTGTTCCTGATCTGGAAGAGCACCGGCGAGGTGCACCAGTTGCTCGAAGGCGAGGAGGGCGACGCATCAAGCAAGGTGGCCTCCAGTTTTGCCGGCGTTATCGCCCAGATCATGGTCATCGACCTGGTGTTTTCGCTCGACTCGATCATCACGGCGGTCGGCATGGTCAGTGAAGTCAGCGTGATGATCGCCGCCGTCGTTGCCTCGGTTGGCCTGATGATGCTGTTCGCCCGCGCGATCGGCGAATTCGTCTCGAATCACCCGACGATCAAGATGCTGGCCCTGTCATTTCTGGTTGTGGTCGGTGTCGTGCTGATTGCCGATGGTTTCGGCCACCACGTGCCGAAGGGTTACATCTATTTCGCCATGGCCTTCTCGGTTGGTGTCGAGATGCTCAACATCCGCCTGCGCAAGAAGATGGTCAAGCCGGTCGATCTGCGCGAGCCGTATGCCCGGGAATTCGGCTCGGACTAAGTCAGACCGGCGACAGGATGGCGACGACGCGGCCTGGCTCGATGCGGATCGAACGGAGCAGCCAGCGCGCCGCCTTTTCCTGGGCGGTGCCGTCTTCGCGCAGGATGTATACCGGCTTCGAGCGGAAGTAGTGGGTCATTAGCTGGGTAACGGCCTGGCGAGCCATTGGCTCGGATTCGCGACCGATGGCTTGCGACTGGACCGAATGGGCGACCGGGTTTTCGAGGAAGAAGGCCTTGGCGTTATCGTCGTAACGGATGCCCGAGGTGCCTTCGAAAGCGACCGGTACGGCCGGCCCGCCGAGCAGCGAGACATTGATCCGGGCGGCTAGCGTGGCCTTGCCTTCCGGGATGCCGAGCAGGATTTTGGGCGGTTCGATCAGGGATACGACGACCAGGCCGTTGCCGTAGCTTTTCCGCAGCGTGCCGCTTTTTTCGACCTGCGCCTGGATGTCGGCTTCGGAGAAGTCGATTTCGCGTTCGAGAAAACCAACGCTCCAGGCTAGTGTGCTGGCGATCATGGCCAGTGTGGCCAATGCGGATTTCAATTTGATGGTCATGCGGGTCCTTCAGTTCGTTCCAGGCGGTTTGTCGGCCCATTTTCGCCGATAGTGTAGCGGGGCCAAGCCGGTCCATTCGACAAAGGCGCGGTAAAAGGCCGAGCTGTCGGCGTAGCCGAGATCGGCGGCGACCTGGGTAATCGGGTCGCTGGTTTTGGTTAGCCGGGCCAGCGCCATGTCACGGCGCAGGGCATCCTTGATGGCGCGAAAGCTCGAACCTTCTTCTTCGAGACGGCGGTGGATGGTCCGTGGCGACAGGTAGAGGCGGTGAGCGATGTCGTCGAGGCTCAGCGTTTCGGGCAGCGCCGCGCGCAACAGGTCGCGGACGCGGATGACCATTTCGCGGTCGCGCCGGTAGAGCGTGGTGATCTTGCCCGGGGCGCCGTCGAGGAAGGCGGTGAGCGCGGCTTCGTCGCGGCGGATGGGGAGGTCGAGCAGGTTGGCGTTGAAGCTGGCGACCAGCGTGCCGGTGCCGCCGGGAACGGTCGGCGCGAAACGCGAATCCTCGGTGAAGATCAGCGCGTAGTCGGCGAAGTGGGGCGGCTTGCGGTAGGGAAAGATGACGCTGTCCAGCCCGATACCGCGCCCGGCCAGCCAGCATGACAGGCCGTGCAGCAGGCGAAGCAGCCACTCGAAGGCGAAGACGCGGCCGGCGTCGTCGGTGTCGTCGGCTAGTTTGCGCGTTTCGGAAATGACAAGTTCGGCATGGCCGTGCGAGCGGCGCACGCTGACCGCCAGATCGGGGAGTACGACGTGCAGAAAACGGCTGGCCCGGGCCAGCGCTTCGGCCAGGGTCGGGGCGCTGAGGCAGCCGCGGCAGAGGAATTCGAAGCTGCCGACGCGCATCGGCTGGGCGAACAGGCCGAAGCCTTCGTCGTCGAGCTGGTGGTTGAGCCGGTTGTACAGCGCGGCGTAGCTTTCGACTGGAATCCGCCTGGCCGTGTCTGCAATGTCAATGTCGGTGGCGGCCAGCAGTCGGGCGGGGTTGATGTTTCGTCGCGCCAGGCCGGCCAGCATGCCGGTGACAAAACCCATGGCAACAGTGGTTTGCGTTCGGGTGCTGGGCGGCTTGGGGCGGCTGGATTTCAATTTTGGCCATTTTTTCCGGTTGACCGTAGCACTGTATCACCTTGGCGGAATTTGCACGATTGTCGTCATTCGCGACAATGGCAGGGGTTTCAAAGGGGCATACCATGGGCGCCTTTCCATCTTTTCGATGAGGCTGGCGTCATGACCGATCTTTCCGTTGCCAAGAAGCTTTCTCCGTACAAGCCCAAGCACAAGGTGCGGTTCGTCACCGCCGCCTCGCTGTTCGACGGCCATGACGCCTCGATCAACATCATGCGGCGCATCCTGCAATCGACCGGCGCCGAGGTCATCCACCTCGGCCACAACCGCTCGGTGCAGGAGGTGGTCAACGCCGCTTTGCAGGAAGACGTGCAGGGCATCTGCATCACGTCGTATCAGGGCGGCCACGTCGAGTTTTTCAAATACATGATCGACCTGCTCAAGGCCAACGGCGGCGCCAACATCAAGGTCTTCGGCGGCGGCGGCGGGGTCATCGTGCCGTCTGAAATCAAGGAACTGCACGCTTACGGCGTGAGCCGCATCTACGCGCCGGAAGACGGCGTGCACATGGGCTTGCAGGGCATGATCAACGAGGTCGTCGAGAAGTCCGATTTCGATGTGGCCGATGAGGGCGTACCGACGGCCGAGTCGGCGCTAGCCGGTTTGCAGGCGGGTGACAAGCGCTTGCTGGCGCGCCTCATCACGCTGCTCGAAAACGGCGAAGCGCCGGCCCTCAAGGCGCCGCTGCTCAAGGCAGCCGCCGCGCTGGAAACGCCGGTTCTCGGCATCACCGGCACCGGCGGTGCCGGCAAGTCCTCGCTGACCGATGAACTGGTTCGCCGCTTCCGCCTTGATCAAAACGATAGCGTCAAGATCGGCCTGATCTCGATCGACCCGTCGCGCAAGCGGACCGGCGGTGCGCTGCTCGGCGACCGCATCCGGATGAACGCCATCGAGCATCCGAACATCTTCATGCGCTCGCTGGCTACCCGCGATACCGGCTCGGAAATTTCCGTCGCGCTGCCCGAGGTCATCGCCGCCTGCAAGCTGGCCGGCTTCGATCTGGTCATCGTCGAAACCTCCGGCATCGGCCAGGGCAATGCCGCCATCGTGCCCTTCGTCGATCTGTCGCTCTACGTCATGACCCCTGAGTTTGGCGCCGCTTCGCAGCTCGAGAAGATCGACATGCTCGACTTCGCCGATTTCGTGGCCATCAACAAGTTCGACCGCAAGGGCGCCGAGGACGCGCTGCGCGACGTGCGCAAGCAGTACCAGCGCAATCGCGAAGCCTTCACCACGCCGACCGACGACATGCCGGTGTTCGGCACACAGGCTGCCCGTTTCAACGACGATGGCGTGACTGCGCTGTATCAGGCGCTGGTCCCAGCCCTCAGCGAAAAAGGGCTGAAATTGCAGCCCGGCAAGCTGCCGCTGGTCACCGTCAAACAGTCCTCGACCCAGCGTGCCATCGTGCCGGCCCAGCGCGTCCGCTACCTGGCGGAAATCGCCGACACCGTGTGCGGCTATCACGCGCATACCGAAGAGCAGGTGAAAATTGCCCGCGAACGCCAGTCGCTGCGCATTTCGAAGGGCATTTTTGCCGCTTGCGACAAGTCGACCGCAGACTTTGACGACATGGCCGCCTTCAAGGATAGCCAACAGGATCCGAAGGCCAAGAAGCTGCTCGACATGTGGCCGGCCACCGTCGAGGCCTATGCCGGCGACGAGTACGTCGTCAAAATCCGCGACAAGGAAATCCGCACCAAGCTCGTTTCCGAGTCGCTGTCCGGTACCAAGATCAGGAAGGTCATCCTGCCCAAGTTCGGCGACGATGGCGAAACCCTGCGTTTCCTGATGCGCGAGAACGTTCCGGGTTCCTTCCCTTACACCGCCGGCGTTTTCGCCTTCAAGCGCGAAGGCGAAGATCCGACCCGGATGTTCGCCGGTGAGGGCGACGCCTTCCGTACCAACCGCCGCTTCAAGCGCGTCTCCGAAGGTATGCCGGCCCACCGCCTCTCAACGGCTTTCGACTCGGTTACGCTCTATGGTTGCGACCCGGACGAGCGCCCCGATATCTACGGCAAGATCGGCAATTCCGGCGTCTCGATCGCCACGCTAGACGACCTCAAGGTGCTCTACGACGGTTTCGACCTGCTCGCGCCGAGCACCTCGGTCTCGATGACCATCAACGGCCCGGCACCGATCATCCTGGCTTGCTTCTTCAACACCGCCATCGATCAACAGATGGTCAAGTTCCAAAAGGACAACGGTCGTCAGCCGACCGAAGACGAAGCCGAGAAAATTCGCGAATGGACGTTGTCCACCGTGCGCGGCACGGTGCAGGCCGATATCCTCAAGGAAGATCAGGGCCAGAACACCTGTATTTTCAGCACCGAATTCGCGCTCAAGATGATGGGCGACATCCAGGAATTCTTCGTCCATCACCAGATCCAGAACTTCTATTCGGTGTCGATTTCCGGCTATCACATCGCCGAAGCCGGCGCCAACCCGATCAGCC
>NZ_JAVHPH010000053.1:0-6383 GCF_036170495.1 Azonexus sp.
ACAACAGCAAGACATCGCTGATTGAGCAGATCATCATCAGCCAGAAAGCAGGCGCACTTGATATCGCGCGTTTCGTTGCCGAAACTTTTGGCTATCCCTTGCTCGATCTCGCCGCCTTCGACGAGGCGCACATTCCGTCCGATGCAATCGATCGGAAGCTGATTGCCACGCACAAGGTAATCCCCCTCAACAAACGCGGCAACCGCCTTTCAGTCGCCATTGCCGACCCGACCAATCTGCGGGCCCTCGACGAAATCCGATTTCAGACAGGACTCGCAGTCGACCCTATCGTCGTCGAGCAATCCAAACTCGCACCACTGGTCGCCAAGTATGCCGAGTCGGCCGCAGATGCACTGAAAAGTTTTACCAGCGAAGACATCAATCTCGATTTTCTTGACGAAGAAGCGGCCGGCCAAGAGATCGATGATGCACCGGTAGTTAAATTTATTCAGAAAATGTTACTCGATGCCATCAACGATGGCGCATCGGACATCCATTTCGAGCCGTACGAGAAGTTTTACCGTATTCGCTTCCGAGTTGACGGCATTTTGCGTGAAGTTGCCACGCCGCCCTTAGCGATCAAGGAAAAAATTGCGTCACGCATCAAGGTCATTTCCCGGTTAAACATTGCCGAAAAACGTGTGCCACAGGACGGGCGCATGCGTCTGGTTCTATCTAAGAATCGCGCCATCGACTTCCGGGTCAGCACCCTGCCGACCTTGCAAGGGGAAAAAATCGTCATGCGGATTCTCGATCCGAGTTCGGCAACACTCGGCATTGAGGCGCTCGGCTACGAGCCGGAACAAAAGGCAGTGCTGATGGAAGCCATCAGCAGGCCGTATGGAATGATTTTGGTTACTGGCCCAACCGGCTCCGGCAAAACCGTATCGCTCTACACCTGTCTCAACATCCTAAACAAGGATGGCATCAACATTTCAACGGCCGAAGACCCTGCGGAAATCAATCTGCCTGGCGTCAACCAGGTGAATGTTGACGACCGCGCAGGTCTGACCTTCCCTGTCGCATTAAAAGCCTTTCTCCGCCAAGATCCGGATATCATCATGGTCGGCGAAATCCGCGACCTGGAAACAGCGGAAATTTCGATCAAAGCAGCCCAGACAGGCCACCTTGTACTCTCGACGCTGCACACCAATGATGCGCCGCAAACTTTGACCCGCCTAATGAACATGGGCGTTCCCATGTTCAACATTGCCTCCAGCGTTCTCCTTATCACCGCACAGCGTTTGGCTCGCCGGCTCTGCAATTGCAAAAAGCCGATCACCGTGCCGCAACAGGCGCTTCTTGATGCAGGTTTCACGGAAGCCGACCTCGATGGCTCCTGGACTCTGTTTGGTCCAGGTGGTTGTGATCGCTGCAAAGGCACCGGCTACAAAGGTCGAGTCGGCATCTATCAGGTCATGCCGATATCGGAAGCCATGCAGCGCCTGATCTTAAGCGGCGCATCCGCGTTGGATCTGGAAGCACAAGCAAAGCTTGAAGGCATAAAAAACCTGCGCGAATCAGGATTGTTGAAAGTAAAACAAGGCATGACGTCGCTTGACGAAGTTTTAAGCACCACCAACGCCTAATGAAAAGGAAAAGATATGGCTACCGCCGCAAGATCTAGGGCCTCGGCAGTCAAGGAAAGCACCTTCCTCTGGGAAGGGAAGAACAAGGATGGAAAATCCATTCGCGGTGAAATGCGCGCAGCGAGCGAGTCAGTTGTTCAAACGACGTTGCGCCGGCAAGGGGTGACCAATGCAAAGGTTAAGAAAGTTCGCTTCAAGACAGGCGGGAAAATAACCGAAAAGGACATATCCCTGTTCACCCGGCAATTAGCGACCATGATGAAATCGGGCGTCCCGCTATTGCAGTCTTTCGACATCGTCGGACGCGGCCATTCCAATCCGGCCGTTGGCAAACTACTACTGGATATCAAGTCTGACGTAGAAACTGGCAGTTCACTTTCACAAGCCTTCCGCAAATTCCCGGTGCAATTCGACGCGCTTTATTGCAACCTCGTTGCGGCCGGCGAACAGGCCGGGATTCTCGATACGCTACTCGACCGCCTTGCCACCTATAAAGAAAAGATAGTGGCGATCAAGGGAAAAATTAAATCGGCACTTTTTTACCCAATTTCGGTCATTGTGGTGGCATTCGTCATTACCGCAGTGATCATGATCTTCGTCATTCCAGCTTTCAAAGATGTATTCAAAAGTTTTGGTGCCGACCTGCCGGCACCTACGTTGTTTGTTATCGCCATTTCGGACTTCTTTGTAAGCTACTGGTGGGCAATATTTGGCGCTATCGGTGGTGGTTTTTATGCTTTCTTCTGGAGTTGGAAGCGTTCGGAGAAGGTACAGATGGCGATGGATCGCTTACTCCTTCGCACGCCAATTTTTGGCGAAATCGTTCGCAAATCAGTGATCGCTCGCTGGACCAGAACCTTGGCAACGATGTTTGCGGCTGGCGTTCCTCTAGTTGAATCACTCGAGTCAGTAGGTGGAGCAGCAGGCAATTACGTCTACAAAATCGCTACCCGACAAATTCAGAGTGAAGTATCGACAGGCACCAATCTCACGACCGCGATGCAAAACGTTAACCTTTTCCCGAACATGGTGACACAGATGGTCGCTATCGGTGAAGAGTCTGGAGCACTGGACTCGATGCTATCCAAAGTAGCAGACTTCTTCGAACAGGAAGTCGACGATGCAGTAGATGCAATGTCTAGTCTCATGGAACCGATGATAATGGTTGTTCTCGGCACATTGATTGGTGGCATGGTAGTAGCCATGTACCTCCCGATCTTCAAGCTTGGGTCTGTCGTTTGATGCTCCCCGAATCGCTGGGCGGCCTGGTCGCCATGGCCGGCCTGCTCGGACTGTGTGTTGGCAGTTTTCTCAACGTGGTCATTTACCGTCTGCCCAAAATAATGGAACAGGAATGGCAGGCGCAATGCGCCGAATTGCGAGGAGAAGTGAGACAAACTTCGGTGGAGTCCTTGTCGCTTTCCAAACCACGCTCACGCTGCCCTGCCTGCGGCCATCAAATTACGGCCCTCGAGAATATTCCGCTGATTAGTTACCTCTTCATTCTCAAGGGGAAATGCTCGGGATGTCATGCGTGCATTTCGCCCCGTTATCCGATTATCGAAGCGCTAACTGGTCTCATATCCGCCTATGTTGCCTGGCATTTCGGGCCGACACTTCAAGCTGCCGGGGGGCTTTTATTGGCCTGGGCCCTCATTGCACTCGCCGCCATCGACCTTGATACTCAACTGCTGCCTGACTCGATTACCCTACCACTGCTCTGGCTGGGTCTCGCACTAAACCTTTGGGGGGTGTATACCGACCTGCCCTCTGCGGTGATGGGCGCGATGTTAGGCTATTTGGCACTGTGGAGCGTATTCTGGCTATTCAAGCTGGCAACCGGTAAGGAAGGCATGGGTTATGGTGACTTCAAACTTCTTGCCGCGCTCGGAGCTTGGCTCGGCTGGCAAATGCTGCCCGCCATTATCCTGCTCTCCTCAGTCGTCGGCGCCATAGTCGGTATCACGCTAATCATTGCCACCCGACATGGGCGCAACGTTCCGATTCCGTTTGGTCCGTACCTTGCTGCGGCCGGCGGCATCGCTCTGTTCTGGGGCGCATCGATTACCAGCAACTATCTTGGTTTGATCGGTTGAAAAAAGCCGTCCTCGCCCCGATATAGCCAGCTCATACTCTCGGTTATAATTCAAGGTTTTGGAGGACTCCCATGCCGATTTACGAATATCGCTGTGACTCCTGCGGCTTCCAGAAAGAACATCTGCAAAAAATGAGCGACCCTGTGCTCACGATTTGCCCGGAATGCAGCAAGGAAAGTTATAACAAGCTACTTTCCGCCGCCGGCTTTCAGCTTAAGGGCAGCGGCTGGTATGCCACCGACTTCAAAGGTGGTGGCAATAAAAAAGACGCCGCGCCCCCATGCCAGACCGGAGAGGGAAGCTGCTCATCGTGCGCGGTCAACTGATCAAACGCTATTTCATCACAGGTCTACTGATCTGGGTCCCGCTGGTCATTACCGGCTGGGTTCTGTCGCTTATCGTCAGCACGCTCGATCAATCTCTGCGCCTGCTACCGGAAGGGATGCACCCACAAAGCCTGGTGGGCTTTGCCATCCCCGGCGCAGGAGCAGTCCTGACGCTGGCGATGATTCTGTTGACCGGCTTGCTCGCCACCAATTTCATTGGCCAGAAACTGGTGGTCTGGTCAGAAAAAGTTCTGGCTCGTATTCCGGTCGTAAACTCGGTCTACCATAGTGTCAAACAGGTTTCCGACACCCTTTTTTCGCCGAATGGCAACGCCTTTCGCAAGGCACTGCTCATCCACTATCCCCACCAGGGAAGTTGGACGATCGCTTTCCAAACCGGACATCCCGGCGGTGATATCGTCAATCATCTCGATGGAGAGTACGTCAGCGTCTACGTGCCGACTACGCCAAACCCGACTTCGGGGTTCTTTCTCATGCTACCGACTAAAGACGTCATTGAACTCGAAATGACCGTCGACGAAGCGCTCAAATACATCATCTCGATGGGCGTCGTGGCTCCCCAGCCGCACCCCCGCGTCATCACCAACACCTGAATCAACCGGAAAGTTTCATGCGTACCCATTATTGCGGACAACTCAATGCCGCCCTCGACGGGCAAATCGTCACTCTGTGCGGCTGGGCCCATCGTCGACGCGACCACGGCGGCGTTATTTTCATCGACCTGCGCGACCGCGAAGGTCTGGCCCAGGTCGTTTGCGACCCTGATCGAGCCGCCACTTTCGCCATCGCCGAATCGGTCCGCAACGAGTTTTGCCTTAAGATCACCGGCAAGGTTCGTCCGCGCCCGGCTGGCACGACCAATGCTAACCTGGCCTCCGGGGAGATCGAGGTCCTCTGCCACGAGATCGAGGTACTGAACCCGTCCGTCACGCCGCCGTTCCAGCTGGATGAAGATAATCTCTCCGAGAACGTTCGCCTCTTGCATCGCGTCATCGACCTGCGTCGCCCGCAGATGCAGAACAACCTGATGCTGCGCTACAAGACCTCCCGCGCCTTCCGCCGCTTCCTCGACGACAACGGCTTCATCGATATCGAAACGCCGATGCTGACCAAGTCGACCCCGGAAGGTGCGCGCGATTATCTGGTACCGTCACGCGTTCACCCTGGCCAGTTCTTCGCCCTGCCGCAGTCGCCGCAATTGTTCAAGCAGTTGTTGATGGTGGCTGGCTACGACCGCTACTACCAGATCGTCAAATGTTTCCGCGACGAAGATTTGCGCGCCGACCGTCAACCCGAATTTACCCAGGTTGATATCGAAACCTCGTTCATGAGCGAGGCTGAAATCATGGCTTTGACGGAAAAGCTGATCCGCACCGTCTTCAAGGAAGCGATCGACGTCGATCTGCCAGACTTCCCGCGCATGACCTACGCTGAAGCCATGCACCGCTTCGGCTCGGACAAGCCGGATCTGCGCGTTACCCTTGAATTGACTGAAGTCACCGATGCCTTCAAGGACGTCGCCTTCAAGGTATTTGCCGGCGTTGCCAACAGCGAAGGGGGGCGCATCGCCGCCATGCGCATTCCGGGCGGCGCCACGCTGACCCGCGGCGAGATCGATGCCTACACCCAGTTCGTCGGCATCTACGGCGCCCGCGGCCTGGCCTACATCAAGGTCAACGACGTCACCCAGATCAACGAAACCGGCCTGCAGTCGCCGATCGTCAAGAACCTGTCCGAGGCCTCGCTCAAGACCGTCATCGAGCGCACCGGCGCACAGTCCGGCGACCTGATCTTCTTCGGCGCCGACAAGGCCAAGATCGTCAACGATGCCCTCGGTGCCTTGCGCATCAAGATCGGCCACGAAAAAGGCTTCGTCACAGGCGCCAAGTGGGCCCCGCTGTGGGTCATCGACTTCCCGATGTTCGAGTACGACGACGAGAACAAACGCTGGTCAGCCTGCCACCACCCGTTCACCAGCCCCAAGGACGAGCATCTCGACCTGCTGGTCAGCGATCCGGGCAAGTGCCTGGCCAAAGCCTACGACCTGGCGCTCAACGGCTGGGAACTGGGCGGCGGTTCGGTCCGTATCCACCGCTCGGACGTTCAGGAAAAGGTCTTCTCAGCCCTCAACATCGGCCCTGAAGAACAACAGGCCAAGTTCGGTTTCCTGCTCGATGCGCTGAAGTATGGCGCCCCGCCGCACGGTGGCTTGGCCTTCGGCCTGGATCGCATTGTCACCATGATGACCGGTGCCGAATCGATCCGCGACGTGATCGCCTTCCCGAAGACCCAGCGTGCCCAGTGCTTGCTCACCGACGCGCCGTCCAGCGTCGACGAAAAGCAGTTGCGCG
>NZ_JAVHPH010000054.1:0-1263 GCF_036170495.1 Azonexus sp.
ACAAGCCGAGCCTGATCTGCTGCAAGACGACCATCGGCATGGGCGCCCCGAACAAACAGGGCTCGCACGACTGCCACGGTGCCCCGCTCGGCAAGGACGAAATCGCTGCCGCCCGCGAATATATCGGCTGGGCACACGCTCCCTTCGAAATCCCGGCTGACATCTACGCCGCCTGGGACCGCAAGGCCGCCGGCGCCGCGGCCGAAAGTGACTGGAACAGTCGCTTCGCCGCTTACCGCGCCGCCTTCCCGGCCGAAGCCGCCGAGTTCGAGCGCCGCGTCATCAAGGGCGAATTGCCGGCCAACTGGGAAGCCACCAAGGCGGCCTACCTCGCCGCCTGCCGCGACAAGGCCGAGAACATCGCCACCCGCAAGGCTTCGCAGAACGCCATCGCCGCGCTGGTTCCGGCCGTGCCGGAAATCTTCGGCGGCTCAGCCGACCTGGCCGGTTCCAACCTGACCTTCGTCAAGGGCAGCAAGGGCGTCACCCGCACCGAGGGCGGCAACTACTGCCACTACGGCGTGCGCGAATTCGGCATGACGGCCATCGCCAACGGCCTCGCGCTGCATGGCGGCCTGCTGCCCTACACCGCCACCTTCCTGGTTTTCTCCGATTACGCCCGCAACGGCATCCGCATGGCCGCGCTCATGAAGCAGCGCCAGATCATGGTGTATACC
This sequence comes from Azonexus sp., assembly GCF_036170495.1. Lineage (GTDB taxonomy): Bacteria > Pseudomonadota > Gammaproteobacteria > Burkholderiales > Rhodocyclaceae > Azonexus. The sequence continues at coordinate 678 of NZ_JAVHPH010000054.1, forward strand.
CACGACTCGATCGGCCTCGGCGAAGACGGCCCGACGCACCAGCCGGTCGAGCACATCCCCAGCCTGCGCCTCATTCCGAATCTCGACGTCTGGCGCCCGGCCGACGCGACCGAAACGGCCGTTGCCTGGATTGCTGCGGTCGACCGGAAAAATGGCCCAAGTTTGCTCGCCCTGTCGCGCCAGAACCTGCCGACCGTGACGCAAAACGTGGCGGATGCCGACATCACCAAGGGCGGCTACGTGCTGTCCGAAGCCGATGGCGAAGCGCAGCTCACCTTCATCGCCACCGGCTCCGAAATCAAGCTGGCGCTCGACGCTCAGGCCGCGCTGGCCGGCGAAGGCATCCAGACGCGCGTCGTCTCCATGCCGTGCACCAACGTTTTCGACCGCCAATCAGACGAATACAAGACCGCCGTCCTCGGCGACGGCAAGAAACGCATCGCCATCGAAGCCGCTCATCCAGACTTCTGGCGCAAGTACGTCGGCCTGCATGGCGCCGTGATCGGCATTGACCGCTTCGGCGAGTCGGCGCCGGCCGGCCAGCTGTTCGACCTGTTCGGTTTCACCGTCGCCAACGTCGTCAAGA
>NZ_JAVHPH010000055.1:0-6349 GCF_036170495.1 Azonexus sp.
TGCCCCGGTCGGCCCGGTGAACTTGGCCGGCGCGTGGCCGCTGCTCTTCCGGTGCCTGATCATCGAGTAGATCATGATGGCGAATACCACGACGAACAACGTGGTGATGATCAACATGAACTCGTTGTGGATGTGCAGCGTTTCCCGGGCGATGGGCGTGACCGGTTCGGGAAAGTTGAAGTTGTAGGCCGCGCTGGCGGCGCCCGGCAGGAGCAGGGCTGAAGGAGGGAAAAGGCTGCGCAACAGCCAGGCAACAGGATTCACCTCTGCACTTTGTGCAGTCTGAGTCTCAAGCGTGCAACTCGCCATTCCGTTCCCTCCCCCTTGTGAGAACCGACCTCTGTGGATGAGAATCAATGTTCCGGAAATAGTTCAGAAAAATTTTTCATGATCAATCGCCGCCTCTTTCTTGCCTTGTCCGTGGCTGCCTTGCTCTCCTGCAAGCGGCCACCGGTGATATTTCGCAACACCGAGCTGACCGGTGCCACTTTCGGCCGTCAGTTGGCGTTGGTCGATCATCATGGCCAGTCGCGGTCGTTAACCGATTTTCAGAGCAAGGTGACGGTGGTGTTCTTCGGCTACACCTCCTGCCCGGATATTTGCCCGACCATGCTGGCCAAGCTGGCTGACGTCATGAAGGCGTTGGGCGGCGATGCGGAGCGGGTCCAGGTGCTGTTCGTCACGGTCGATCCGGAGCGGGACAGCGCGGAACGCTTGAAGGCTTTCGTGCCGTGGTTCTACCCGACATTTCTTGGCCTGCGGGGGAACGAAGCGCAAACCAAAGCAGCTACCGAGGAATTCCGCGTTTTCGCGGCGCGCAAACCGGTTGAGGGCGAACTGGGTTATGTCATCGATCATTCGACGGGCGCCTATGTCTTCGATCCGGCCGGTCGCCTCCGGCTTTATGTCAAGGATACGAGCAGCGTTGATGACATCACTGCCGACATCTGTCTGTTGCTGCTGGGCAACTAGGGCGAGCCAGCCCAGCGGCGCTATACTTGCCGCCCTTTCGTCCCCATTTTTTGGCCACCGTTTTATGAATGATCCAGTTTTTCGCCTGCCGGTTTTTCCCGTTTTTGCCGGCGAGTTGGCATGAGCGACGAAGCAGCACTCGGTCTCAGCGACGAGTTTTTCATGCGTGAGGCGATGTCGCTGGCGCAGGCTGCCGAGTGTCTCGGCGAGGTGCCGGTTGGTGCCGTCGTGGTCCTCAATGGCGCCATTGTCGGTCGCGGCTTCAACTCGCCGATTGGCGAGAGCGACCCGACTGCGCATGCGGAAATCGCCGCCTTGCGCGACGCGGCGCGGGTGCTCGGTAACTACCGTCTGCCGGGTTGTGAGTTGTTTGTCACATTGGAGCCATGCGCCATGTGTGCCGGCGCCATCATGCATGCGCGGATCAGTCGCGTCATTTACGGTGCGCGTGATGCCAAGACAGGGGTACATGGCAGCGTCGTCGATCTGTTTGGCGTTGAACGGCTGAATCATCATGCTACGGTCGAGGGCGGCGTGCTGGCCGATGAGTGCAGTGCGATGTTGTCTGCTTTTTTCGCCGGTCGGCGCAAGAAATCATCATGAAACTGCATATTTCTGTCGCACGCCAGGCGATGACCGTCTTCGACGGTCAGGGTGAGATCCTGCGCGAATATCCGGTTTCGACGGCCAAGGCCGGGGTTGGCGAAGTTTCCGGCAGCTATCAGACGCCGCGTGGGCGACACATTATTCGCGCCAAAATCGGTGCCGGTCAGCCGGAAAACACCGTCTTCGTTCGCCGTCGCCCGACTGGCGAACGCTGGTCACCCGCGCTGGGCGAGGAATTTCCTGGCCGGGACTGGATTCTGACGCGCATTCTCTGGTTGTCGGGATGCGAAGCCGGCGGAAATCGGTTGGGCTGCGTCGATACCATGCGCCGCTACATCTACATTCACGGTAGCCCGGATTCGGCCGAAATGGGCGCGCCCGGCTCGCACGGCTGCGTGCGCATGCGCAACGCCGACATCGTCGAATTGTTCGACCTCGTGCCCTGCTATTCGGAAGTCGAAATCACCGAAGATTGAAGCGGTTGCCCGTTCGGGCCGAAACTGTTTTCGTGAACCGTGATCTTGCCGCCAGCGTCTTGCCAGACCAGCGTCGAGGCACGCGTGCCGTAGTTTTCCGATTTGACGAAGATGGCCGATAGCAGGCGTTCCCATTCGATGGGAACACCGGTACTCGGCAGGTTCTCATCGGCAACGATGGCTTGGTCGGCCAGCAGGTCGAAAAAAGCCGACTCATCGGGCAGGCCGGGCAGCGCTTCGGCGAAACGCTGGCGGGCAGCAAGCAGTTTCGGCCACGGACTGTCGAGCAGGTGGTTCGATAGCCCATAAACACCTGGCGCCAGGGGGCGTGGCTGGCCATCGCGATTCGAGCAATAGACGAGCGTATCGCCGTCGCTCAGCAACAGGTTGAAGCCGGAGTATTGCGCACCATCGATTCCCGCAGCGTAGTCGTTCGCTGATGAGCGAGCTGTCAGGAAGCCCCGGGTCAGCGCGCCGCGGGATTGCGCGCCTTGGGCCATGCCGGGTTCGCGCACGTTGGTGACTGCGGCGAAGCGTCCGGATTCGCTGATGCCCAGCCAGGTGCCGCCGGCTTCGAGATCGAGCCCGCCGATAACTTCCGGCGCATCGGGCCAGTGCGCCAGTGGCGCCGTTGGCCGGGCGTAGAACTCGTCACGATTGGTCGCGACGACCAGCGGGTAATCCGGATGAACCCGCCAGCCGACGACGATCAGGCACATTTCATTTTTGGCCGTTTTTACGGGTTGACCGCAGCAGCCTGGACGGATGGGCCTTCCAGCGAACCAAGCCGGACGTTGCCGGCAAAATTGCTCTGGATGACGGCCAGGGCTTCGTAACCGCCAGCCGGCGAGGGGGCGACCGTCATTACCGTGCCGCAGGACTGATCCGGATTGTCGGGGGAGTACAGAACATCGCCGGCTTGCAGGGCCTGGCCACTGGTCAGGCGATGCAAATGGCGCTTGACCTTGCCGAGGTACTGGGTGCGGGCGACGATTTCCTGCCCCGGATAACAGCCTTTGTGGAAACTGACGCCACCGATTTTTTCGAAATCGGCCATTTGCGGCACGAACTCTTCCTTGGTGGCCAGGGTGACGAGCGGGAAAGCGGCCTGGATATCGAGCCAGCGCCAGGCTGGGACGCCAGCCGGGCGGGCCTTGATGGTGAGTTTTTGCCACAGCGCAGCCATCGCCGACTCCGGCGCGACGATCATGAAACGCGTGGTATCGAGGTGAATGACGGTTGTGCCGTCGGCTGTCGCTGTGGCCATCGCTTCAGCCGGACGGGGCAGCCCGGCATCGGCCAGCGCTTCTTCGGCTTGCGGCCCGGCAAGGCCGAGCATTACGGTGCTGTCAGTCAGCGCGGCCAGTTTTACTTTTGCCCGCAAAACGAACATTTGCAGGCGCTTTTGGGTTGCTTCCCGCAGGTCGGCGGCCAGCGCGAGGAGATAGCGCTCGCCCTGACGCCAGACGACGAAACTCGCCTGCATCCGCCCCTTGGCCGTACACCATCCGGCGTGCCGGGCCTGGCCATCGGCCAGATGGTTGATGTCGCTGGTGAACTGGCTGTGCAGGAAGGCTTTGGCCTCTTCACCCGTGGCTTCGATGAGGCCGAGGTGGGTCAGCGGGACAACGACAGTGTGCTGTGTTGCGGCGAGCAGTTCGCCGGCCGCGTCGCCGAAGTTGAGAAGCTCGGTCGAATCGCTGTCGAAGACACCTTCGGTCGATTCCAGAAAGCTGCGCCAGTGGGGATTCATGAGGGCTCCTGAGGGGGTTTCGGATATTATATCGCTCGTTATAACGTGCTCGTTTCACACGGGCAAGACCTGCTTGCTCCCTTCGAGTTCCCGTGCGCCTCTTCCCCAGGATATTCCTCGCGATACTTTTGTTCTTGGCGACCGCTGCCGGTGGCTTGTGGTGGTGGGCAAATCAACCCCTCCAATTGAGCAATTCGCCGCTTGATTTCCGGGTGGCGTCCGGTAGCACCCTGCGTTCAGCCATTACCCAGATGCGCGAGGCCGGCATCGCTGTCGAGCCAACATTGCTCGCCATGTTGGCCCGTATCAACCGGGCCGATACCGCCATCAAGGCGGGCAGCTATGCGGTCAAGACGGGGGTCACCCCGATGCAATTGCTCAATAAGCTGCTCACAGGCAAGGTGACGCAGGGCGAACTGACCTTGGTCGAAGGCTGGACTTTCCGCCAGTGGCGCGGGCGGATGGACAGCCATCCCGATCTGAGTCATGAGACCCGTGATTTGAGCGAAGCGCAGATCATCAGCCTGCTCGGGCTTGAGGTCAGGAGCCTGGAAGGCCAGTTATTTCCGGATACTTACCTTTTCGACAAGCAATCGAGCGACCTGGAACTGCTGGCTCGTGCCAATCGAGCCATGTTACGCAAACTGGATGTCGAATGGACCCGGCGTGCCGCCGGGCTACCCTTCAAGACGCCTGAAGAGGCGTTGGTCATGGCCTCGATCGTCGAAAAGGAAACCGGACGCGAAGCCGACCGGAATCTGGTCGCCGCTGTCTTCGTTAATCGCCTGCGCAAGGGCATGTTCCTGCAAACCGATCCGACCGTAATTTATGGTCTGGGTGAGCGCTTCGACGGAAATCTGCGCAAGCGCGACCTACAAACTGACACCCCGTACAATACCTATACCCGGTCAGGCTTGCCGCCGACGCCGATCTCCATGCCCGGGCAGGCTTCCTTGCGCGCGGCGCTCAATCCGGCGCAAAGCGATGTTCTTTATTTTGTTGCCCGTGGCGACGGCAGTAGCCAATTTTCGCCGACGCTGGATGAACACAACAACGCAGTCAATAAATTTCAGAGGGGTGGGAAGTGAAAGGTAAATTCATCACTTTCGAAGGCATAGATGGGGCAGGAAAGAGTAGTCACGTCGAGTGGCTGGCCGAGTTGCTGAGGACGCGGGGTATCGTCGTGCAAGTGACGCGGGAACCGGGCGGGACCGAACTGGGTGAAAAGTTGCGGGCGTTGCTGCTCAACGAACCCATGCACCTGGAAACCGAAACCCTGCTCATGTTCGCCGCCCGCCGCGAGCACCTGGCCAAATTGATCGAGCCGGCGCTGGCCCGTGGCGAATGGGTGATCTGCGACCGCTTCAGCGACGCCACTTACGCCTACCAGGGCGGTGGCCGCGGACTGGACCGCGCCAAGTTCCTGATTCTGGAGCACTGGGTGCATGAACACCTGCAGCCGGATCTGACGCTATTGTTCGACCTGCCGCTCGACATTGCTCGCGAACGTATCGTGCTGGCCAATCGGATACTCGACAAGTTCGAACAGGAACGTGTCGATTTTCATGAGCGTGTTCGTCAGGCTTATCTCGAAAGAGCGCATGGCAGCCCGGGCAGAATGCGCGTTGTAAACGCTGACAACACCATTGAAAATATTCGTAAACAACTTGAACAAATAATTATAGAGAATTGTTTATGAACGTTATTGATCTTCATTCGAAGGTCTGGACTGGATTGCAGGCAAGGCGGAAGCAATTGCCGCACTCACTGTTGCTGGTCGGCCAAAAAGGCTTGGGCAAATATGAGCTGGCCAGGCGTTTTGCCGCCAGTTTGCTCTGCGAGTCGCCCTCGATCGATGGACTGGCTTGTGGAAAATGCTTGGCCTGTAACTGGTTCGAGCAGGGTAATCATCCCGATTTTCGCTTGCTTCAGCCCGATGCGCTGGGCGACGAAGCCGAGATCGAAGACGGCAAGAAAAAGCCCAGTCAGCAGATCACCATCGATCAGGTGCGCGGACTCGACGAATTTTTCAACATCGGTACCCACCGCGGCGGATTGCGCATCATTCTGGTCAATCCGACCGAGGCGATGAATCGCAGCACGGCAAATTCACTTCTTAAAACACTTGAAGAACCGGCTCCAGATACCTTGTTTTTAATGGTTTCCAGTGAGCCGATGCGTTTGTTACCGACCATTCGCAGCCGCTGTCAGGTGGTGCCAGTTCCGGTACCTCCGATAAGGCTTGCGGAAAAGGTTCTGTCTGACGAAGGTGTCGCTCAAGCCGAACGTTGGTTGGCACTGGCCGGTGGTTCGCCCGGGTTGGCGATGGCGTTGGCAGCATCCGGCCAGGGCGCATGGCTTGAGTTACTGACAAGCCGACTGGGGGCCGGTCGCAAGAGTGACCCATTGGCAACCGCTGCCGAACTCGAAAAAGCTATCAAGGACAGCAAGGGTAAGGTGGCTTTGAAACACATCACCGAGACTTTGCAGAAATGGATGGTCGATCTGACGCTGGCCAGGAATGGCCTGCCTGTTCGATATT
>NZ_JAVHPH010000056.1:0-1259 GCF_036170495.1 Azonexus sp.
CATGCCATGATCAATTTTCCGCATCCGCTGCTCAAGCAGGGGCTGGTCATTCTCGATACGCCGGGGCTCAATGCCATTGGCGCCGAGCCGGAACTGACCTTGTCATTGCTGCCCAATGCCCATGCCGTGCTGTTCATTCTGGCGGCCGATACCGGCGTCACGCAATCCGATCTGGCCATCTGGCGCGAGCATATTTGCGCCGGCGGCATGGCCCAGCGGGGTCGCATGGTCGTCCTCAACAAGATCGACAGCCAGTGGGATGAATTGAAATCGACCGAGGAAATCGACGCTGAAATCCAGCGCCAGGCCGATAGCAGCGCCGCCATTCTCGATTTGCCGGTCAGCCAGGTTTTCCCGGTTTCGGCGCAGAAGGGGCTGGTTGCCAAGATCAATGGCGACCAGACGCTACTCGAAAAGAGCCGCCTGCCCCTGCTCGAAGCTGCGCTCTCCGAGGAACTGATTCCGGCCAAGCGCGACATCGTCTGCGAGAGCACGGAAAGCGAATTCGGCGATGTCAGCCAGCGCGTGCGCAGCCTGCTCGATACGCGGCTGCTTGGCCTGCGCGAGCAACTGGCTGAACTAACCGAACTGCGCGGCAAGAACAAGGGCGTCGTCGAATACATGATGGGCAAGGTGCGGGCGGAAAAAGACGAATTCGAGTCCGGCCTGCAACGTTACTACGCCGTGCGCAGCGTTTTTTCAACGCTGACCAACAACCTGTTCAGCCATCTCGGCCTCGACGTTTTGCGTCAATTGACCCACGAAACGCGCGAAGCCATGCTGGAGGCCGCTTTTTCCAAGACGCTGTCCGATGCCATGGCCCGTTTCTTTGCCGGTTCGCGCGAAGCGCTGGCCAAGTCGAATGGCGAAATCAGCGAAATCCTGTCGATGATGGAGGCAGTGTACAAAAAATTCGCCATCGAGCACGGTCTCAAGCTCGGGGCGCCGACGACCTTCTCGCTCCTTCGCTACGAGAAGGAACTCGACCGCCTGCAGGCGTGGTGCAACGACCACCTCAACACGATGGTCAGCCTGCTTACCCACGACAAGAAAAACATCACGCAGAAATTCTTCGAGGAGGTCGCCACCCAGGTGCGGCGCGCCTTCGAGCATGCTAACCGCGACGCCGAGATTTGGCTGCGCGCCATCATGGCGCCGATGGAAACCCAGGTCCGCGAACATCAGATCCAGCTCAAGCGCCGCCTGGAAAGCATCAAGCGCATCCACCAGGCCACCGATACGCTGGAAGACCGGATCAT
>NZ_JAVHPH010000057.1:0-1258 GCF_036170495.1 Azonexus sp.
AAGGCGCCACCGTGCCCTTCATCTCGCGCTACCGCAAGGAAGCGACCGACGGCCTTGATGACACGCAACTGCGCAACCTCGAAGAACGCCTGACCTACCTGCGCGATCTCGAAGAGCGGCGCACGGCCATCCTCGCCAGCATCGAGGAACAGGGCAAGCTGACGCCGGAACTCAAGGCCGAGATCAGCGACGCCGAAACGAAGCAGCGCCTCGAAGACCTCTACCTGCCGTACAAGCAGAAGCGCCGGACCAAGGCGCAGATCGCCCGCGAAGCCGGCATCGAGCCACTGGCCCTCGGCCTGCTTGAAGACCCGAACCTGACACCGGACGACGAAGCCGAAAAGTTCATCAACGTTGACGCCGGTTTTGCCGACGCCCGCGCCGTCCTCGACGGCGCTCGCCAGATCCTCATGGAAAAGTTCGCCGAAGATGCCGAACTGCTCGGTGGCCTGCGCGCCTACCTCAGCGAACACGGCCATGTCCGGTCGACCGTCGTCGAAGGCAAGGAAACCGAAGGCGCCAAGTTCCGTGACTGGTTCGACTTCGCCGAACCGATTGCGACGATGCCCTCACACCGCGCCCTGGCCCTGCTCCGCGGCCGCAACGAAGGCATGCTGCAGGTGGCGCTGGTCCTCGACTCCGAACTCGACCCCGAGGCTGTCAAACCCGGCACGCAAAACCCCTGTGAACAGCGTATCGCCGTCCGCTTCGGGATCAAGCCGCAGGGCCGCCCGGCCGACAAATGGCTGGCCGACACCGTGCGCTGGACCTGGAAGGTCAAGGTCTACACCCACCTCGAACTCGAACTCATGAACGAGCTGCGCGAGCGCGCCGAGGAAGAAGCCATCCGCGTCTTCGGCCGTAACCTGAAAGATCTGCTGCTCGCCGCCCCGGCCGGCCAGCACGTCACGATGGGCATCGACCCCGGCATCCGCACCGGCTGCAAGATCGCCATCGTCGACGCCACCGGCAAGATGCTCGACCACGCCACCATCTACCCGCACGAACCGCGCTGCGACTGGGACGGCTCGATCGCTACCATTGGTCGCCTGGCTGCCAAGCACCAGGTCAGCCTGGTCGCCATCGGCAACGGCACGGCCAGCCGGGAGACCGACAAGCTCGTGCAGGACGTCATCAAGCGTTACCCGGAAGCGCGGCTGACCAAGATCGTCGTCTCCGAAGCCGGCGCCTCGGTCTATTCCGCCTCCGAATTCGCCGCCAAGGAATTCCCCGACCTCGACGTCTCGATCCGCGGCGC
>NZ_JAVHPH010000058.1:0-6306 GCF_036170495.1 Azonexus sp.
ACCGGATCAAAAGCCGCCCGGGATTCCTGACCGTCGAACAGCTCGACGACCTGCTTTTCTACGGCATGCTCGGCGTCATTGTCGGCGGTCGCCTCGGCCAGGTTTTGTTCTACGACCCGGGTTATTACTTCGCTAATCCGCTGGAAATTTTCGCCGTCTGGAAGGGGGGCATGAGCTTCCATGGCGGCTTTCTCGGCGTCCTGGTTGCCGTCGGGCTGTGGGCACGCAAACTGGATCTCAACTGGTGGGAGGTGACCGACTTCATCGCCCCACTCGTCCCGCTCGGCCTGGCAGCCGGTCGCCTCGGCAATTTCATCAACGGCGAACTGTGGGGCCGTGTCACCGACGCCAGCCTGCCCTGGGCGATGATCTTTCCGCAATCCGGCGACATGCAGCCACGTCACCCGTCGCAGCTTTATCACATCGGCCTGGAGGGCTTCGCGCTCTTTTCGATTTTGTGGTTTTTTTCCGGTCGACCGCAAGAACGTGGCGCGGTGTCGGGCGTTTTCCTGATCGGTTACGGTGCGTTCCGCTTCATCACCGAATTTTTCCGCGAGCCGGATGCCGGCATTTTCGGCCAGTCCTACACGATCAGCATGGGCCAATGGCTGTCGCTGCCGATGGTGCTGGCCGGCATCGTTTTGCTGGTGCTCGCCAAGCGCCGGAAATCTCTATAATTATGGATTACGTTATCCACCACACGACAGGAATAGCCTCATGACACGTCCGTTCAAGGTTCTCGGCATCCAGCAAATCGCCATCGGCGGCCCTTCCAAGGAAAAATTGCGCACCCTGTGGGTCGATAAATTTGGCCTGGAAATCACCAGCACCTTCGTTTCCGAGCGCGAAAACGTCGACGAAGACATCTGCGCCATGGGCACCGGCCCGTTCAAGGTCGAAGTCGACCTGATGCAGCCGCTCGACCCGGAAAAGAAGCCGGCCGTGCATGCCACGCCGCTCAACCACGTTGGTCTGTGGATCGACGACCTGCCCAAGGCCGTCGAGTGGCTGTCGGCCAATGGCGTACGTTTCGCCCCGGGCGGCATCCGCAAGGGCGCGGCCGGTTTCGACATCACCTTCCTGCACCCGAAGGGCAACGAGGAATTCCCGATTGGCGGTGAAGGCGTGCTGATCGAACTGGTCCAGGCACCGCCGGAAGTCGCCTCGGCCTTCGCCAAGCTGGCCGCCCAGTAAGCTTTCATGGCTGACATCCCCGAGCACGAACTCGAGGAAACCCGCGCCGCGCTCGCCCCCACCCTGGAGGCGACCGCGGCAATTCTGCCCTGGGTGGCCGCGCCCAGAAAGGCGCGCTTCGACCCGCAACTCAATGAACGCTGGATTGCGGCCGGAAAGCGTCTGGCAACGGCGTGGTCAGAGCGTCACGGCACCGGCGGCAACGATATTCGACCGGCCATTTTTGGGCTGTACGCCATCGCCATCGAAACGGCCGACGCCGACTGCCTGCGTCTTGGCGAAGCGCTGGCCGGCGCCGCCGACCGGCTCGACGAAAACCGTGTTCCTCCGCGCCTGGTTGCTGCCATGTCAGCGGCCATCGAGTCCATGAGCGACGTCGATGGCCTTGAGCTCCCTGCCTTCCCCGAACGGGCCAGTCACTTTGCCGGACGTCTGGAAGCCAGCGCGGCAACGGCCAACGATAGCGAACGCTCAGCCGTCCTCGACCGGCTATTTGTCGACGAAGCCGGTGAGCAAATCCAGCTCATGCACGATGCGCTGGCCGCGCTACCGCCCGACGCCTACGCGCTCGCCACGGAATCGCTGAAACTGGTGCAGCATGCCGAATTGCTCGAAATATGGGGCGTCATGCATCTCGCCCGGCAGTTATCGGAATGCATCAAACGACAGGCGGCCGACCTCGATCACTGCGCCGCACGAAGTGAAATTCAATCCCTGCTTGAAGCACTCGCCAGCGCCATTGCTACGGTCAACCGGTAATTTCGGCCAAATTTGAGACGCGCTCAGAGGGCGGCGCCAACGGCCTTTAGCCGCGCGCTAGCCGCACGCGCCTGAAGCTTGGCCTCCCCCGCCTCGTACTCGACCAGGGCCAGCGTGACGAGATTGGCTACCGCCTGCGCAAACAGCCCGTGGGCCGCCGTCCACGGTTGACGCGTGCCGACCTGTTCAAGGCCGAGAACGCCCTGGAAATCGCCACGGATGTGAATCGGCGTACTGAGCATCGCCGTGACGCCATGGCGCGGCAGGTAATCGAACGCAAACTCGGCGGTTAGCGGGTGCGTATAGGCGTCGTCCGCCGCAATGCTGTTACCTGCCTGCAAGGCCCGGAAGGAGGATGGATACTGGCTGGCGCGGATGCTTTGGTCTTTGCTGTGGCGGCGTGTCGACAACTCGAATAGATCGAGACACAGCAGCTCCTGGTGCTGGTTGTTGAGGGCCCAGATGCTGACGCGTTCGACACCGGACATCTGCGCCGCCGACTCGGTCAGGATACTGAGCATCATGTCGAGCGACGCCTCCTTGAAATAGGCGCCGCGCGACAGGCTGGCGATACCTTCCTGCAATTCGACCGGGGACATCAGGGGCCTTCCGTTGCCCGGATTGACCAAATTTTCCATAAGATTTCGACAGACCAGCCCCCCTTGGGGCAAAAACACATGGCGAAATTTTATCGACTCCAGCCGGAGCTGCCTGTGAAATCCTCCACACCTGACAAAAGTAATAGCCGAAACCACATTTCCACTTGGGGCTCAGCGCCCCCCCAGCGCGGCAATGCGTTCTTCGAGCGGCGGGTGCGTCGAAAACAGCGCCATGAATCCACCCTTGCCACCAGCAATACCGGAGGCTGCCATGTTCTGTGGCAACGGCTCGGTATGCAGGTTGCCCAGGCGACGCAGCGCGTTTTGCATCGGCACCGGCGAGCCCATCAGGCCAGCTGCGCCGGCATCGGCGCGGAATTCGCGCTGACGCGAGAACCCGGCAACAATGATGCTGGCGAGCAGGCCAAAGACGACTTCGCAGATCATGCTGGTCACCATGTAACCGATGCCCGGGCCGGTGTTTTCGCTGTCGCCGCGGCGCAGGAATCCATCGACCACATAGCCGACGATGCGCGACAGGAAGACGACGAAGGTGTTCACGACGCCCTGGATCAGGGTCAGCGTCACCATGTCGCCGTTGGCGATGTGGGCGACTTCGTGGGCCAGGACGGCTTCCGCCTCGTCGCGGGTCATGCCTTGCAACAGGCCGGTCGACACGGCGACCAGCGAGTTGTTCTTGGTGGCGCCGGTGGCGAAGGCATTCGGCTCGCCGTCGTAAATGGCGACTTCCGGCATCGGCAGGTTGGCGCGCTTGGCCAGCTTGGCAACGGTGTCGACCAGCCACATTTCGGTCGACGAACTCGGCGACTCGATAACCCGGGCGCCGGTACTCCACTTGGCCATGGTCTTCGACATGAGCAGCGAAATGAAGGCGCCGCCAAAGCCGATCACGGCGGCGAAGGCGAACAGCATGCCAACATTGAGCCCGTTGGCCGTCAGGAACTTATTGACGCCTAACAGACTGGTCGCCACGCTGAGGACGAGCATGACCGCGAGGTTGGTAGCGAGAAAAAGGACAATACGTTTCATGGTGAACTCCTCGAAAGAGAAACGGGCCGATACTATTGCATTGCAACAAACTGAAAAATCGGAGCAAAATTGAATAACCCTTCGATTTTTTCTGTGAAACTCATGACCCCCATCAATTTTAAACACCTCCATTACTTCTGGGTCGTCGCCCAGGAAGGCAGCATTACGCGGGCGGCCGAACGCCTGGGTGTAGCCGTTCAGACCATCAGCGGCCAGCTTTCGTTGCTTGAGCGACAACTCGGCAAGGCTTTGTTCAACAGCCAGGGCCGTGGCCTGGTCCTCAGTGAGGCCGGGCGTGTGGCACAGGGTTATGCCGACCAGATTTTTCAGCTCGGCGAGGCGCTGACCGACGCTGTCACAAATAGCGGAAGCGAGTCCACACTTCGTCTGCGCGCAGGAATTTCCGACGGCATCCCCAAGTTACTGGCCTACCGCCTACTATCGACCGTGACCAGCATGCCGGCCGATGTCCGCCTGATTTGCGACGAAGGTGAATTCGAAACCCTGCTCGCCGACCTCGCCCTGCACCGCCTGGATGTCGTGCTGACCGACCGGGCCGCCCCGGTCAGCGCCAATCTCAAGGTGTTCAGCACGCGGCTTGGAGAATTTGCCACCGGACTGTTTGCGACGCCGGGACTGGCCGAGCAGTACCGTCAGGATTTCCCGAAAAGTCTGGACGGCGCCCCGCTGCTCCTGCCCACCCGCCACAACGCGCTGCGCGGCGGCATCGACCGCTGGCTGGAAAATTCGAACATCCATCCGAAAATCGTCGGCGAATTCGAGGACAGCGCCTTGCTGACGACCTTCGGCCGCGGCGGGCTGGGCATTTTCCCGGCCCCGCTGGCGCTCGCCGAGCAAGTCGAGAGTCAGCTGCAAGCGGTGCCGCTCGGTGCCATGAGCGGGGTCAGCGAACACATCTACGCCATCTCCAACGAGCGTCGCATCCGCCACCCGGCCGTCGAGGCGCTATGCGCCGCGGCGCCGCAAGTCGTGATTGAGCCAAGGGTATAATTTCCACCCCCAACGCAAAACAAAGTCCAAAGCCAATGTCGCTGTTCCGCAAGACCACCCTGCTCGCCCTGAGTTTCGCTTTCGCCGCCCAGGCGATGGCCCAGCAACTGCCCGTTCCCCCGTCGCTCGCCGCCAAATCGTGGCTACTGCTCGAAATGGGCTCGAATCAGGTGTTGACCGCAGAAAAATCCGACGAGCGCCTTGAACCGGCCTCGCTGACCAAGCTGATGACGGCCTACCTGACCTTCGCCGCCTTGCACAAGAAAACCCTGGCCCTCGACCAGGCTTTGCCCGTCTCGGAAAAAGCCTGGCGCACCGGCGGCTCGAAGATGTTTATCCGCGTCGACACGCAGGTGCCGGTGGAAGACCTGATCAAGGGCATGATCGTCCAGTCCGGCAATGACGCCTGCGTCACGCTGGCCGAAGGCATCGCCGGCAGCGAGGAAAACTTCGCGCAGATGATGAACCGCGAGGCGCAACGGCTGGGCATGAATGCCTCGAGCTTCCGCAATTCGACCGGCCTGCCCGACCCGGAGCACTACACCACGGCCCGCGACCTTTCGTTGCTGGCCTCCGCCCTGATCCGCGATTTCCCCGAGGAATACAAGAAGTATTACTCGATGAAGGAATTCCGCTACAACAACATCACCCAGCCCAACCGCAACCGCCTGCTCTACATCGACCCCACCGTCGATGGCGTCAAGACGGGGCACACCGAAGCCGCCGGCTACTGCCTCATCTCCTCGGCCCTGCGCGACAAGCGCCGCCTGCTCTCGGTCGTCCTCGGCACCGTTTCCGATAGCGCCCGGGCCAGCGAGTCCCAGAAACTGCTCAACTGGGGCTACATCTCCTACGACGCCGTGACGCTTTTCGCCAAGGATCAGGCCGTGGCCACGCTGCGTGCCTGGAAGGGGGCCCAGAGCGAGGTCAAGGCCGGCTTCACGAACGACCTGTCGATCGCCGTCCCCAAGGGTTACGCCGACAAGATCAAGTCCGAGTTCGTCGCCGAACCGCGCATCATTGCGCCGGTCGAAGCCGGCCAGAAGCTTGGCATGCTCAAGGTCAGCATCGACGGCAAGGTTTATGGCGAATATCCGGTCGTTGCCCTTGAAAATGTGCCACTCGGCAACATCTTCATCCGACTCCTCGACACTATTCGACTCTGGTTCAACTAAACCCATGACGCCCTACGTCGCCGATCCTGTTTACCTGAACGGCCAGTTCAAGCCGCTGGCCGAAGCGGGCATTTCGCCACTCGACCGCGGCTTTCTGTACGGCGACGGCGTTTATGAAGTGATCCCGGTCTATTCGCGCCGGGTGTTCCGCGTCGATGAACATCTGCGACGACTGCAGGCGACGCTGAACGGCATCAAGCTGGCCAATCCGCTGAGCATTGATGGCTGGAAGGACGTCGTTTTCAAGCTGATCGAAACCGCACCCTGGGAAGACCAGTCGATCTACCTGCAAGTCACGCGCGGGGCCGACGACAAGCGCGACCACGCCTTTCCGCCGGCCAGTGTGCCGCCGACAGCTTTCGCCTTTTCTTCTCCACTGGTCACCACGCCGGCCGACATCCGCGCCAAGGGCGTCGCGGCGATCACCGTGCCCGACCTGCGCTGGTCGCGCTGCGACCTCAAGGTCATCTCGCTGCTCGCCAACGTGCTGGCCCGCCAGCAGGCCGTCGAGCAAGGCT
>NZ_JAVHPH010000059.1:0-6294 GCF_036170495.1 Azonexus sp.
CAGCCGGTAGTTCGAGAAAAACGCGGCGCAACGGATAGCGGAACTGTCGCTCAAAAAGCAGGTTGCCGTTGGGCAGGAAAGCGAGGATGACGACGGCGCCAGGATGAACAATGTATTCCCGGATCGACTCCTGACCATTGGGCAGCAGTACGCAATCCTTGCGGACGTTGAGCAAAGCACCCTTAAACACAGTCGCGGAGGAAACTTCAGATTCGATCAGGTGTGCGTCGTGCGGCATTTGAAATTCCCCAAAAACAAACGCCCCGACTGGCGGGGCGCTTTATTCAAATACTTTTCAGTGCGCCATCAGAGCGAACGAAGCAGCGCGTAGGCGCACAACGACATGATGACTTGCGGGAAGATGCCAAAGACCGCAACGGCCAAACCATTCGCAGAAATCAGGATGCGCACGTCCATCGGCGCAGCCAGCGGAGTATCGTCAGCCGGCTCATCGAAGTACATGACCTTGACGACCCGCAGGTAGTAGAAGGTACCGATCAGCGAGAAGAGTACTGAAACGATGGCGAGCCACATGTAGCCGGCGGCAACAACAGCCTGCAACACCGAGAACTTGGCGAAGAAGCCGATAAAGAACGGTACGCCCGCCATTGAGAACATGAGCATGAGCATGATGCTGGCGAACCACGGGCTGCGCTTGTTGAGGCCCTTGAAGTCGTCGATATTCTCGGCTTCGAAACCGGCGCGGGCCATGAGCAGGATCATGCCGAAAGTGCCGGCACTCATCAGCACGTAGGCAATCACGTAGAACATGGCCGAGCTGTAGGCATTCAAAGCGTAGCGGGCATCACCACTCACCACGCCGGTGACGATGCCGAGCAGCATAAAACCCATGTGCGAGATGGCAGAGTAGGCCAACATGCGCTTGAGATTGGTCTGGGCGATGGCGGCGAGGTTACCGATGGCCATCGACAGCACGGCAAGGATGATCAACATGGCCTGCCAGTCGGCCGCCATAGTGATCAGGCCATTGACCAACAGGCGCATGACAATGGCGAAGGCGGCCAGTTTGGGGGCGGAACCAATGAGCAGGGTGACCGAGGTCGGCGCACCGTGATAGACGTCCGGAATCCACATATGAAACGGCACGACGCCTAGCTTGAAGGCCAGGCCGGCAACCAGGAAGACCAGGCCGAAAACCATCACGCTCTTGTTCACACCGCCACCATAGAGACGCTCGGCAATGCCGGTGATTTCGAGCGTGCCGGTCGCACCGTAGACCATCGACATGCCGTAGAGCAACAGGCCGGAGGCCAGGGCGCCGAGAACGAAGTACTTCATCGCCGCTTCGGTCGACTGAATGGAATCGCGGTTCATGGCGACCATGGCGTAGAGCGACAGCGAGAGTAGTTCGATGCCAATATAAATGGTCAGAAAGTGATTGGCCGAGATCATCACCATCATGCCAAGCGTTGCGAACAGCGCGAGAACGTAGTATTCGCCCTTGTTCATCGATTCGCGATCAATGACATAGCCACGCGAGTAGAACATGACGATGACCATGGTCATGTACAGGAACAGCTTCAGCAGATCAGACATCAGATCGTCAACGAACATGTTGCTGAAGGTGTAGGTGATTTCACCGGTGCTCGTCGCGAACTGGATGGCGGCACAGCCAATCAGCGTCAACTGAGTCAGCACGAAGGTGACCGTACGGCGGCTATCCTTGACCAGCAAATCGATCATCAGAATGGCGAGGACCATGACCGCCATGAAAATTTCCGGCGCTGCAGGCAGAAGATTGGGGACAACAAAATTGTCGAACATGTCGGCTACCGGTTATTGAATCTTGCTGATGGCGACATGACGCAACAGGTCATTGACCGAGGCGTGCATGACTTCCGTGAAAGGCTGCGGGTAGAGACCCATCCACAGGGTGGCAATAGCCAGAATGCCGAGGATGGCGAACTCGCGCTTGTTGATATCGCTCAGTTCGGCCACGTGATGATTACTAACGTCGCCAAAGACCACGCGTTTGTACATCCACAACGTGTAGGCAGCACCGATAATCAGCGAAGTGGCGGCAGCAAAGGCCACCCAGAAATTGAACTTGGTTGCCGCGAGGATGACCATAAACTCTCCGACAAAGCCCGAAGTAGCTGGCAAACCGGCATTGGCCATGGAGAACAGCATGAACAGCGCAGCGAATTTGGGCATGGTATTGACCACGCCGCCGTAATCGGCGATCTGACGGCTATGCACGCGGTCATACATGACACCGATACAGTAGAACATGGCGCCGGCAACAAAACCATGCGAAACCATCTGGACCAGCGCGCCTTCAACGGCGAGCGGGCTGAACATGAAGAAGCCCAGGGTCACGAAACCCATGTGGGCGATCGACGAATAGGCCACTAGTTTCTTCATGTCTTCCTGAACCAGGGCGACAAAACCGATATAGACGACGGCGATCAGCGACATACCGAGAACCAGGCCGGACAATTCATGCGAGGCGTCAGGCAGGATCGGCAGCGAGAACCGGATAAAACCGTAGGCGCCAAGCTTGAGAGCGATGGCAGCCAGCACGATCGAACCACCGGTCGGCGCTTCGACGTGAGCGTCCGGCAACCAGGTATGTACCGGCCACATCGGCACCTTGACGGCATAAGCAACGAGGAATGCCAGGAACAGCCAGATCTGCGGCCCGAGGGCAATCGGCATCTTGTGCCATTCGAGGATAGAGAAACTGCCGCCGGAATTGATGAACAGATACATCAATGAAAGCAACAGGAGCAGCGACCCGAACAGCGTGTAAAGGAAGAACTTGAAGGCGGCGTAAACCCGCTTTGGGCCGCCCCAGACGCCGATGATCAGGTACAGCGGGATCAGCGATGCTTCGAAGAAGACGTAGAACAGCACGCCGTCTAGCGAGGCAAAAATGCCGTTCATCAGGCCGGACATAATCAGGAAAGCAGCGTTGTATTGCGCAACCTTGATCTTGACCACCTCCCAGCCGGCAGCAACCACAATGATCGTAATGAAAGCGTTCAGCACGACGAACAGCATCGAAATGCCGTCCACCCCAAGGTGGTAATTGATGTTGAAACGCGGAATCCATGAACCCAGTTCAACGAACTGCATGCCACCGACGGACACATCAAAACTGGTCCAGAGCGGAATAGTAATCAGGAAACCGGCAACGGCCCCGGCCAGGGAAAGCATTCTTGCCAGCGGAGCGTTCCGGTCGCCGCCGGTGGCTAGCACCACCAAGCCGGCAAAAATCGGGATCCAGATTGCGAGAGACAGCAATGGGTAAGTCGACATGTTATTCCTTGCTTTTCTGCGAACTATTCACGCTTAAGCGCGGTTGATCCACAGAGTCATCAGTACAAAGACGCCGATGATCATGGTGAAAGCGTAGTGATAAACGTAACCGGTCTGGAACAGACGGGTAATGGAAGATATCCAGCCAACGACCTTGGCCGAGCCATCGACGATCAAGCCGTCAATAAGCGCAACATCGCCGCCACGCCACAGTACCTTGCCCAGAAGGCGAGCGCCCCCGGCGAAGACGACATCGTTGAATTTGTCGAAGTAGTACTTGTTCTCAAGCAACGTATGAATAGCCGAGAAGCGACGTTGAATGGCAGCCGGAATATCGGGACGCTTCATGTAGAAGAACCACGATACGACTACGCCGGACAGAGCCAGAATAAAAGGCAGGCTGGTCAGCGAATGGATGCCCATAGCAAGCGCACCGAGGAACTCCTCGGAAAGATGTTCCATCGCCGGATGGGCATGTTGATCGACAAAGATCACGCCTTTGAAATAGTCGCCGAATACCATCGGGCCGATGGCAAAAAAACCAATGACCACCGATGGAATAGCCAGCATGATGAGCGGCAGAGTGACAACCCAGGGCGTCTCATGTGGCTTCTGTCCCGGAGCCAGACCGTGATGATGATCGTTCGAGCTTTCTTCATCATCATGGTCACCAATATGCTCATGATGATGCGCGTCGTCAGTCTTGCCGAATCGCTCTTCACCGTGGAAGACCAGGAAGTACATCCGGAAGGAGTAAAAGGCGGTCACGAAGACGCCCGCCAGCACTGAGTAGTAGGCAAAACTGGAGCCCGGAATATGGGACAGGCCTACTGCTTCGATGATCGAGTCCTTGGAGTAGAAACCAGACATGAAAGGCGTTCCGATCAGGGCCAGAGAACCAACCAGCGAGGTAATCCAGGTAATCGGCATGTACTTGCGCAGCCCACCCATGTTCCGGATGTCTTGATCATGGTGCATCCCAATGATCACCGAGCCAGCGCCAAGGAAGAGCAATGCCTTGAAAAAGGCGTGGGTCATCAGGTGGAAAATGGCAACCGAATAGGCCGACGCACCCAGCGCGACGGTCATGTAGCCAAGCTGCGACAGCGTCGAATAAGCAACCACACGCTTGATGTCGTTCTGAATGATGCCCAGGAAGCCCATGAACAGGGCAGTGATCGCACCAATAACGAGAATGAAAGAGAGCGCCGTGGTCGACAGCTCGAACAGCGGCGACATCCGGGCGACCATGAAGATACCGGCAGTAACCATGGTTGCAGCGTGAATCAGCGCGGAGATTGGCGTCGGGCCTTCCATCGAATCCGGCAGCCAGACATGCAGCGGAACTTGGGCTGATTTACCCATCGCGCCGATGAACAGGCAGATACAGGTAACGGACATCAAGGACCAGTCGGCGGCACCCCAAATATTGATGGTACTTGCAGCTAGCTCCGGCGCCTTCTCAAACACTGTTTTGTAATCGAGCGAACCGAAATGTGCCAGCACCAGACCAATACCAAGGATGAAACCGAAGTCACCGACACGATTGACCAGAAAGGCCTTCATATTTGCGAAGATGGCTGTCGGGCGGGTATACCAGAAACCGATCAGCAGATAGGAGACCAGACCCACGGCTTCCCAGCCGAAAAACAGCTGCATGAAGTTGTTGCTCATCACCAGCATCAGCATGGAGAAGGTAAACAACGATATATAGCTGAAGAAGCGGTTATAGCCCGGATCTTCCTGCATGTAGCCGATGGTGTAGATATGGACCATCAGCGAAACGAAGGTGACGACCAGCATCATCGTCGTGGTCAGCGTGTCGATCAGGAAACCAACTTCGAATTTGTAATCACCACTGGTCAGCCAGGTATAGACAGTACCGTTGTAGGTGTGCCCCGCCAGCACATCCTTGAAGATGACAAGCGAAGCCAAAAAAGCGATGGCGACGCCGGCGATGGTTGCGGTATGGGCAACCCAGCGCGGAATGACGCGACAGAACAAACCGGCAATCATGGCACCAACCAATGGCGCCATAGGAACGAGCAGATAGAGTTTTTGCATTTCCACGTTTAACCCTTCAGGCTGCCCAGGTCATCCACATGGATGCTCTTGAGGTTGCGGAACAGCACGATCAGAATGGCCAGACCAATCGCCGATTCGGCAGCGGCAACAGTCAGGATAAAGAAGACGAAAATCTGACCAGAGAGATCCTGCAGATAGTGGGAAAAAGCCACAAAATTCATGTTGACCGCAAGAAGCATCAACTCGATGGCCATCAGCAGCACGATCAGGTTCTTCCGGTTAAGGAAGATCCCGACAACGCTGATCGCGAAGAGTATCGCGCCCAGAATCAGGAAATGGGAGAGAGAGAGAGTTAGCATTGTTTCCCCGGGGTTCAGTCTTTTTCAACCGGCATCTGCAGGACGCGCACGCGATCCTTCGCCTTAACGAAGACCTGCTGATTCGGGTTGGTGTACTTGGACTTCTTCGGACCGCGGTAGGTCAGAACGATTGCCGCGATCATGCCGACAAGCAGAATGAGTGAAGCCAGCTCGAAGGGATAAACGTAGTCGGTGAACATCAGCGCACCGATACTCTTGGTATTCGAGACACCAGCCGGAAGCAGAGCTTCCGCAGCGGGAATCTGGAAGTACTTGCTACCGAGCACCAGACCCATTTCGAGAACCATCAGCACACCCAGCAATGCCCCGAGCGGTAAATAGTTCCAGAAACCCTGGCGAATACGGTCGATATTGATGTCGAGCATCATCACAACAAACAGGAACAAGACCATGACGGCGCCGACATAGACGAGGATGATGGCGATCGCCAAGAACTCAGCCTGGAGCAGCGCCCAGATGCCGCCACAGGTGAAGAAGGCGAGAATGAGGTGTAACGCAGCATGAACCGGGTTACGCGCTGTTATTACGCGCAGGCTGGCGAAAATCAGGATCGCTGACAGGAAAAAGAAAACCGCAGTTTGAAAATCCATTGCTAGCCCCTGTTATC
>NZ_JAVHPH010000060.1:0-1243 GCF_036170495.1 Azonexus sp.
GGGGGGGGGGCCCCGGGTCGGGGGAGGCAACCCATCCCCCTCCCGACCTCCCCCTTGAAGGGGGAGGAGAGAATCATCAGGCCTCTACGGGCATGTGCGAGGACGGCAGCACCTGGACCAGCTCACCCAGCACTTCGATCATCTTCTGCTGGATACCGCCGAGGGTGGCCGCTTCCATCATGCAACCGGAGCAGGCGCCCTTGAGGTGCACATAGATCTTCTTGCCCTGGACGTCGGCCAGCTCGACATCGCCGTGATCGCGCTGGAGCATCGGGCGAACCGATTCGAGCACTTCCTGGATCTTGGCAATCTTCTCGACGATCGACAGCTTCTTGGCCGGTGGCTTCGGGGCTTCCGGCGTGGCCGGGCAAGCGGGCGGCGGCGAAACTTCACCCGGACCGGCACGCTCGGCCATGACCTTGGCGAGAATTTCCTCGATGCCTTCGTGGCAGGCCGCGCAACCGCCGCCGGCCTTGGTGTAGAAGGTCACTTCCTCGACCGTGTTGAGGTTGTTGGCCTTGACCACGTCCTCGATCATCACGGCGTCGATGGCAAAACACTTGCAGATCAGCGCGCCTTCTTCGTGGTCGTCGGACCACTCCTCGCCACGGTAGTTGGCGATGGCGGCCTGCAGGGCTTCGCGGCCCATGACCGAACAGTGCATCTTTTCCGGCGGCAGACCGTCGAGGTAATCGGCGATATTCTGGTTGGAAACTTCGAGCGCCTGATCGAGCGTCATGCCCTTGACCATTTCGGTCAGCGCCGACGACGAGGCGATGGCCGAACCGCAGCCGAAGGTCTGGAAATGCGCGTCGAGAATGACCTCGGTTTCCGGCTCGACCTTGAGCATCAGGCGCAGCGCGTCGCCGCACTGGATGGAACCGACGTCACCGATACCGTTCGCTTCTTCCAGCGGGCCGGAATTGCGCGGGTTGAAGAAGTGTTCGCGAACCTTGTCTGAATATTCCCACATGACTATTGCTCCTTAGATCGAGAACGAAGAGCCGCAGGAACACTGGGCGCTGGCGTTGGGGTTGTCGAACTTGAAACCGGTGTGGGTCAGCGTATCGACGAAATCGACGGTGACGTTGTCGATCATCGGCATGGTCATGGCATCGACCAGCACCTTGACGCCCTCGACTTCCAGTTCCCAGTCGTCTTCAGCCTTCTCGGTTTCCAGCTTCATGCCGTATTGCAGGCCGGAGCAACCGCCACCGGAAATGGTCAGGCGCAGCCCGAGCAC
>NZ_JAVHPH010000061.1:0-1233 GCF_036170495.1 Azonexus sp.
GACAAGTTCCTCATGCAGCTTGAGGAACAGTTGCATGAGAAAAAGGTCGACGCGCATTTCACCGAGGCGGTCAAGGAACTACTTGCTGATAAGGGCTTCGATCCGCTCATGGGCGCCCGTCCGATGGCCCGGCTGATTCAGGACACGATCCGCTCGGCCTTGGCCGACGAGTTGCTGTTCGGCAAACTGGCGAGCGGAGGGCGCGTTACGGTCGACCTCGACAAGGACGGCAAAATCAAACTCGATTTCGAGGAAGAAAAGGCCGAAGCGATCGTCTGAACGATTGCCATCCACCCCAAAAGCCGTGCAACATTGCACGGCTTTTTTTATTTCGAGGACTCCAGCATGACCTTCAAGACCCCTGACCTTTGTGATGAATTCGAAGCTGAACTGGGCAAGACCGTGCGCGTCGTCGCCCCGCTGTTCCAGCGTTATGGCGGCCGTACCAACTTTTCCGGCGAGATCGTCACGCTCAAGATTTTCGAGGACAACTCGCTGGTCCGCGAAGCCTTTGCCGAGAATGGCGCGGGCAAGGTGCTCGTCATCGATGGTGGTGGTTCGCTGCGTTGCGCGCTGGTTGGCGATCAACTGGCCATTCTGGCTGCCAAGAACGGTTGGGCCGGGGTCGTTGTGTACGGCTGCATCCGTGATTCGGGTGACATCAACGGTATCGATATCGGCGTCCGGGCGTTGAATACGCACCCGCAAAAGACGCTCAAGAAAGGTGTCGGCGACAAGAATATCGCCGTCACCTTTGGCGGCGTAACGTTTACCCCTGGTGAATATCTGTACGCCGACGAAGATGGCGTTCTGGTTAGCAGCAAAACCTTGTGCTGACGCAGCGCGATTTCATTTCATAAAAACAAACAGCGTTTTACATCATGAAATATTG
This sequence comes from Azonexus sp., assembly GCF_036170495.1. GTDB lineage: Bacteria > Pseudomonadota > Gammaproteobacteria > Burkholderiales > Rhodocyclaceae > Azonexus. The sequence goes on from NZ_JAVHPH010000061.1 coordinate 893, forward strand.
ACTGTAATACGCTGTTTTTATTAAAAATAATTTTGTCTTATGTCTTATATAAGACTATTGCTGCCCCGCAAAAAAGTCACTATACTTTCTCCCATCGGCACAGCACCATAGGCATTCGGTTCTTCGCCGAAACCCCCAAACCAAATTACCTGAGGAATTCACATGAGCACTCGCGAACAGCAAATCGCCGCCCTCGAAAAAGACTGGGCTGAAAACCCCCGCTGGAAAGGCATCAAGCGCGGTTACTCCGCTGCCGACGTCGTCCGTCTGCGCGGTTCCTTCCAGGTCGAGCACACCCTGGCCCGTCGCGGCGCCGAGAAGCTCTGGGATCTGGTCAACAA
>NZ_JAVHPH010000062.1:0-6154 GCF_036170495.1 Azonexus sp.
ATTTCGGCGAGTTCGTGGCGGCGTTTCTGGGTTTGCTGCCAGTGCTGCCATTCGCTGTCGCGTTCCTGCAGCCAGGCGGCGGGGTCGGCCGGGATTCCGTAGCCGGCGGTGGTGAGCGTGGCGATTAGTTTTTCGTCGAGTTCGGCCTGTTCCCGAAGCAGTGCCTGCGCGGCTTTGGCGATTTCGGTCTGGCGTTGCTGGCCGGTTTGCGCGGTTTGTTGTTGCAGATTGAGCTGGTTGCTGGCGTTGAGCAGGGTTTGGGCGGCGTCGGCGGCGGTTTTGCGGGCGGCGTTGAGGGCTTGTTCGCCTTGGTCGGCGGCTTGCTGGCGCTGGGTGAGCCGGGCCAGCGCTTGTTCGGCGGCGCTGCGGGCGGTGGCGAGGGTGTCGGGCTCCTGCCATGCGCTGTCCGCCAGCGGCGCAGCGTTGGTGAGGCTGGCGAGCAGTTCGGCCCATTCCGTTTGCAGGCGGCTTGCTTCCTGCGTGGTCTTGGCCTGCTGGGCCAGCCATTCTTTTTGTGTGGCTTGAGTGGCGGCTTGTTCGGCCCTGGCTTGCTGGCCTTTCTGGACGAGGGCGTCGAGCGCCGCCTGTTTTTCCTTGAGGGCGGTTTCGGTGGCGGAAACGTCGAGCCCGGCATAGTCGGCGATGGCCGGGTGGTCGTGGGCGCCGCACAGCGGGCAGGCGTCGCCGGGCTGCAGTTGGCGGCGATGCGCTTCGAGGCTCTGGATGCGGCGCTCCTGGTCGAGCAGCTTTTGCTTGTCGGCGACCTGGGCGGCGAGTTCCTTGTGTTGTTCGCGCAGGGCGGTCAGGGCCTTTTCCTGCATCGCGATCTTTTCCTGAATCTGCTGCAGTTGCGTGGCTTGCGTCGTTTGCTGGGCGGCGAGTTCGCGGCGGCGCTGGGCGAGGGTTTCGAGTTGTTGCCAGCGATTCAGGCCGGCTTGTTCGCCTTGCCAATGTTGGCGCAGTTCGGCCAGGGTCTGGCCGGCGAGGCGCTGATTCTGCTCGGTCTGGGCTTTTTCCAGCGCAGCGTCGGATTTGGTTTTTGCCTCTTTTTCCCGGTTGACCGTAGCAGTCTGTTTTTCGATCTGATGGGCGGTTTCGGCGAGTTCCCGGGCGAGTTTTTGCTGTGCTTCTTGCTGGGCGGCGCGGTCGCGGACCAGCTTGGCCCGTTGTTCGAACTGCTGGCGCCAGACGCCGAGGCGTTCGCCGAGTTGGGCGCGTTGCGGCTGGGCGGCGCAGAAGTCGTCGAGTTCCTTGGCTTCGCGTTGGCTTTGTTGTTGGGCTTGCTGGGTCTGGGCGGCGAGTCGGGCGCTGTAATGCCGGGCAGCCTGGTGTTGGGCGAGTTGTTCGGCTTGCAGGGTTTCGCGTTCGGCCAGCAGGGCTTTGAGTTCGGCTTCGCTTTGCTGGCTGGCGGCAGCGGCCTGTTGCCATTGTTGGTGCAGGGGTTTCAGCGCTTCGGCTGGTTCGCTGTCGGCGAGTTTTTTGAGGTCCGGCGCGGCGGCGGTCAGCGCGGTGTCGGCCTCAAGTAGCTTGCCTTCGGCGGCTTTGATTTCCTGCTCGCTCTGCGCCAGATCGAGGCGCCACTGGCGCTGGGTCTGGGTTTGCTGGTGGCGGCGCTGGACGTCGGTGAGTTGGGTGTCGAGGCGGCCGACTTCGAGCTGCATCGCGGCGCGTTGTTCGTCGCTGAGCAGTTCCATGCCGTCGGCGCGGGCTTTGAGCTGGTCGAGCTGGCTTTTGGCCTCGCGGGCCTGTTCGAAAACCTTGCGCGAAATCTCGCCGTAAATCTCGGTGCCGGTCAGTTCTTCGAGCAGTTCGGCGCGCTCGTTGGGCGTTGCATTGAGGAAGGCAGCGAAGCCGCCCTGGGCGAGCAGCATGGACTTGGTGAAACGCGGGAAATCGAGACCGGTAATTTCGGCGACGCGTTTGAGTTTGTCGTTGGTCTGCGTGCTCAGGATGGTGCCATCGACGGTGGCCAGCTCGACCTTGGGCGCCTGCAGCGCGCCGTCGATCTTGTCGCGGGCGCGGCGCTGGCTCCAGAAGGCGCGGTAGACGGCGCCTTTGACTTCGAATTCGACCTCGGCCAGACAGTCGGCGGTGTGCCGCGTCATGATGTCGTTGTCGGAGGCCGAGATGGTCTTCAGGCGCGGCGTCTGGTGGTAAAGCGCGAGGCAGATGGCGTCGAGCAGCGTCGATTTGCCGGCGCCGGTCGGGCCGGTGATGGCGAACAGGCAGTTGTCGGTGAAGGGCGGCTTGGTGAAGTCGATGCGCCATTCGCCTTTGAGCGAATTGAGGTTCTTCAGGCGCAGGGTGAGGATTTTCATGCTTCTTCCCCGTGCAGGCCGGCGACGACGGCGCGGTAGCGCTCGCTCAATGCTTGCTGCATCTCGTCGCCGAGTTCTTCCTGTTGCAGGCGGCGGGCGAAGACGTCGTGCGGGCTGAGTTCGTCCAGGGTTTCGCTGGCTTCTGCTGCCAGGCTGGAGACGGCGTTCCCGCGTTGGCGGCGGATGCGCAGGACTTCAACCGGCCAGCCTGCGGTGAGTGCTTCGATGCGGGCCGGCAGGTCGGCCAGGTAATCGTCTTCGGCGACGGTGACTTCGAGCCAGGCCGGGCATTGGCGGGTGCCTTGGGCGGCTGCGGCGCCGATGGCGCCGGCCAGCGTGTCGAGATTGCCGTTGACGGTGACCAGAGCCTGGAAGCGTGGCACGGGCAGGACGGTGACGGCTTTGAGGCCGTCGCTGTCGAGGTCGACGAGCAGCATTTCCTTGGTTTGCTTCGCTTCGTCGAAGCCGAGCGGGATGGGCGAGCCGCAGTAGCGGATGTGTTCGAGGCCGCCGACTTTCTGCGGCCGGTGGATGTGGCCGAGGGCGATGTAGTCGGCTGGCGGGAAGGCGGCAGTCGGGAAGGCTTCGAGGGCGCCGACGTAGATTTCGCGGACCGATTCGCTGGTGCTGGCGCCGACCGTGGTCAGGTGGCCGGTGGCGATTATTGGCAGCGGGCGGCCGACATTCGGGCCGAGTTCGGCGGCCAGCACGGTCTGGCGTTCGACGGCGGCGGCGAAAACCGCGGCGTAATGTTCCTGGATGGCGCTTTGCAGCGACAACTGCTTGTCTTCGGCGCTTTGCCCGGCCTGGCTTTGCAGCACGTCGCGCGGGCGGATGAAGGGAATGGCGCAAACGATGCAGCCGGGTTCGCCGTTGCGCTGCGACAGGACGATGACTTGTGTGGCGGGGTCTTCATGCGTCGCGCCGATGACGGTGGTGCCGAGGTGGGCGAGGAGTTCGCGGCTTTCGCCCAGGGTGGCCGGTGAGTCGTGATTGCCGCCGAGCACCAGCAGCGGCACGCCGGCCTTGTACAGTTGGCCGACGAGCTGGTTGTAGAGCTCGCGGGCGTAGGAGGGCGGCGTGCCGGTGTCGAAAATGTCGCCGGCGACGAGCACGGCATCGACCGCCTGTGCTGCCACCTGTTCGAGCAGCCAGGCGATCAGCGCCTGGTGTTCGGCCTGCCGGCTCTTGCCCATGAAGTGCTGGCCGAGGTGCCAGTCGGAGGTGTGGAGGAGGCGCATCGGCGTGTTCTTGGTGGAAAGGCTGGATTTTATGTCGGGCGGGCGAGCCGGTGGAGCCACTGGTCGCTTTTTTGCCAGCTGCACAGGTCTTGTCCCGCGGCCTCGACTTGTTGCTTAATGGCGGGCCAGGCTTTTCACAAACCCACAATTTGATCGACATGAGCAGTACAGGCTCGGCGATACAAACGGAGATCAGCGATATGTACACCGTGGCGACCATCGCAACAGGACTCGTGGCCTTGCTGCACATCTACATCTTGTATCTGGAGATGTTTTTGTGGGACACCGCCAAGGGGCGAAAGGCATTCGGCCTGGCGCCGGAGTTTGCCGCGGCGTCGAAAGTGCTCGCCGCAAATCAGGGGCTTTATAACGGTTTCCTGGCGGCGGGGCTGATCTGGGGAATGTCGCAGGGGCCGGCCGGCCAATCGGTGACGATATTTTTCCTGGGCTGCGTCGTTGTGGCCGGTGTTTTCGGGGCCGCCACGTCAAGCCGGAAGATCCTTTTCGTGCAGGGATTTCCCGGCGCCGTCGCTTTGGTTTTGGTGCTTTTGTCGGGGAGTTAGGCTTGGTCGCGGTTTAAACCCCTCCCCAGGGAGGGGAGGGCGCGCGATTGTCGCGAAGGCGACAAGCTGGCCCGCTGGCATGCCCGGCGATTGCCGGTAAATGGCGGCTTTAGGCGGTTTCGGCGGGTGGCATTGCTCTTGCATCGCAAGCTTCATTGCCTTTTTGCCTCCGCTCATCATGAACACCGTTGCCAAACCTGATTTTCGCTGCATTTCTGCCAGTGAGGCTGTCTCGTTGATGCATGGCGAGCCGCCCGCCATCGTCTTCGACGTGCGCGACATGGCCAGTTTCCAGAAGGCGCATGTCGATGGCGCCGCGCATCTTTCCGAAGATCGCCTGCTGGCCTGGATGAAGCGCCTGCCGAAGGAGGCGCCGGTGGTCATCTACTGCTACCACGGCAACGCCAGCAAGGTTTTTGCCCAGATGTTCGTTGATTTCCGCTACACCAACGTGTTCAGCGTCGATGGCGGCTACGCGCCGCTGGCCGCCGCCCTGGCCGTTCCGGTTGCGGCATGACGGCAGGGCATGTCGCCGACTGGTTGCAGGCGCATGCGCTGTCGCCGAGCGATGTCGATTGCGCCACCACGGTCATGCTCAAGATACTCGACGGCAAATGCAAGATGGGGCGCGTCGACAAGATCGTCATGGAGGCGCTCTACGACGCCGTCAAAGACAGACCCGGCGAGCGTTTCGGCGACGAATTCCACGCCCTGATCGGCGAGGCCCGGCGCGAATCGAGCGAGGCGCTGAAAAATTTCATTTACGAAAAACGCGTGCTGGCTGAAACCGCGCTGTCCCGCCCGGTGATGAAGGCCTTCAAGGCCATGATCCGCCAGGAAGGGCTGTTCGCCGGCCTGGCCGACGAGGAAGAAAGCGAATGACCATGAAGTTCTACATGACGCCGGGTTCGTGCTCGACCGGCATCCACATCCTGCTCGAAGAGTGCGGGCTGGTCTTCGAGGCCTACGTCGTCAATCTGCTGGCCGGCGACCAGTACAAGAAGGAATACGCGGCGATCAATCCCAAGGGTTCGATCCCGGCGCTGGTCCTCGATGACGGCACGGCGCTCACCGAGTTTTCGGCCATCGCCTGGTGGCTGGCGCGCAGCTACCCGAAGCGCAAGCTGCTGCCGGAAGCCTTGAAGGACGAGGTGGAGGTGCTCAGCGTCATGAACTACGCGGTGCATACGCTGCACACGCAAGGCTTCGCCCGCATTTTCACGACCGAGCGCTTCGCGCCGAGCAGTTCGGACCACGAGTCGGTCAAGGCGCAGGGCCGGCAGATCATCGACAAGGCGTTCGCCATCGTGAATCGTCAGCTGGCCGGCCGGCACTACGTTGTCGATCACTTCACGATTGCCGACGCGGCGCTGTTTTACGTCGAGTTCTGGGCCGACCGCATCGGCATTCCGTTGCCGGAAAACTGCGCGGTGCACTATCGGCGGATGCTGACCCGGCCGGCCGTGCGCCAGGTGCTGGCCGAAGAGGGCTACGCATCGGTGTTGCGCTGAGGGCTGCTCGGACAAGGGAAAGCCCTGTTACATTGCAGGTCTCTTTTGACCTGACCCGCACGCTGCCCGAGACATTCCATGATCGCCAACCCGCCACGTTTCGCCCAAGCCATCGCCCTGTTCGACGCCGCCAACGGGCAAGACCCGAATCTCGATGAGGGCCAGCCGAAAGAGCTGCTCTACGCCCAGCGCATGACGGAGATGCTCGGCCGCTTTGCGCCGGAGTCCGGCGAGGTTGCCCAGCTGGCCGTGCGCGCCCAGCATATCCGGCGGTGGACGGTGCCGCGCAGTAGCTACCCGCTCGGCAAACCTGGCTACTTTGCTTGGCGTACCGGGCTTTATAAATTTCACGCCGAGACGGCCGGCGAATTGATGCGCCAGGCTGGCTACGAGGCGGCGATGATCGAGCAGGTGATGGCTGCCGTCGGCAAGCAGGGCATCAAGACCAACCCCGATACGCAGTTGCTGGAAGACGTCAGCTGCCTTGTTTTCATCGAGCACTACATGCTCGGCTTCGCCGG
>NZ_JAVHPH010000063.1:0-1226 GCF_036170495.1 Azonexus sp.
CGACGTCGATCTTGCCGCCATGTTTTTCGATGATGCCGTAGGAAACGGACAGGCCGAGGCCGGTGCCCTTGCCGATCGGCTTGGTCGTAAAGAAGGGGTCGAAAATGCGGGCCAGGATTTCCGGCGGGATGCCGCTCCCGGTGTCACTGACCGACACCCACACCATGTCATCGGCGGTACCGCTCTTCAACGTGATTTTGCCCTTCTGGGGAATAGCCTGGGCGGCATTGACCAGCAGGTTCATGAAGACCTGGTTGATCTGCGACGGCCGGCACTCGACCTGAGGTAGCGTGCCGTAATCGCGGATAACCTCGGCCTTGTATTTGATTTCGTTGGAAACCACGTTGAGGGTACTCTCCAGGCCGGCATGGAGATCGACCCACTCCATACCGATCTCGCCGGTCCGCGAAAAATCACGCAGATCCTGGACGATCTGGCGAACCCGGGTGGCGCCGTCGATCGACTCGGCAATCAGGGCACCGATGTCCTCGCGCAGAAAATCAAGGTCGGCCTTACGCTTCAGCGCCTCCATGTTTTTTCTGATCTCGGGGCTGCTGGCCAGCAGCGGCTCGACGGTGGTGGTCACATCCTCAATCAGGCTCATCAGTTGATTGACGTAGTTTTTCAGCGTGCCCAGGTTGGAATTGACGAAGCCGATCGGATTGTTGATTTCGTGAGCCACGCCAGCCGCCAACTGGCCGATCGAGGCGAGCTTTTCCGACTGATGCAACTGGTCGTGGGCCTCCTCCAGCTTCACGATCAGGATGCGCTGCTCTTCCTTTTCGCTCTGCAGCGCCTGGTTGACCCGCTCGTTCTCGCGCAGCGCCGCCTCCAGTTGCTGGGTGCGTTCACGGACCTGGTTTTCGAGCGCCACGCCCGACTGGAAGGCGCTGAAATCCGAGACTTTCGCGCTCATGTCACGTTCTGCCCGGTTCATCAGGGCAGTTACCATCTTGTTGAGGCGAACGATTTCGCGCTGCAGTGCCGCTTCCTGCGGCGAAGCGTTGGCGGCGACCGGATCAGTCATGTTTTTCCTCAGGAGCAGCGCCAATGGCAATGCCGGTGAAGGTCTGGTTAATGTGGACGCCGCCAAACTGTTCGCCGTAGGTGCTGAAGCCGACCGTGTTGTTACGCTGGAACAGTTCGCCGACCTTGTCTTTGAGGTTTTTCTGGGTGATTTCCAGATTGCGCAGGATGCAGTCGCAGCCAAGGGTCAGGGCCGGCTG
>NZ_JAVHPH010000064.1:0-6130 GCF_036170495.1 Azonexus sp.
TCGGCGGCATCGGCAAGGGCCATCTGGTCCGCGAGGTCGATGCGCTGGGCGGCGCGATGGCGGCGGCGACCGACGAGGCTGGCATCCAGTTCCGCATCCTCAACGCCTCGAAAGGCCCGGCTGTGCGCGCCACCCGCGCCCAGGCCGACCGCGTGCTGTACAAGCAGGCGATCCGCGGCCGACTGGAAAATCAGCCCAATTTGACCCTCTTCGCCGAGGCCTGCGACGACCTCATCGTCGACGGCGAGCGCGTCGTCGGCGCCGTCACCCAACTCGGCATCCGCTTCACGGCCGGCGCCGTCGTGCTGACGGCTGGCACCTTCCTCAACGGCAAGATCCACGTCGGGCTGGAAAACTACACCGGCGGCCGCATGGGCGATCCACCGTCGAATTCGCTGGCCGCCCGCCTCAAGGAACTGCAGCTGCCGCAAGGCCGCCTGAAGACCGGCACGCCGCCGCGCCTCGACGGCAAGACCATCGATTTCTCGGTGATGGAGGAACAGCATTCGGACGACCCGATGCCGGTCTTCTCCTTCCTCGGCAACGCTGCCCAGCACCCGCGCCAACTGCCGTGCTGGATCACCGAAACCAACGAGCGAACGCACGACATCATCCGCAGCGGGCTCGACCGTTCGCCGATGTACACCGGCGTCATCGAAGGCGTCGGGCCGCGCTACTGCCCGTCGATTGAAGACAAGATCCACCGCTTCGCCGACAAGAACAGCCACCACGTCTTCCTCGAGCCGGAAGGCCTGACGACGCACGAAATCTACCCGAACGGCGTGTCGACCAGCCTGCCTTTCGACATCCAGCTGGCGCTGGTGCGCTCGATCCGCGGCATGGAAAACTGCCACATCCTGCGTCCCGGCTACGCCATCGAATACGATTTCTATGACCCGCGCGGCCTCAAGGACACGCTCGAAAGCAAGGCCATCGCTGGCCTCTTCTTTGCCGGCCAGATCAATGGCACGACCGGCTACGAAGAAGCCGCCGCGCAAGGCCTGCTCGCCGGCATCAATGCCGTGAATTACGTCAGAGATCGCGCCGGCTGGTGCCCGAAGCGCAATGAGGCCTACCTTGGCGTGCTGGTAGACGACCTGATTACGCGCGGCGTTTCCGACCCCTACCGGATGTTTACCAGCCGCGCCGAATACCGACTGAGCCTGCGCGAGGATAACGCCGACCTGCGCCTGACCGAGCAGGGCCGCGAGTTGGGTCTGGTCGATGACGTGCGGTGGACCGCCTTCTGCCGCAAGCGCGACGTTATCGCCGCCGAACAGGAGCGTCTGAAAGCCACCTGGGTCAATCCCAAGCTGACGGCGGCCGAAGACTGCATTCGCGTGCTGGGCAAGCCGATCGAACACGAATACAACCTGTTCGAGCTGCTGCGCCGGCCCGAGGTGTCCTACGCCGCGCTCATCACCCTGCCGATTCACGAAACCGGCGGCGAGGCTGAATCCCACGGTCAACCGGAAAATTTGCCCAAAATTGAAATGGACCCGGCGGTCATCGAGCAACTCGAAATTTCCGCCAAGTACCAAGGCTACATCGACCGCCAGGCCGAGGAAGTCGCCAAGTCGGCCAGCTACGAAAATAGCGTGCTGCCAGCCGATCTCGATTACACCACGGTCGCCGGCCTGTCCAACGAGGTCAAGCAGAAGCTCAATCAGCACAAGCCGCAGACCATCGGCCAGGCTTCGCGCATTCAGGGCATCACGCCAGCCGCCGTTTCGCTGCTGCTGATCCACCTTAAGCGCCACAACCTGTCGCAAGCCGCATGAGTCAGAACGCCCTCGCCAGCGGCCTCACCGCCCTCGACATCACGCTGCCGGCCGAGGCGCAAGACAAGCTGCTCGCCTTCCGCGACCTGCTCCTCAAGTGGAACAAAACCTACAACCTGACGGCGCTGCGTGATCCGGCCCAGGCCATTTCGCACCACCTGCTCGATTCGCTGGCCATCCTGCCGCATGTCGGCGTCGGCAATCTGCTCGATGTCGGCAGTGGCGGCGGCCTGCCCGGCATTCCGCTGGCCATCGCCAGGCCGGATCTTTCAGTCAGCATGGTCGACACCGTGCAAAAGAAAACCACCTTCCTGCAGCAAGCCGTCATCGAACTGGCGCTCAGCAATGTTACGGTGCACCACGCCCGGGTCGAGGAAATGCACGGACAATACGCCCAGATCAGCTCGCGCGCCTTTGCCGAAATCGGTCTTTTCATCAGCCTGACCCGTCATCTGCTGGCACCCGGCGGCCGCTGGCTGGCCATGAAAGGGGTGCGGCCGGACGCCGAACTCAAGGGCTTGCCGGCCGACATCAGCGTGGAAGCGATCATTCCGCTCAGCGTGCCGGGGCTGGATGCCGAACGACATTTGATCATCTTGAAAGCCGGGTCATGAAAGTACTCGCCATAACCAACCAGAAAGGCGGCGTCGGCAAGACGACCACCGCAGTCAATCTGGCCGCCTCGCTGGCCGCCGAGGGCCAGCGCGTCCTGCTCATCGACATGGACCCGCAGGGCAACGCGACGACCGGGTCGGGCATCCCCAAGAAAGAAACACTGCCTACCGTCTATCAACTGCTGATCGGCGCCGCGACGCTGCTCGAAGTCTGCATCGCGACCGCCTTTGACTTCGACATCTTGCCCGCCAACCGCGAACTGGCTGGCGCCGAAGTCGAAATGATCGAACTCGACCAGCGCGAATACCGCCTGAAAAAAGCCCTGGCGCAAAACCACGCCGAATACGATTTCGTCCTCATCGACTGCCCGCCCGCCCTCAACATGCTGACCGTCAACGCCCTGGTCGCCGCCGACTCGGTGCTGATCCCGATGCAATGCGAGTACTACGCGCTGGAAGGTCTGTCCGACCTCGTCGAAACGCTGCGCAAGGTGCGTCACCACCTTAATTCTCGCCTCGAAATCGAAGGTCTGCTGCGCACCATGTACAACGGTCAGAGCACGCTGACCCAGCAGGTTTCGAACGAACTGGAAAGCCATTTCGGCGCCAAGGTCTACAAGACCATCGTGCCGCGCAACGTTCGCCTGGCCGAAGCGCCGTCTTACGGCAAGCCGGTCATCGCCTTCGACAAGAACTCGAAGGGCGCCCAGGCCTACAGCGCCCTCGCCCAGGAAATCCTCGAAAGGACCGCCGCATGATCAAGAAGAAAGGACTCGGCCGCGGCCTCGACGCGCTGCTCGCCGGCAGCGATGCGAAGGCCGAAGACGAACTGCGCAACCTGCCCGTCGAACGCCTGAAACCCGGCAAATACCAGCCGCGCACCCGCATGGACCAGGAGTCGCTGGCCGAACTGGCCGCCTCGATCAAGGCCCAGGGCGTCATGCAGCCGATTCTCGTCCGTGCCATCAACAGCACACCGGGCGCCGAGCGCTACGAAATCGTCGCCGGCGAACGCCGTTGGCGCGCCTCGCAGCTCGCTGGGCTGAAGGATGTGCCCGTTCTTGTCCGCAGCATTCCGGACGAACAGGCGCTGGCCATGGCGCTCATCGAGAACATCCAGCGCGAAAACCTCAACCCGCTCGAAGAAGCCCAAGGCTTGCAACGCCTGATCGACGAATTCGGCCTGACCCACCAGCAGGCCGCTGATGCCGTTGGCCGCTCCCGGCCAGCCGCTTCAAATTTATTGCGTTTATTACAGTTGACCGCAGCTGTTCAGGAATTGCTGATGTCCGGCCAGATTGACATGGGCCATGCCCGCGCCTTGTTGCCAATTTCCAGCGCCCAGCAGGTCGGCGTGGCTCAGCGCGTCGTTCAAAAAGGCCTGTCAGTCCGTGAAACCGAGCGCTTGGTTCAACAGCTAATGAATCCGCCCAGCCACACACCGGAAAAGGCCATCGACCGCGATCTGCTGAGCCTGCAGGAACGCCTGTCCGATGGACTCGGTGCCAATGTCGCGATTCGTTCCAACAAAAAGGGTGCTGGCAAGCTCACCATCGAGTTTTCGAGCCTTGATCAGCTCGATGGCCTCATTTTGCGGCTTCACGCTTAAGCGATGTCACTAATCGTAACCCACAGAAAATACGGGAAAACCCTTTCTTTTTGCAGCGCAGAAATTGACTCATCTATAAGACTCCGTTACACTCGCACAGTTATCGATCGAGGCATGTCTTGCATCCGCAGGTAAGCTGGATACTCAGTCGCCAAGCAGTGCTGGCAACCACCCTGGCCATCGCGATGGGGTTGTTGGTCAGCGCAAATGCGGCAGTCTCGGTTCTGATCGGGGGATCAATCGGGTTCATTGCCAATCTCGGGTACGTCCTGAGAGCGTTGCGAATGGGTTCGAGTACAGACCCGGTCAAGGTTTATCAGGCGCAAGCCGCAGGGGAGGGGTTCAAGTTCCTACTGACTCTCGCTGGCTTTGCGCTGGTGTTTTTAGGGTACAAGGAAGTGGCGGTCCTGCCGCTCTTTCTTGGATACGCATCAACCTTTGTCATCTACTGGGTGGCATTGCTGAAGAATCGCTAGGCTGACTGGAGAAAACATGAGCGCAGAAGGCGGCACTACTGGTTATATTCAACACCACCTGACCAATCTCGCTGTCTGTGCAGACAGTGCCAAGGTGGATGGGGTTTGTAGCGGTTTCTGGACTTTTCATATAGATACCCTGCTGGTTTCCGGCATTCTGGGTTTGGTTGTTTTTGGCCTGATGGCCATGTTGGCAGCCAAGGCTACCGCCGGTGTCCCGTCAGGCGGTCAGAACTTTGTCGAAATGGTGGTCGGTCTGGTCGACCAGCAAGTCCGCGACACATTTCATGGCAAGAGTGCGCTGGTTACCCCGCTGGCTATCACTATTTTTGTCTGGGTGTTCGTCATGAACGCCATGGACTTGATTCCGGTCGATTTTCTGCCTGCCGCGCTGCAAGCTGCTGTCGGCAATCATGAAATGCACTTCAAGTTTGTTCCGACTACCGACCCCAATCTGACGTTCGCCATGTCGATTTCCGTGTTCTTCATCTCGCTCTTCATGGGGCTGAAGCTAAAGGGCTTTAGTCACTTCATGCATGAAGTTTTCGCGGTTCCGTTTGGCCTAAAGCTGGCTCCGGTCAACCTCCTGTTCCGTATCGTTGAAGAAATTGCCAGGCCAATCTCGTTGTCCCTGCGACTCTTCGGCAATATGTACGCTGGAGAAATGGTCTTCATCCTGATCGCTCTGCTCGGCCTCTATCAGTTGCCTCTGGCATTGCCTTGGGAACTGTTCCACATTCTGATTATCACCCTGCAAGCCTTTGTGTTCATGATGCTGACCATCGTGTACATGTCTATGGCGGCAGAGTCGCACTAAGTCGTAGTAGCAGTTTTTCAGTAGTTTTTAACCTTAACCCCGCAACAAACCTACTTTACTGAGGAGTAAACATGGAACTCGCAACCGTCCTCTCCAACACCGCTATCGCTGTAGCCATCCTGATCGGCGCCGGCGCTCTGGGTACCGCCATCGGCTTTGGTATCCTGGGTGGCCGTTTCCTGGAAGGTGCTGCTCGTCAGCCGGAAATGATTCCTACGCTGCAAGTCAAGATGTTCATCGTCGCCGGCCTGCTTGATGCTGTGACCATGATCGGTGTTGGTATCGCCCTGTTCCTGCTCTTCGCAAACCCGTTCCTGGCTCTGCTGAAGTAATTAACCGCGCCCCTGTAACCCTTATAACCAGGAGGTTAGCGTGAATATCAACGCTACACTGATTGGCCAGGCAATCTGGTTTGCTCTCTTCATCTGGATCACGATGAAGTACGTCTGGCCGCCGCTGCAAAAAGCGATGGCGGACCGTCAAGCACAGATCGCTGATGGCCTGGCTGCGGCAGAACGTGGCAAAAACGAGCAAGAGCTCGCCGCCAAGCGTTCCGCCGACGCGTTGCGGGAAGCCAAGGAGAAATCCTCGGACCTCATCGCTCAAGCCGAAAAGCGTGCGCAACAGATCGTCGAAGAAGCGAAGGGCACCGCCAAGGTTGAGGCCGACAAGGTCGTCGCCGGTGCCAAAGCCGAAATCGACCAGGAAGTCGAACGCGCCAAGCAAGCTTTGCGTGAGCGCGTGGCCGAACTGGCGGTTGCTGGTGCCGAGAAGATCCTGCGCAAGGAAATCAACGCGTCCGCGCATGCCGACATGCTGGTCGCCCTGAAACA
>NZ_JAVHPH010000065.1:0-1209 GCF_036170495.1 Azonexus sp.
CCGCAGCCGCCCGGCTTTCCGAGTAGCGCAGGGAACCGGCGCAGCCGGCACCGACACAGGGTCGCCTTCTTTTTGCTTACTTTTTCTTGGCGAAGCAAGAAAAAGTAAGCCGCCCCGCAAGGGCGGAACCCCACACCAACCTCACCAAAATGCCAATTCGCAGGAAGGCTTCAAAATCGAGCCACCTCGTTTCCTTACTGACGCTTGTCCGGGATTCGGACGTGGTGTTCCGCCTTGCGGGCGGGCATACTTTCTTTTGCTTCGCCAAAAGAAAGTAGCCAAAGGCGGGGTTCATCGCTTCCGAAGGCAAAAGGCGACCCCAGGGTCGGCGCCCTTCGGGTTCCTTGCGCTACTCGACGAGCCGGGCGGCTTGCCAGAACTCGCCTGCGGCTCAAACATGGCAAGCCGAAGGCCCCCGGCCCGCCTGCGTTGCTCAGCGCCTCTCATGGGGACCCCAAAGGCGTCCAGTCTCGACCGGAGTGCCCCAAAAACCGATTCCCACGGTCAACCGGAAAAAACGGCCAAAATCGAAATTCTGGCCTAGCTATCGTCCGACGGCGGTGCGACCTTGATGACTTCTTCGAGCGACGTCGCGCCCTGAGCCACTTTCAGCGCGCCGGAAATACGCAGCGGGCGCATGCCTTCGCGGAAGGCCTGTTCGCGCAGCTTGGGAATTTCAGTGACAGGCTTGATCAACCGGCGAATTTCCGGGGAGTTCACCAGGATTTCATAGACGCCAACCCGCCCGGTATAGCCAGTCATCCGGCATTCCAGACAACCGACCGGTTGCCAGATCTGGCTCGGCTCGGCCGATTTCCACGGGGCGACCAGCGAACGCCAGGCGGCGCGCTGCTCTTCGCGCGGCGGCACGGCCTTCTTGCAATGTGGGCAAAGCGTACGGACGAGACGCTGGGCCATGACGCCAAGCAAGGTCGAGTTAATCAGGTAGGCCGGCACGCCGAGGTCGAGCAGGCGGGTGATCGCCGACGGTGCATCGTTGGTGTGCAGTGTCGACAGCACAAGGTGGCCGGTCAAGGCCGCCTGGATGGCCATTTCAGCCGTTTCGAGATCGCGGATTTCGCCGATCATGACGATGTCCGGGTCCTGCCGCATGAGGGCGCGCACGCCGTCGGAGAAGCCGAGCTCAATAGCCGGGCTGACCTGCATCTGGTTGAACGAAGCCTCGACCATTTCGATCGGGTCTTCGAT
>NZ_JAVHPH010000066.1:0-3336 GCF_036170495.1 Azonexus sp.
AAATCAGCGTTTCCCTAGGGTAACACCGGGTTCCCAGTGTTTTCCCGCTGGCATAAGCTACGGCCGAATAATACAAATAAGCCAAGGTATTCGGTAATGTCTGAGAGCGGCAGTAATCGGAAGGGTAGCGACTTCTGCAATCTGGAGTATTTGCTGGTTAATCTGGGACGAAACCAGGCTGCTGCAGAACGACTGATTCATATTTTTCTTGAGAATGCACCGACCTTATGTCGGCGACTCGAAGATGCCGCAAAACAGGGTGACCTGCTGGCACTGAGAGACGTACTACACGACATTCGCAGCAGTTGTGTTCTTTTTTCCGGAAACCGCTGCCTGGATCAGGCTCGCGACATCGAACAACTCGTTCGCGAACATCTTCTCGAGGCCACCATCGGCAATTCAGAGCCCGACTGGCCATCAATGTCGGCCCCCTTGTGTCTGTGCATACAGTCCATGGCGACAGAGTTGGAGGGCTTTTTGCTAGAAGGAGACGACTGAGTCGCTATCCGTCAAGGGCAGATGACGATGCCAGTATGGAGCGCGAATCGGGTCAAGCCGGTTACGTCATGGACGCCGATTTTTTCCATCAGGCGACTGCGGTGAAATTCGACGGTCTTCGGGCTGATGCCGAGTTCCCGGGCAATTTCCTTGGTGGTTCTACCTGATGCTACATGACGGAGAATCTCGGTTTGTCGCGTGGTTAGTCGAGAGTTCTGCCCGGAATCACTTTCAGCCTCCGAGCGCAAGCTCATCGCACTGAGTTTCGGCGACAGGAAACATCCCCCTTCGAGCACTATAGCCAAAGCCTGAAGTAGCTCGGCAAGAACGAAGTCTTTCAGCAGATAACCATTGACGCCAGCGGCAAGCGCTTGCTCGATTATTTCCTGGCGGTCGATGCTGGACAGCACGAGAATTCTAGTTTTCTGATCAAACTGGCGAATGGCGCGCGCTACCTCAATGCCTGACGGCCCGGGCATGGCGATATCGAGCAGGACAACGTCGGGTTGAAGCTGGCGAATGGCAGCAATGGTTTCGTGACCCTCGGCGCATTCTGCTTCGACCTGGTATCCAGGCAGGGTCTCGATAATGGCGCGGATGCCGGCGCGTATCAGCAGTTGGTCGTCAGCGAGAACAATTCGTGTCGTTTTCATGGTCAGCTCAAGGATAAGCCAAAGCGGAACAACTCGATATGCTCATTCAGGGGTATTGCGACACGATGGGGATTGGTGTTGTCGGAAATCCACGAGGGCTTCAGCGGATGCGTTCCTTCATGGCGCGCTGGGCTTCCCGCTTCGAGTCCTTGTCCAGTTGGTCGGCGCGTTTGTCGTGTAGTTTCTTGCCCTTGGCCAGACCGATTTCGAGCTTGATGCGGCCACGCACGAAGTGCAGATCGATGGGTACCAGCGTGTAACCGGCGCGCTCGACCTTGCCGATCAACTTGCCGATTTCATTGGCGTGCAGCAGCAGTTTTCGGGTGCGTACGGGATCGTGCGAATTATGGGTGGAAGCAGTTGCCAGGGGGCTGATGTGCATCCCGATGACGTAGATTTCGCCACTCTTGATGATGACGTAGGATTCCTTGATGTTCATCCGGCCGGCACGAATGGCCTTGACCTCCCAACCTTCGAGGGCAATGCCAGCTTCGTACTTTTCTTCGACAAAATAGTCGTGAAAGGCTTTTTTGTTGACCGTAATGCTCATGCTACCGGCTGTTCCTTTAAAATCGCGATTCTACAGGAAACAGGAATACTGCCGCTGCATGGCCCTCGTTGAAAAGACCGTCTTGATTGAGCAATCTGCCGAACGCATGTTCGAACTAGTGGACCGTTGCGAGGATTACCCTGCATTCTTACCATGGTGCAGCCATACCGAGTTGAAGTGTCGTGATGCGGCGAAAACGGTTGCGACGCTGCATATTAACTATCACTCAGTCAAATCCTGTTTTACGACGGAAAACGACAAGGAGTTTCCCCGGCTGATGAAAATTCGTCTAGTTGATGGGCCATTCCGCCATCTGGAAGGTTCATGGCATTTCAAGGCATTGGCCGAGAATGCCTGCAAAATCGAATTCCAGTTGCGCTACGAGTTTTCCAGTAAATTGTTCGAAAAGGTGATTGGCCCGGTGTTCAGCCATATTGCCAATACGTTTGTCGATGCCTTCGTGCGCCGTGCCACGCAGGTTTACGGAGTCAGCCATGGCTGAAATGTTGAGTGTTGAAGTTTGTTATGCCTTGTCAAATAAGCAGGAGCTTGTGCGCATCAAGTTAACTGAAGGGGCGACGCTGCAGCAGGCGCTCGAGGCCTCCGGGTTGCTTGAGAAGTATCCGGAAATCGATTTGAAGAAGAATAAATTCGGCATTTGGAACAAACTTTCCAAGCCTGATTCTGTGCTGCGTAATCTGGATCGCGTCGAGATTTACCGGCCGCTGATTGCCGATCCCAAGGAGGTTCGGAAGCAGCGAGCGGCTGAAGGGAAAGTCATGAAAAAGGGCGCCGGCGATTCCGACGCCGAGAGTTGAGTCTGCTTTTTGCTTTATTTGCAGGTGTTAGCCATGAATTTGCGGGCGCGTTCCATTTCCTGATCGCGTTGCGAGGCGTCCATTAACTTGCGCTCGCCCTTTTCGTCAACTGTGTTGAGCGGCTGATTTGATTCGAGTGCCGCCAGATTGCGCCGGGCTCGCTCGCAGTTTTCGTTTTTTTCCTTTTCGGCGGCTTGTTCCTTGGCTTGTTTGTCAGCCTTCTCCCTAGCCTCCTGTTGCCGCTTCTTGAAATCGAGATCCTTTTCTGCAGTGGTCTTTGGTGCATCGGCGACCTTGGGGGCGTCGACTGTTTTTTCCGGGATGCCCTCTGAGACAACGGCTGGTTTTACGCCACCGATGGATCGTTGTCCCTTGGCGGTAGCTGGTGGCGGGACGTCTGAAACGACCGTCTGGCCGTTGCTGTCCTTCCATTGAAAGGTTTCCGCGTGGGCGGAAATGCTTGCTACGGTCAACGGGAAAAACAGGGCAAAAATGAAGGAGTGTCTCGCGGTCATCTGGGTTTCCTTGGCTTTTCTGTATAATACGATTTTGTGACCTTGGATTAAAGGCTAAAGGCCATGCGACTGCTGCAAAAAGCTCTGACTTTCGACGACGTACTGCTCGTCCCCGCACACTCCCAGATTCTTCCCCGCGATGTTAGCCTGGCTACCCGGCTGACCCGCAATATTACCCTCAACCTGCCCTTGCTTTCCGCAGCCATGGATACCGTGACGGAAGGCCGTCTTGCCATCGCGATGGCCCAGGAGGGCGGGATCGGCATCATTCACAAGAACCTGTCACCCAAGGCCCAGGCGGC
>NZ_JAVHPH010000066.1:3436-6053 GCF_036170495.1 Azonexus sp.
GAGCGCGTATTGGTCATCGACGATGAGTGGCATATGCGTGGCCTGATCACCGTCAAGGACATCCTGAAGTCTACCGAACATCCGCTGGCCAACAAGGATTTTTCCGGGCGCCTGTGTGCCGGAGCGGCAGTTGGCGTCGGTGCCGGGACCGAAGAGCGTGTCGAGTTGCTGGCTGAAGCGGGCGTGGACGTTATCGTTGTAGATACCGCTCATGGCCACTCCCAGGGCGTGCTGGATCGCGTCCAGTGGGTCAAGAAAAACTACCCGCAGATTGAAGTTATCGGCGGCAACATCGCCACAGCCGACGCTGCACGGGCGTTGGTGGATATGGGTGCCGATGGCGTCAAGGTCGGTATCGGTCCTGGCTCTATCTGCACGACGCGCATCGTTGCCGGGGTCGGCGTGCCGCAAATCACTGCCATCCAGAACGTCTCCGATTCGCTCAAAGGCACGGGCGTACCGATGATCGCCGATGGTGGTATTCGTTACTCCGGAGACATCGCCAAGGCGATTGCTGCGGGTGCCGATACGGTGATGCTTGGTGGCCTGTTGGCCGGCACAGAAGAAGCGCCCGGTGAGGTTGAATTGTTCCAGGGGCGCTCCTACAAGTCCTACCGTGGTATGGGTTCGCTGGGGGCTATGCAGGCCGGTTCGTCGGATCGCTACTTTCAGGAAACGACATCCAATGTCGACAAATTTGTTCCTGAGGGGATCGAAGGGCGGGTCCCGTACAAGGGTTCTGTCCTTGCCGTGATTCACCAGCTAATGGGCGGTTTGCGTTCGTCGATGGGTTACCTCGGCAGTTCGACGATTGCCGACATGCATGACAAAGCCTGTTTTGTCGAAATCACTTCGGCCGGCATCCGCGAGTCTCACGTTCACGACGTGCAGATCACCAAGGAAGCGCCAAACTACCACCTCGACTGATCTATTCCGTGTTACTGAGGGCGGCTCCGGGAGCCGCCCTTTTTATTCAAGGTTTGAATATGGTTCACCAGAAAATTCTGATCCTCGATTTCGGCTCCCAGGTTACCCAGTTGATCGCTCGTCGCGTCCGCGAAGCCAAGGTGTTCTGCGAAATTCATCCGTATGACGTTTCGGACGACTTTATCCGCAACTACGACGCCAAGGGCATCATCCTGTCCGGTGGGCCGAGTTCCGTAACCGAAGGTGACACGCCGCGCGCCCCGGAAATCGTTTTCCAGCTCGGCGTCCCGGTGCTGGGGATTTGCTACGGCATGCAGACCATGGCGCAGCAACTGGGGGGGCAGGTGATGACCGCCGAAGCGGCCGGCAAGGCACGTGAATTCGGTTACTCGGAGGTCCGCGCTCATGGTCATACCGAGCTGCTCAAGGATATCGCCGACTTCACCACGGCCGAAGGCCACGGCATGCTCAAGGTCTGGATGAGCCATGGCGATTCGGTGATGGAGCTGCCAGCCGGCTTCAAGAAAATGGCGTCGACGGCGTCCTGCCCGATTGCCGCGATGGCCGACGAGAACCGCAAGTTCTACGCCGTCCAGTTTCACCCGGAAGTTACCCATACGCTGCAAGGCCGCGCCATCCTCGAACGCTTCGTGCACGGTATCTGTGGCTGCGGCGCGGACTGGGTGATGGGCGATTACATCGCCGAAGCTGTGGCTTCAATTCGCACACAGGTCGGTTCGGATGACGTTATCCTCGGTTTGTCCGGCGGCGTCGATTCGAGCGTCGCGGCCGCACTCATCCACCGCGCCATCGGCGACCAATTGACCTGCGTTTTCGTCGATCACGGCCTGCTGCGCCTGAATGAAGGCGACATGGTCATGGAAATGTTCGCCCGCAACCTTGGTGTCAAGGTCATCCGCGTCGATGCGGTTGACGACTTCATGGGCAAGCTGGCAGGAGTCTCCGACCCGGAGCAGAAGCGCAAGATCATCGGCAAGGAATTCGTCGAGGTCTTCCAGGCTGAATCGAAAAAACTGGTTGCCGCCAAGTGGCTGGCCCAAGGCACGATTTACCCGGACGTGATCGAATCGGCCGGTAAGAACAAGAAGGGCGCGCACACCATCAAGAGTCACCACAACGTTGGAGGCCTACCCGAAGATATGCATCTCAAGTTGCTGGAACCCTTGCGCGAACTATTCAAGGACGAAGTTCGCGAACTTGGCGTCGCTCTCGGCCTGCCGCGCGAGATGGTCTATCGTCACCCATTCCCGGGACCGGGTCTGGGGGTACGCATTCTCGGTGAAATCAAGCTGCAGTCGGCGCATCTGCTACAGCGTGCCGATGCAATTTTTATCGATGAACTACGGTCGACCGTGGCAACCAAGCGTGACGTCGCTGCCGGCGCCTGCACCGAGGCTGATATTGGTAAAACCTGGTATGACCTGACCAGTCAGGCTTTTGCTGTTTTTCTGCCGGTTAAAAGCGTTGGCGTGATGGGTGATGGGCGCACCTACGAGAATGTCGTCGCCTTGCGCGCCGTCGTGACCAGCGATTTCATGACTGCCCACTGGGCTCATCTGCCCTATGAACTGCTCGGTCGCGTCTCTAACCGGATCATTAACGAAGTCCGTGGTTTGAACCGGGTTGTCTATGACGTTTCGGGGAAGCCGCCGGCGACGATTGAGTGGGA
>NZ_JAVHPH010000067.1:0-6035 GCF_036170495.1 Azonexus sp.
TGCTGGATCAGGCGATCAATCTCTATCCGCGCATGGAAGCCTTCCTTCAACAACAACTCACCGAGCAAGCCGATTTTGCCAGCAGCATCAGCGCCCTTTCGGCCCTGTTCCCCTAAGCCATGGCCAACAAATTTTCGTTGCTGCCCTTGCTCGAACTGATGCAAACCCGCACAGACGAAGCCACGCGTCAGCTTGGCCAGTTGATAGCCGCCGAACAAAGCGCCCGCAGCCGCCTGCAGATGCTCGAGGATTATCGTGCGGACTATGCCGTCAAGTTGCGGGAGGCCTGCATGCAAGGTCTGACACCGATGGCGCTACGAAATTACCAGGACTTTCTGGCCCGCATCGACGAGGCAATCGGCCAGCAAACATTGGCTGTTCGCCATTCCGAGCAGGACACGGCAAGCGGTCAGGAAAACTGGAAAGAGCAGAACAAGCGCCTGAAAGCCATTGACACCCTGTCGCATCGACACGATGTGCGAGAAAAAGTACTCGACAATAAGCAGCAGCAAAAAATTCAGGAAGAACACTCGGCACGCAAATATGCTGTGCGCAACGAAGAAGAGCCCGACTAACATCAGGCACATGCCTTGCTTATCTTGAAGCATCTCTATGCACCTCAAGGTCTGATCATGAGCATTTCGGCAATTTCCAGTTTGATCGCAGTCAGCGGCGGAAAAGCGACCTTGCCCAGCGTTGGAGAAGTACCGGCAGAGAACGGTTTGCCGCCCGGCTTCGCCGCCCTTCTTGCCGAACAGATTCCTTCTCCAGACCAGACGATACCGGGTTTGCTGACAGCCGAAAGCATCCCGGCAAGCCAGCAGCCGGCCAGTGAATTACTCAGCAAGGTCATTGAGGGAAGCGCCAAAGAGGTGCTGGCCGCGCTATCCGCCAACCCCAGCCAGTCCGTTGCGACTGCCGCCGAGTCTGATCGCAAGAAAGAAGATGGTGACAAGGAGCGAAAACTAGCTGCCGACTCCATTCAGACTGATCCGGGCCTGGCGGCCCAGTACGTTGTGCCCATGGCCACGCCGCCGGTTCAAAATCGCCCCCCGGAGAGCGTTGACCGCAACAAACCGGACACGGCCCCCCATATGGCCAAGGCAGACGGTATTGACTTCTCCAATAATGAAGGACGCCCGCCCCTGTCGGAGCAGAGGGGCTCACATCTCACCGGGGCCATAGCGGCCCCCAATCCCGAATTGCCGACACCTCCGCGTTCGGACTCGGCGAATGCGGCAATTCTTGCCGGCGACTCGAACCCTGGCAACAGCGGCTCAACATCTGCCTTCGCCACGGCAATGGCTGCAGCCGGAGCTACAAATAGCACCGCAGCACCAACGCCCCCACCGGCGATCGCCAGCGCGATCCATTCACCAAACTGGACTCAGGATTTTGGCTCCCGTGTCGTCTGGCTGGCCAAAAATGACCAGCAGGTCGCCCAGATCAACATCAACCCGCCACAACTCGGCCCGATTCAGATCACCCTTTCGATCAACGGCGACCAGACCAGCGCCGCATTCGCCTCGCCACACCAAGAGGTCCGTCAGGCCATTCAAGACTCCCTGCCCGAACTGCGCGAAATGTTCTCGAATGCCGGCATCAGCCTTGGCGAAGCCCATATCGGCAGCCAATTGTCATCGCAGAACCGCGAAATCCCTTTTCAATTTGGCAATGAAGCCCGCACCAGCGGGGAAAACGCTATACTTTCGCCCGATAGTCACGCAAGCTCGAACCTGGCCGGAATACCGATTCAGCGGGGACGTGGTTTGGTAGACCTGTTCGCATAACCGGATCGTCATGATCGAGTAACGAGGGATAGACAATGGCCAAGGATGCCAAGCCAGCCGCAGAAGGGGCAGAAGCCCCCCCGAAAAAAAGCAAAAAACTGTTGATCATCATCCTTTCGGTCGTTCTTCTGGTGGTTCTGGGTGGAGGCGCGGCCTTTATGTTGCTCAAGAAGGCAGACCCCGCCGAGGACGACGGGGAAAACGCAGAAGAGGCAGCCAAGCCAGCCAAAAAGAAAGACAAGAAAAAAGACAAGGAAGCCCATCCGGTATTTATCAATCTGGATGCATTTACCGTCAATCTGGTGCCGGAAACCGGTGATCAGTATTTGCAGGTGGCGCTGTCGCTTGAAGTTGAAGATGCGATGGCGGAGCCTGACATCAAAGCCAAGATGCCGAAGATTCGCAACAACCTGACGTTGTTGCTGTCATCGAAGAAGGCCTCCGAGTTGTTACCCAAGGAAGGCAAGGAGCAACTGGCCAATGCACTCAAGGATGAGATCAATTCGGTCATCGAACCGCCCGCCAAGAACAAAAAAGGGGTAGTTGAAGCCCCGGACGGCCCGGTCAAGGCAGTCTTGTTTACCTCATTCATTATTCAGTAAGGATCCATGGCGGGAGATTTCCTATCCCAGGACGAGGTTGACGCCCTACTCAAGGGGGTCACCGGTGAAACCGACGAACCCGACAATAACGAAGGGGAAGGCGGCGGGATACGTTCGTACAATCTCGGCACCCAGGAGCGGATCGTCCGCGGCCGGATGCCGACGCTGGAACTGGTCAACGAACGCTTCGCTCGCTACCTGCGTATTGGCCTGTTCAACTACATGCACCGCAACGCCGAAATCTCGGTCGGCGCAATCCGGGTGCAAAAATACAGCGAGTTCATCCGTAACCTGGTCGTCCCGACCAATCTGAATCTGGTTATTGCCAAGCCCTTACGGGGCACGGCGCTGTTCGTCTTCGATCCGAATCTGGTTTTTCTGGTCGTCGACAATATGTTCGGTGGCGACGGGCGCTTCCACACCCGTGTCGAAGGGCGTGATTTCACGGCCACCGAACAACGCATCATCCAGGGCTTGCTGAACGTCGTATTCACCGAGTACAGCAAATCGTGGAAGCCGGTCTACGACATCAACTTCGAGTACATTCGCTCGGAGATGAACTCGCAGTTCGCCAACATTGCCACGCCGTCGGAAATCGTTGTTTCGACGACCTTTACGCTGGAGTTCGGTGGCGCCACGGCAGACATGCACATCTGCTTTCCGTACTCGATGCTTGAGCCGATCCGCGACCTGCTCTACAGCACGATGCAAAGTGACCAGCTATCGACTGACAAACGCTGGATCGGTACTTTGCGTAAGCAATTACAGGGGGCAGAGGTAGAAATCGTCGCGCACCTGGGCACCGGTAAAATATCGCTGCGCGAAATTCTGAATCTCAAGGAGGGCGACGTTATTCCCCTCAACCTGCCGCCGCACATTGAGGCACTGGTCGATAACGTACCCTTGATGGAATGTTCCTATGGCCAGCAAAATGGCCAATACGCACTAAAGGTCGAGCGATTCATCGCTGCTTCGCCCGACGCACCGCCCGGTGAACCGGTGATCGGAGAGAAAAATGGCTGACAATATCGAAAATATGGACCCCCCGACCGAAGACGCAGGCCAGATCAGCGAGGATGACTGGGCAGCCGCCATGGCGGAACAAACCGTTACCGACGATGCTGCCGCGGCAACCGTCCAACCGGCCGACATCTTCCCGTCCTTTTCGGCGCCACTGGGCCAGGGCGGGATCATGAACGAACTCGACATGATTCTCGACATTCCCGTCCAGATCACCGTCGAGCTTGGCCGGACCAAGATCACCATCAAGAACTTGCTGCAACTGGCTCATGGCTCCGTCGTCGAACTCGACGCGATGGCTGGTGAGCCGATGGACGTCCTGGTCAATGGCACACTCATCGCGCAAGGTGAAGTGGTCGTGGTGAACGACAAATTCGGTATCCGCCTGACCGACATCATCACGCCCTCGGAGCGGATGCGTAAGCTGAACCGCTGATCTAGTGGTCTGCGCCGCAGACCACCCTCTTTCAATTTTGGGCAAAATTTCCGGTTGACCGTAGCAAAGTCAATTTTCGGGTTTGGGTTTAAGATAGCGCCCTAACCTACTTTGACCGCGACCTCCGACTTGCTGCGCTTTCTTTTTCCACTCCTGCTGCCTATCACCGCGTGGGGTAGCGACGCCGTCAGCCCCGGCATTCCAGCCGGCACCTACCTGCAGGCAACCCTGGCCCTGCTCCTTATCCTCGGACTACTCTTCGGCACCGCCTGGCTGGCCCGCAAGCTGTCGGGTGGCAAAGGTTTTGGCCAGGGTGGCATGAAAATCATAGGCGGCGTGGCGCTCGGGCCACGCGAGCGCATTGTGCTGGTCGAAGTGGGTGATAGCTGGCTGGTCATCGGCATTGTTCCCGGTCAGATTCGCACGCTGCATCAACTCCCCAAGGGAAGCCGCATCGAGGTAGAACCGACCACGGGCACCACCGAAGCGCCTTTTGCCCAGTGGTTAAAATCCATCAAGGAACGCCACAACAATGCTTAGGCGAGTCGTACTCGGGCTTGGCCTGCTGCTCCCCCCGATCGTTGCTGTAGCCCAAGCCGCAGGCGGACTGCCGTCAGTCACCAGTACACCAACTGGTGGCGGCGGCACCACCTACAGCCTGACCATCCAGACATTGCTCTTCCTCACGGCGCTGACCTTCCTGCCAGCGGCGGTTCTAATGATGACGAGCTTTACCCGCATCATCATCGTGCTTTCCCTGCTCCGCCACGCCCTGGGCACGCAAACATCTCCCCCCAACCAGGTTCTGGTCGGCCTGGCGCTTTTCCTCACCTTTTTCATCATGTCGCCAACGCTCGACCAGGTCTATACCGACGCCTACCTGCCGCTCTCGGAAAACAAGATCAACATCGCCCAGGCCGGCGAACGAGCGGCGGTTCCGATGCGCAGCTTCATGCTGCGCCAGACCCGGGAAGCCGACATCGCCATGCTGGCGAGTGTCGCCAAGGTCGATAAAATCGAAAAACCTGACGACATACCCCTGCGCGTCCTGATTCCCGCCTTCGTCATCAGCGAACTGAAAACAGCGTTCCAGATCGGCTTCATCATATTCATCCCCTTCCTGATCATCGACATGGTGGTAGCCAGCCTGCTCATGTCGATGGGCATGATGATGATGTCGCCGGTCATGGTTGCAATGCCGTTCAAGCTAATGCTCTTCGTTTTGGTCGACGGCTGGCATCTGGTCATTGGTTCGCTGGTTAAAAGCTTCAATCCATGACCCCGGGTGTCGTCATGGAAATCGGCCGACAGGCCATCGAAGTCACCCTCGTTCTGGCGGCGCCAATGCTGCTCTCCGCCCTGATCGTTGGCTTGATTGTCAGCATCTTTCAGGCGGCAACCCAGCTCAACGAAGCGACGCTGCAGTTCGTCCCCAAACTGGTCGTCATGTTCCTGGTCCTGATCTTCGTCGGCCCCTGGATGCTCGAATACATGATTGACTACATCCAGCGTTTGTTCGAGAGCATTCCGCAGCTGATCGGCTGACCATGTTCAGCATCACCACGGCACAACTCGACGCCTGGATTGTTGCCTTTGCCTATCCGCTGACCCGCATTCTGGCGTTTATCGCCACCTCGCCGCTCTGGGGTTCAGCCGGAATTCCCCGCCGCACGCGGCTCATTCTCGGCATTGGCATTGCCATGGCCATCGCCCCGGCCCTCCCCCCCATGCCGGCGGTCGCGCCGGGCTCGCTGGCCGGTCTTTGGATACTGGCGCAGCAAATGTTGATCGGTATCGGCATGGGCTTCGCTGCCCGTATTGTCTTTGCCGCCGTCGATTTTGCCGGGGAATTCATCGGCGCCCAGATGGGGCTCGGCTTCGCAACCGCCTACGACCCACTGAGCGCCTCGCAAACACCCGTGATCAGCGAATTCATGGGGCTCGTCAGTTTCCTGCTGTTTCTCTCACTGAATGGCCACCTGATGTATATCGCCACGCTCGCCCAGAGCTTTTACGCCATACCGGTCAGCGCAACACCCATGGCTGCGACGAGCTGGCTGAATCTGGTCGAACTCGGCTCAAAAATGTTTTCGGTCGGGGTCTTGCTCTCGCTCCCCGTAGTGGTCGCACTGATGATCACCAACATTGCGCTGGCCGTCCTCACCCGGGCCGCCCCTCAATTGAACA
>NZ_JAVHPH010000068.1:0-6026 GCF_036170495.1 Azonexus sp.
GGCCGCTGCCGGCAACCGGCGTCAGGGTCAGCGCGTTGCCGGCAGCGATACGGTAGAGCCCCGGTCCCTTGGCGTGCAGTTTCTTGTCTTCGAGCACCTTGCCGAGCTTGCCGGCGACCTTCTTGCCGACATCGACGCCGAAAAATTCCAGCACACGGATGGCCAGCCCGGCCGCGCCGCGTTCGCCGACCACCGCCCGGCGCGGCGTCAGGCGGGTGAATTCCCAGGCGCCGCTTTCCCCGCGCGGCGGTGGGCTGCCGTATTCGCGGGTTAGGTCGTCGGCCCGGCTCCACAGCACGAAGCCGTTTTCAAGGGCGACGCGAACGACTGTTTCCGGCTTGACCTCGATCTCCTCGCCGGCGCCGTCGCGGGCGCTGCCCGGGGCGAGGCGGAAGAGCGGTTGAGGCCCGCCGGGCTGGCTGGCGCCGCGACTGCCGGCGCCGATTTTGGTGCCGCGTATGCGTATCGTGCGTGTCGTCATGCTGTGTCTCCTCTACGGCTCACCGGGAAATGCGTTTATTTCAGGTCAATGCCTTGCGCGTCTTGGCCGCGCCCGTGCCGAACAGCTGCGGCGTCTGCGGATAACTGGCCGAGGGCAGACTCTTCAGCATGGCCTTGTACCAGTCGTTGTAGGTCGCTTCCGGCTTCAAGGCCTTGAGCGTCTTCAACGCGTAGTAAGTGAAAGCGCCGTTGTAGCGGCCGTTTATCTTCGCGTCGTAGCTGTAGTTGTTGGGGCCTTCCTTGCAGCCGGCCAGCAACAGGTCGCCGACCTGCTTGACGAAGGCGCCGGTGAGCGGCGAGGTGCCGATCGGCCCGACCATGGTCTGCGCCGCCTTGCCGGCAAAGTTCTTGGGCAGTTTGCTGGCCGGCAGCCAGTTGCCCATCGGCATGAAACGCGGCCGGGTGTCGGCGTCCTTGTCGGCCTTGGCGGCGCGCGTCACGGTGCCGGAATGGCAGCTGTCGGCAATGAGCAGCAGGCGGGCGCCGCCTTTGCGCGTGGCGAAAAGGGCCTTGATCTCGTCGTCGGTCAGGGCGCTGCCGCTGGTCTGCAGGTCGTAGGGGCAAAGCGCCTCGTCGAGGCCGTCGACCTCGTCGCCGTCTTCGTCCGGCTGGTAGGTGCCGTGGCCGGAGAAGGTGATGACCAGGCTGTCGCCCTTGCCGCCGCCGGCGATCAGCTTGCTCATGGCGTCGACCATGGCGGCCTTGGTCGCCTTGTCGTCGAGCAGCAGCGTGGTCTTGTAGCCGCGCGCGGCGAGAACGGCCGCCCAGTCCTGCGCGTCATTGACGCAGCCCTGGAGGTCCATGTGGGTGCCGGGGTAATTGTTGATGCCGATGCAGAGTGCCGTCTTCTTGGCCATGATTCGTCTCCTTTTTGAGTTGGTTCGCGAAGCGCTACAAACAACAGGGTGAATCAAAAATGACATTCGGGTTACCAGAGCTGGCGCGTATCCAGCCAGTTCACTTGGCCGGTTCGTCGCTTGACCTCGCGCACCATGTGCGCCGTGCCGCCGGGGCCGTCGCCGCCACCGCCGTTCCACAGGCAGATGAAGCGGACCCGGCTCAGGCCCTGGGTCAGCGCGCTGTAGAGCAGCCACAGGTTGCAGCGTTCGAAGGGGTCCATCTCGCGGCCGTCGCGGTCGCGCGGCAGCGGGCCGAGTTCGTCCGGCATGATGCGCGGCGCCAGGGTGAGCTGGTCGCGCAGGGCCAGGTAACGCTGGCGCCAGGCTTCGCCGTTGGCCGAGGGCAAGACGGATGCTTCGATGAAATCCGGCTCTTCGAGCGGTAGCAGCATCTGGAAGGGCACGCCGCGGGCCAGGCAGGCTTCGCCGAACAAAATGTCGCCACCGGCCGCGCCCTGGGCGAAGGCGAGGTCGTTCGGGCCGGCGCCGAGGCCGTCGAGCAAATCGCCGAGGCAGGCGGCGGCGATCGGCTCCTTGTCGGCGGGAAAACGGGGATCGGCCCGGTCGGGGCCATCGATCATGTGGCCGGAAAAGAGAAAAACCTTGTCCGGCTGGCGCTGGCTGGCCGGCGGCTTCATGCGCTGCATGGCGCGTTCGAGCGTGGTCAGCGCCGCGTTCACGTTATCCGGCTTGAAGCCGAGAAGGGCGAGCAGGCCGATGTGTTTGTAGGTTGCTTCGAGGGCCAGCCAGTCGTTGTCGACGTGGGCGATGGCCTCGCGGAAAGCGGCGCCGACGGTCGCCGGGTCGCCATCAATGATGGCCAGGGCGCCGAGGTTGGCCAGCGCCCAGAAACGGTTGGCGTCGTCGCGCTCGCACGATGCTGCCCAGGTGACGCCGCCGGCCATGATGGCGGCCTCGCTGGCAAAGCGCGAGTCGCCGGTCAGGTCGCGGTAAACGTGCATCATCATCACCGCGTTGATGCCTGACAGGTAGTGGCCGGGGCTGCTTCGGAAAGCCCGGCTGTAGCTCAGGATGGTGTCGCGCAGCAGGGCGTCTTCGTAGGCGGCATCGCGGCGCATCTGCTCTGCCGTGTGCCCCGGGATACGCCAGGCGCTGACCCATTCTTCCTTGTCCAGGCGGCCAAGCAATTCCCAGGCGTCGATGTCATCCTCATTGTCGTCGATGAGCCGCTTGTATGCGGCCCGTGCTTCATCCTTGCGGCCCAGATGCTGCAGGCAGACGCCGCGCTGGCGGGCGGCTTCGTGGTTGTCGGGGGCAAATTCGAGGGCCAGGTCGCATTGTTCGAGGGCGAAATGAAAGTGCGCCATGCGGCGCAGCGCCTCGCCGGCCTTGAGGTGCGCTTCGACGCGCAGCGGCGTGGCCGGCGCTTCGTCGGCGAGGACGAGAATGTCTTCCGGGTGGTTGGCGTTGCGCGCCACCTCGATACGGGTCGCCCAATCGTCGTGGTTTTCCCAGTACTCCAGCGCATTGCCGACGCGCAGCCGCGTCCAGTCCGGTTCCTCGAGATTGGGCAGGAGGCTGTACACCGGGCTGGTCTTGCGGCCGCGCCAGGCGTTCAGCGTCAGGCGCGCCATGTTGGCCAGCGCCGCGATGTCGGCGGCCAGCCTTTGCGGGTCGGGGGCGCCGTCGAGCAGATGGTAACTAAGCTTGCGGTCGGTGTAGATGTCGAAGGGCTGGGCGGCGCGCGGCCCCTGGATGAGAATGACGCCGCGCGCCCGCAAGGCGTGGCGGACGCCGAGTTCGTACCAGACATTGGGATTGTCCAGCGTCAGGTCGGCGACCACGAGGTCGGCCATCAGCAGTTCCTGGAAGAGATCGGCGCGAATGTCGCCGGCGCCCTGTTCCTCGTCGGCCCGCAGAACTTCGAGTCCGGCACTCTCCAGCGCCGGCCGGATCAGTTCGGCATAAACCCGGTCGAAATCGATCGGATGGCCGTCAGCAGCGGCTTTGCTGCCGAACGGCATGGCGACGAAGACATGCAGACTCATGGACGCCCCTCTGTTGGCCTGACTCATCAGCCGCCGCCCGATGCGATTTTGGGTTCATCGCTGGCGGGTGGTTTGCGGCATTCTTTTGATGCACTGCGGACTTGCCTGCATGCAAGTCGTTGAACCATCTTAGACCGATGATCGTGTCATGCCAAGCGCCTTTGTTCGCGTCCCGGCAAGGTTGGATTTCACGGTCAACCGGAAAAAACGGCTAAAAATGAAATGGCGATGGCTGCGATCCCTTGCGTCGCGCTTTCGGATCGTGCTATCAGTGGCTAATGACCCCCGCTCTTTCTTCCCTCTCGCTTCCCAAGGCCGTCCTTCGATGAGCTCCCGCAATCTCCGCCGTCGCCTGGCCACCGAGCTTGCCGCGGCGGCCGCCGCCTATCAGGTTGCCGCCGTCATTCCCCATTGCGCGCAGTGCTCGAAGCCCTGCTGCCGACTCGACGTGCTCGTTCTCGAGCTGGAATGGAAGCAGGTCAAGGTGCTCTGGCAACTCGGCGAATCGCGTCCGGCCTTCGACCGGCGCCTCGCTGCCGGCCAGGGCCCCGAGGAAATCCGGGCCGGCAATGGCCTCTACTACGCCCACCGCAAACCCTGTCCGGCCTATGACCAAAGCTGCGGCGCCTGCCGGGTCTACGACCAGGAGGTGAAACCGGTTGGCTGCACCGACTTCCCGGTCTACGAAGATGATGGCTGCGTCATCGCCGACCTGCGCTGCGAAGCCGTGAATCTCGACGCCCTGACCGCCTGGATAGCCCGCGCCGTCGGGCCGGCCTATCGTGTCGTCAATTCGGCCGACGCGGAGTTTCCTTTCCTGGTTACGTTGGCGGTGAAGAGGGTGGTCGGCAAGGGCCGACGTTCGACTGACTGAAGTGAGAAGCCCTCGGTGCGGCGAGTCTTGGCGAATCACTTCAGGCTACTACTTCCGATTTTCACCCCTGACTTTACTTTTAGCATAGAGTATTGGGATGAATTGAGGACATAACTCAAATGCCCCACTTTTTGACTAACAACAACATCAGGCTATCAGGCTTTGTCGATGGCAACCCGGTGGCCACATTCATCATCGATGCTGACCATCGCGTCGTTTGCTGGAACAAGGCCTGCGAAGCATTGACCGGCATTGCTGTGGAACGGGTCATCGGTACCCGGGATCATTGGCGGGCGTTCTATGCGAGCGAACGTCCGATCATGGCCGACCTGATACTGGACGGTGGCAAAGAAGCCGACATCCAGTATTTCTACCAGGACAAGTTCCATCCCTCCTCATTGATCGAGGGGGCCTGCGAAGCCGAAGATTTTTTCGCCGATTTCGGTGACGACGGTCGCTGGCTACATTTCACCGCTGCTCCTGTCCTCGACGACCAGGGCAAGATGGTCGGTGCTATCGAGACCCTGCAGGACATCACGGAACGACGCCATGCCGAGGCGGCTCTCCGTGAGAAGGAAGCGTTCGTTTCGCAGGTGGTGGAAAGCAATTCAGTGCCCACCATGGTCATCGATAGCGAGCATCGCATTACGCACTGGAACAGGGCCTGCGAAGTCCTTACCGGGCGCAATGCCGACAATGTGCGCTTATCGCGGGACCACTGGCATCCTTCGTTTGCTGACGCCCGGCCCTTTTTGGCCGATCTCGTCCTGGACGGGGCCATCGAAGCCGATTTTCATCGTTTCTACCGAGGCAATCTCCGGAAGTCTACCTTGATCGATGGCGCTTTCGAGGCAGAGGAGTTCGTCGAGGGTGCCGACGGAGTCGGGAAATGGCTGTTTTTTACTGCCACGGCGCTGCGCAGCCGGGACGGTGTCGTGATTGGCGCCATAGAAACCATGCAGGACGTGACCGAACGCCGCATGGCCGAGGAGTCACTGCGCGAAAGCGAGGAGCGTTACCGTCAGCTGAGTCTGACCGATTCGCTGACCCAGCTCAGCAACGCCCGCCAGTTCAACATGGCCCTTGATCAGGAACTGGAACGTTCGGTCCGTTACCGCCGTCCGCTAACCTTGCTCATTGTCGATGTGGACGACTTCAAGCAGGTTAACGACACGTGGGGACATGCCGAAGGCGACCGGGTTCTGCAGACTCTGGCAGGGGTCATCCAGTCATGCTTGCGCCATGCGGATAGTGCCTATCGCTATGGCGGTGAAGAGTTTGCCGTGCTGATGCCCGAGACGGATGCCGTCGCCGGTGTCATATTTGGCGAGCGCCTGCGCCTCAGTTTTGAGGAAAGCCCGCTGACACTCTCCGGCGGCACGGTGCTGAATGTCAGTATCAGCATCGGCGTCACCGAATACTGTCCAGGTGACGATGTGCACAGCCTGTTTTGTCGGGCGGACGAGGGCATGTACAAGGCCAAACGCCTCGGCAAGAACCGTGTGGTGCTCGTCGAGCCACCGAGTGGGCCCTAGCGCTGGGGCACTGTTCTGGCGACAAAAGATAAAAAATGGCCCGGGAGAAGCTTCTCCCGGGCCATTTGTTTAGCGACTAAAAATCAGGCGAAGTTGGCTTCGGCGAACGACCAGTTAACCAGCGAAGCCAGGTAGGTTTCGACGTATTTCGGACGCATGTTGCGGTAGTCGATGTAGTAGGCGTGTTCCCAGACGTCGACGCAGAGCA
>NZ_JAVHPH010000069.1:0-24548 GCF_036170495.1 Azonexus sp.
GCCACTTCGTCGAAAAAGCCGCTGGTATCGACGCTGCGCATATTGGCCTGAACCTTGATCTGTTTCTTCTGGAACCAGTCGTAAATGGGGCCGTGCTGCACTTCGGTCGCGAGAAAATCGGTGTTGGCCAGATCGATGTCGGGCGGCGTCGAGTTCGCCGGTGTGGGCGCTGCGGCAACGGCCTTGTTGGGGCTGGCCAGCGATTTGAGGCGAATGATCTGGCGCTGACCATCGAAATATTTGTCGAGCAGTTTTTCGATGAAAAACAGCGTCGAATAGACCGCTGCCGGGGCGCCGCACTGGGGGCAGGCGATGCTTTGACCGGCGAGGTTGTCGGCCTGCTCGGCGAGCAGGGTGCATTTGTTGCAGCGGATGATGGCCATGGTGATGTCGGGACTGAATATGCACGAAGTATAAGCGCGGCGGGCCGGGCTGAACGAGGGCAGGATTGCAAATTCGGGCACTATTTTCGGTTGACCGTGGGCTTGCTTTGCATGGCCCGATGCCGCGCTAGTGCCCGCCAGCCGGGCCGGCAAGCCCGGCGACAATGCCGACGCTTGATCGGCGTCAACTCGCGCCCAAGACGCTGGTCATAATCATCAGCTCGATTTTCAACAAAGGGGAGGGGAAAATGCTCAGGAATGTAATGCAGGTGGGATGTCTTCTGGTCGTCGCGGCAACCGTGACGGGGTGCGCTTTTGGAACACGCCAGGCGCCCTTGTCCTATCCTCCGGCACCGGCCGGTGAAGTGCGGCAGACGGCGCCGACGGTCGAAGCGAGCAAGAATACGACGATCGTCCTGGAGAAATTCAATGACGAGCGTACGGACAAGTCCGTTGTCGGAACGGTCCGCAACGGTTTCGGCATGCGGACGGCGGACGTCGTGGCGAGCAAGGATGTCGCGGAGTGGGTCACCTCGGCGGTGGGGACCGAGCTTCGCGCCCATGGCTACCGGGTGGTCGGTACGGCCGAGCAAGATGGCAAGAGTTCAAGGGTCGTCGAGGTTTCAGGGAGCGTGCTTAACGCTTTCTGCGACATGTACATGTCTTACACCGGGCAGGTGTCCTTGCTGGCGAAAGTGAAAGGGCGTGACGGCGAGCTCATTGCCAAGCATTACAGCGGCGAAGGTTCGGCCGGTCTGGTCATGGCGGCGACTGGCGAATCCTTTGGCGAGTCGCTCGCCCTGGCCTTGCGCGATGCGCTCGGGAAATTCATGGCCGATCTGGACGGCAAACTGGCCGGGCAATAACAGTCCGTCGGCTGACCCGCGGCAAGAATGGCGCAGAGCGGATTTGCGCCGTTTTTTTGCAGGGGGCGAGGGGAAGCCCGCGTCCTGCAATGAAACTGCAACATGGCGGAAAGACAATGCTGGCCTCAACGTGTCGATTACCTTCCAGGAGATTTTCATGCGTTCGTTTCTCGCCACTTCCGCCATCGCCCTCGGTCTGACTGCCTGCGCCAGCCAAACGCCGGTTCCCGCCCGGCCGGTTGCGGCGACGAAGCCGGCTGCCATCGCCAAGGCTCCGCAGTGTTTCAACGGCGATACGGGCCAATTTGAAGCGGTCGGTACGGTTTCGACGATTTCCGGCCTCAAGGTCGCTTGCGAGAAAACGAGCGATGGCAAGCATGCCCAGTGGATGGGCACCCAGAAGTAAGGGCAAGACGATCAGCCCGAAGCCGTCCCCTGGGGGCGGCTTTTTGCATTTGGGGGGCGTGCATCGGGATTTCAAATTCCGCCCCGATTTCCGGTTGACCGTGGGAGTGCGCTTGCATTTCTGGCGCGGTCGGTGAGGCATGCCTTTGGCGCGGTAAAATCGGTGCCCCGATTTGCTGCCGCCATGAATGAAACACGATACCCCCGCCCGCCGCGCCGATCTTGCTGAAGCCCTCTGCCTGACCAGCGATCTGAAGCGCCTGCGCGGCATGCAGCGCGAATTGCTATCCCCCAAGGGGACTTCCTCCGGGGCGCGGTTGTCCGGCGAAAAACGCGAAAAACTGAATGCCGATTTCGTCGGCCTGCTGGCCCGCTCGCAGGCGGCGGTCGCCGAGCGTCGGGCCAAACTGCCGAAACCGGAATTTCAGAGCGATCTGCCGGTCAACGAGCGGCGGGCCGACATTGCCGAATTGATCGAGCAGCATCAGGTCGTCATCGTCTGCGGCGAAACCGGCTCGGGCAAGACGACCCAGTTGCCGAAAATTTGCCTCGATCTCGGGCTCGGTGCGCGCGGCCTGATCGGCCATACCCAGCCGCGCCGGCTGGCGGCGCGTTCGGTGGCAACACGCTTGGCGCAAGAGCTGAAAACGCAGGTCGGCGCTGGCGTCGGCGTCAAAATCCGTTTTCAGGACCGGTCGTCCCCGGAAAGCTGGGTCAAGCTGATGACCGACGGCATCCTGCTCGCCGAGTCGCAGTCCGACCCCTACCTCAACGCCTACGAGGCGATCATCATCGACGAGGCGCACGAGCGCAGCCTCAACATCGATTTCCTGCTCGGCTATCTCAAGCAGTTGCTGGCCAAGCGGCCCGACCTCAAGGTCATCATCACCTCGGCAACCATCGACGCCGACCGCTTTTCGACGCATTTCACGGTCAACGGGAAAAAAGCGCCGATTATCGAAGTCTCCGGCCGGCTCTACCCGGTCGAAGTGCGTTACCGCCCGGTCGAGGATCTCGACAAGAAAGACGACGAGCGCGATCTCTATGACGCCATCGTCGATGCCGCCGACGAGGTCTCGCGGCTGGGTGCCGGCGACATTCTCGTCTTCCTGCCCGGCGAACGCGAAATCCGCGAGGCGGCCGAAGCGTTAAGAAAGCACGCGCTGACTCGCCCCGGTTTGTCGAGCGCCCATGCTCCGGAAATTCTGCCGCTCTTTTCCCGCCTGTCGGCCGGCGATCAGGACCGCATCTTCAAGCCATCCGGCGGCCAGCGGCGCATCGTACTGGCCACCAACGTGGCCGAAACTTCGCTCACCGTGCCGGGCATCCGCTACGTCATCGATACCGGCCTGGCCCGCGTCAAGCGCTATTCCTACCGCAACAAGGTCGAACAGTTGCAGATCGAAAAGGTCTCGCAGGCGGCGGCGCGGCAGCGGGCCGGGCGTTGCGGCCGGGTCGCGGCGGGCGTCTGCATCCGCTTGTACGACGAGCCGGATTTCAACGCCCGGCCACCGTTTACCGACCCGGAAATCCTGCGCTCGTCGCTGGCCGGCGTCATCCTGCGCATGAAGTCGCTGCGCCTGACCGACGTCGAGCGCTTTCCGTTCATCGAACCGCCGCCGGCCAAGGCCATCGCCGACGGCTACGCGCTGTTGCAGGAACTCGGCGCGCTGACCGACGACAATGTGCTGACGCCGATTGGTGCCTCGCTCGCCAAGCTGCCGCTCGACCCGCGCATCGGCCGCATGCTGGTCGCCGCCCGCGATCTCGGCTGTCTCAAGGAGGTCATGGTCATCGCCGCCGGCCTGTCGGCGCAGGACCCGCGCGAACGGCCGCAGGACCGCCAGCAGGCGGCGGACGAAAAGCACAAATTGTTTGCCGACGAAAAATCGGAATTCCTGAGCTGGTGGAAGCTGTGGAACTGGTTCCAGAGCGCCGTCGAACACAAGAAATCGAACAAGCAGTTGGTCGACACCTGCCACGCCCATTTCCTCTCTTACCTGCGGATGCGCGAATGGCGCGAGGTGCATGGGCAGTTGCACGCGATGGTCACCGAGCTGGGCTGGGTGCGTGAATCCGGCGAGACCCATCCCCACCCCAACCCTCCCCTTGAAAGGGAGGGAGTGAAAACCAAGCTCCTCCCCCTTTCTGTCCCGCAGGGACGGTATCCCTTGGGGCAAGGGGGAGGCCGGGAGGGGGATGGGGCCAAGGCATCGGCAATCCCCCCCGCCACCTACGACGCCATCCACCAGGCCCTGCTCTCTGGCCTGCTCGGCAACCTCGGCTGCAAGGCCGACGAATCCGGTTTCTACCTTGGCGCACGGGGCATCCGTTACCTGATCCATCCATCCTCGCCGCTGCAAAAGAAGGCCGGCAAGTGGATCATGGCGGCCGAGATCACCGAGACGACACGCCTCTTCGGCCGCTGCGTCGCCCGCATCGAACCGGACTGGCTGGAGAAAGTGGGCGCTCACCTTGTCAAGCGCCAGTACTTCGACGCCCACTGGGAAAAGCGGTCGATGCAGGTTTCGGGCTGGGAGCGGACGACGCTTTACGGCGTGGTCATCAACCCGAAGCGGCGCATTCATTACGGCCCGATGGCGCCGGCCGAGTCGCGCGAAATCTTCATCCGCCAGGGGCTGGTCAGCGAGGAAATCGACGAAGCTTTCGCCAAGCGCTGGCCGTTCTTCCTGCACAACCAGAAGCTGATCCGCGAGATCGAACATCTCGAACACAAGCAGCGCCGGCAGGACGTGCTGGTCGATGACGAGCTGATTTTCGCCTTCTACGACGCGATCATTCCCGAGGGCATCCACAACGGCGCGACCTTCGACCACTGGCGCAAGGAAGCCGAGCGCGAGACGCCGAAGCTGCTCTACCTGGCGAAAGACGACCTCATGCGGCACTCGGCGGCCGGCGTGACGACCGAGGCTTTCCCGCATCATCTCAAAGTCGGTGGCGTCGATTACGCGCTGAGTTATCACTTCGAGCCGGGTTCGCCGAAGGACGGCGTGACGCTGACCTTGCCGCTCGCCCAGCTCAACCAGATTCCCGTGCTGCGCATGGAATGGCTGGTGCCCGGGCTGCTCAAGGAAAAACTGGTCCAGCTGATCAAGACGCTGCCGCAGAAGATCCGGGCGAAAGTGGTGCCGGTGCCCGAATTTGTCGAAGAATTCCTGTCGACCGTAGCCGGCAACGAAAAGAAGCTGAATCAGGGCCTGATCACGCCGCTCATCGATCACATCCTCGAAGCGCGCGGCCTCAATGCGCGCGGCTGGGCCGTGACCCCCGACGCCTTCCGGCCCGACGCGCTGCCGGCCCATTTCTCGATGAACTACAAGCTCATCGACGAACATGGCCGGCAGCTCGACATGAACCGAAGCCTGGTTGCCCTGCGCGCCGAGTGGGGCAAGCAGGCCAAGGACGAGTTCGCCGAACTGCACGAAACGCCATCCGAATTCACCAAGCTGACCGACTGGACTTTCGGCGAGTTGCCCGAGCTCATGGAGGTCCGAGTTGGGCCAAAATCGGCCGGCCAGACCGTGCTTGGCTACCCGGGCCTGACCGACGATGGCGAAAGCGTCAGCCTCAAGGTCTTCGATTCCGCCGAGGAAGCTGCCGCCGCCCATCGCGCCGGCCTGCTCCGCCTGTTCATGCTGCAGTTCCGCGATCAGGTGAAGTATTTCGACAAGAATATCCCCGGCCTGAGCCAGATGGCCATGCAGACCATGGCGCTGGGCAGCGCCGACGACCTCAAGAACCAGATCGTCGCTCTGACTTTCGAGCGTGCCTGCCTGACCGAACCGCTGCCGACGACGCCGGATGCCTTCAAGCGCCGCTGCGGCGACAGCAAGGCAAGGCTCGGGCTGATCATGCAGGAGGTCTGCCGGCTGGTCGGCACCGTGCTGACCGAGTGGCAGGCCGTGGTCAAGAAGCTGCCGGCCTTCAAGGCGCATGCCGCAGCGGTGGCCGACATCGAGGCCCAATTGAAGCGGCTGATGGGCAAGAACTTCCTGATCGACACGCCCTTCGAGCGCCTGCAGCACTACCCGCGTTATTTCAAAGCCATTGTTGTCCGCCTCGACAAACTCAAGGCCAACCCGGGGCGCGACGCGCAACTGATGGTCGAATACACGCCGCTATGGACCAACTACGAACGCCGCGCCATCCAGCTCGCCAAGCTCGGCACGCTCGATCCGCAGGTCGAACAGTTCCGCTGGCTGCTTGAGGAACTGCGCGTCGGGCTCTACGCGCAGGAATTGCGGACGCCGGTGCCGGTGTCGAGCAAGCGGCTGCAAAAACAATGGGAAGGAATCAAGAATGGGTGACGAGAATGAATGAAGTCATGCTCGCGTTGGCGCGAACCTTCGCCAACCTCAAAAGCAGCAAGGTCTGGCTCTATGTCCTGACCCCGGCGCTGTTCTCGCTGTTGCTGACCATCGCGCTGGCCGTCTGGGGTCTGGGCTGGATGGTGCAGCAGATGATGGACTACCCGCCGATGACCTTGCTCGTCGGCTGGGGGCTGGTCTGGGTGGCGCATATCCTGGCCTACCTCGGCGGCTGGATGGCGATCTTCGCTGCCGCCTACCTGACCGCCTCGCTGCTGGCGGCCATCGTCATCATGCCGCTGATGCTCAAGCACCTTTCTGAAACCGAGTACCGCGATGTGGCGGCGATGGGCAAGGACAGTTTCGTCGCGGCTACGGTCAACAGCGTTTTTGCCTCGATTTTGTTCATCGCCGGCTGGCTGATCACCGTTCCATTGTGGCTGATTCCCGGCTTCTCGCTGCTCGTTCCGTTGCTCCTCATGGGCTGGCTGAATCGCCGGACGTTTGCCTACGACGCGCTGTCCATGCACGCCACGGCCGGTGAGTGGCAGGAGATTCGTAGCGGCCAGAAAACGCCGCTGTTCATGCTCGGCCTGACCATGGCGCTACTCGCCCACATTCCATTCGTCGGCCTGCTGGTGCCGGCGCTGGCCGCGCTATCGTTCGTTCATTTCGGGCTGGAAGCCCTGCGCCGGTCACGCGGCGGGGCGATTGTCACCATCGAGGGAGAAAGACTATGAGCCGTACCTTTGGCGCCATCATCATCGGCGACGAAATCCTGTCGGGCAAACGCCAGGATAAACATTTCGCCAAAATCGCCGAACTGCTCGGCGCCCGTGGCCTGCGCCTGAGCTGGGCCGAATACCTCGGTGACGACCGCGAACGCCTCGCCGCCACCTTCAAGCGCACGATGGCCGCCGGCGACGTGGTGTTTTCCTGCGGCGGGATCGGCAATACGCCGGACGACCACACGCGACAGGCCGTGGCGGCGGCGCTCGGCGTCGATCTGGTGCTGCACCCGGAGGGTTTCGAGGAGTTGAAGGTCCGTTTCGCCGGCGAAGAAATCACCGACCAGCGCCGTCAATTGGTCACCTTCCCGGCCGGCGTAAAGATCATCCCCAACCCGTTCAACCGCATTCCCGGCTTCATGGCCAACGACCATTACTTCGTGCCCGGCTTTCCGCAAATGGCCCACCCGATGATCGAATGGGCGCTCGATACGTTCTATCGGGACCAGTTCAAGGCGGTCGCCGGCACGGTTGAAAAGGCTTTCCTGCTGACCGGCCCGACCGCCTACGAAAGTGCGCTGCTCGACCTCATGGAGCGCATCGTCAAGGATTACCCGACGCTGCGCCTGTTCTCGCTGCCCTCGCTGGTCGGCAGGGAGCGCAAGCACCTCGAACTCGGCGTCGAAGGTTCGCCGGAACTCGTCGATCAGGCAATGGAAGAGATTCGCATCGAAGTCGAAAGCCGGGGAATTCACTGGAGTTGGCGCCCCTGATCCGCTTTTCCGGTTTCTTACGGTCAACCGTAAAAAACGGCCAAAATTGAAATCATCACAAATGACAGACGTAAAAAAACCCGCGAATCTCGCGGGCTTTTTCGTCAGCGCAGGGCGCCGGAATTACTTGGCAGCGGACTTGCGAGCCGCAGCCGTGGCGCTGGTCTTG
The DNA here is from genome assembly GCF_036170495.1 of Azonexus sp. GTDB lineage: Bacteria > Pseudomonadota > Gammaproteobacteria > Burkholderiales > Rhodocyclaceae > Azonexus. The sequence continues at coordinate 7,653 of NZ_JAVHPH010000069.1, forward strand.
GCCGGGGCGGCAGTCTTGCCGGCGGCCGCCATGTTGGCTTCGGCGATGTCGGACAGTTGCTTGGCCATGCCGGTCATGTTGTCGAAAGCCTTGGTCGAAGCATTCAGCATCGACTGCATGGTGGCGGCGAAAACGTCACCGCCGACCGGTGCCGAGGTCTTGGCCTTTTCGACGGCGCTGTTGATGTTCTTGGTAAAGCTGCCGTACTGGGCTTCCATGACCGAAGTGACTTCTTTTTGCATTTCGGCGACCAATTCATAGACGCTACGCGAGTAGTCCATCCACTTGGCGGCGTTCGGCTGGGCCAGTTCGCCGTTCAGCTTGGCGACCGCATTGGCATCCTTGGCGCTCAGCAGCTTCTGGCTACCGGCGATGGTGTTGTTGAAAAACTCGCGGGAAGCCGCCATGTTCAGGGCGGTCAGGCGCTCGACGCCGTCAAAGGCGGTGCGCAGCAGGGTCGTCATGACTTCGGCGTTGGCTTTTTGGGCGGCGGTCAGTTGGTCGAAATTCGGGTTGCTCATTGTCATCTCCAGTTTGATTTTGTGCTGCGGACGAAACGAAAACCCCCGCCGAAGCGGGGGGTATAACGGGCAAATTACTTTTTGGCCTTGGCAGAAGCGGCGCCAACAGCCTTGACAGTAGCGTTGGTGGCGGCAGCGACGTTGGCTTCGGTGATCTCGGCAACCTGCTTGGCAGCCTTGTTCATGTTGTCGAAAGCGGAGGTAGCGGCAGCGATGGCCGACTTGACGGCTGCAACGGCCACGTCAGAACCCGCCGGGGCCGACTTGGCCGCCTTGTCGAGCAGGCCGGCAACGGTCTTCTGGAAGTCGCCGAACTGGCCTTCGACCATCTTGGACAGTTCTTCCTGGGTCTGGGCCGAGATTTCATAGACGGAGCGCGAGTAGGCAACGGCCTTCTCGACATTCGGCTGAGCCAGCGAAGCCTGGATCGACAGGGCTTCCTGGACGTCCTTGGCACCCATCAGGGCCTTGGCGCCGGAGACGGAATCTTCAACCAGCGAACGGGCGGTGTTCAGGTTCAGGGCAGCGATGCGCTCGGCAGAGGCCAGCGCGGTGTTGGCCAGGGAGAGCAGGGAATCAACGGTTGCCTTGTTGGCGGACGCGAATTGCTCAGGGGTGGTGAAGTTGAAAGCCATGGGTTATCTCCAGAATTAAAAGGTTATGCAGAACAGTCCTAAACCGTTGCAGCGCTACCCCATGAAACGATGTTGCACTGCACCATGGTCTTTATTATAGGGAGGATTGTTGTATTGTCAACATTGTTTTTGTGCGCTGCACAAAAACAAATAAGCCAATTAAAATCATGGGCTTGGCGGCTTTCGTTGGCTCAGTGAACTCTGGGGTTTCTGGCCGCAGGAAGCCTGCGGCGCACGGCTATTGTGCGTTTGGCGCTCCGAGGTTGCCGGCCCCTTTGAGTTCCAGATGTTCGCCGCGGGGGGCTGGCTTGGCGTCGCTGTCCTTGCCCTTCGGCTGGATGACGACGCGAACGCGGCCCGGTGGCGCTTTCGGGTCGCGGGTTTCGCCGGCGGTGACCAGATATTTTTCGCTGACCGCGTCGTACCAGATGTAATCGCCGCGAACCTGGTCCTCGCCGCTCTTGACCCAGGCGCGATGGAACAGTTCGACGACTTCGCTATTGGTGTTGTACTCGATGCGCTCGCCCTCGCCCTCGACGTATTCCTCCTTGCCGTCGCGCTTCTGGCGGAAGCGGGCGAGCCCGTTCTTGCCGCCGAAGGCCGTGCCCTTCTGAAAGCCGTACGGGTCTTCCTTGATCACCACGCGGTCGGCTTTCAGCGTCATCGTGCCCTTGGTGATCAGGACATCGCCTTCAAGTATCTGGATCTTTTTCGCATCGTCGATCGAGACGCGGTTGGCCTCAAGCAGCATCGGCTTGTTGCGGTCGGCCCGTTCGGCAAGGGCTGGCAGGCTGAGCAGAAGACAGAGGGTGAGCGTGGCAAGTCGAGTGGTCATGGCGCGGGCCCGGGTCGGATGTATTGCCCGCGAACCTGCGCTTGCAGGACGAGGGTAGAAGTGTTGTTGTCGATATGGATGCCGACGCCCTTGACCCACGACTGCCCCTGGGTGATTTCCACCGGGCTGCCGGTGAAGGCGGTGCCGGCCTCGGGCTGGGCGGTCAGGTCGGGCATGCGGGCAACCATTTCCAGGCGATCCGGTGTGGCTGCCCGGACCACGCTGACGTTGTCCCAGAGAAAGATCGTTTCGCCCTTGGCGGTGACTTTGGCGTGATCGCCGGTGACGGTGACCGTGGCGCCCTCGGGGCGATAGCTGATCAGCGTTGGCGACTTCAGTTCGGAGGTGTCGTCGTCGGGGTAATGAACGAGATAGGGGGCGGTGAGCCGATATTTGATCTGGCCGTTCTGGCCGAAACGACGCACGGTAAAGTTTTCGGCTATGGCATCCGGATCATGGCGGAATTTGCCGTCGTGGTTCGTTTCGCCACGGTCAACGGTACTTTGTAGCCAAAAACTGATCCCGGCCAGGAACAGCAGAACGATGACCGGAAAGAGTTGGCTGGGCCAATGCTTCATGGTGTGTTGAGGTAAGGCGCGAAGGCCGCGTCGAGCTTGCCCTGCGCGGCGAGGACGAATTCGATGGCCTCACGCACGGCGCCCTTGCCGCCGCTGGCTTCGGTCACCATGTGGGCGCGTTGCTTGACGACGGGGCGGGCGTTGGCCGGGGCGATGGCCAGGCCGCAACGAGTCATGGCCGGCAGGTCAATCAGGTCATCACCCATGAAGGCGAGTTCCGACCACTGCAGCCCGAGTTGTTCGAGCAATTGGCCGGAAACGGCACCCTTGTCGCCGACGCCGTGGAAGACGTGTTCGACGCCGAGATCCCTGGCGCGGCAATTGACGACGTTCGATGTCCGCCCGGTGATGATGGCCACCTTGATGCCGGCGCGGCGCAGCAGCACGACGCCGAGGCCGTCCTGGACGTTGAAGGTTTTTAGTTCGTGGCCGTCGTCGGTGTAATGCAGGCCGCCGTCGGTCATCACGCCGTCGATGTCGAAGGCGACGAGCTTGATGTTGGCGGCGCGGGCTTTGCTGTCCATCAGATGACCTTGGCGGTGAACAGATCGTGCATGTTGAGTGCGCCGATCAGGAGATTGTCGGCATCGACGACGAGCAGCGCATTGATGCGCAGGCGTTCCATCATTTCGACGGCCTCGACGGCCAGACGATCCGGATCAATGGTGCGTGGCGACGGGTGCATGACCGAGGCGATGTCGCCTTGCTGCAGGTCTGTGCGTTTTTCAAAAGCCCGGCGCAGGTCGCCATCAGTGAAGATGCCGAGCACCTGGTTGGCCGGGCTGGTAATGGCGACCAGGCCGAGGCCGCCGCGCGACATGGCGATGATGGCATCGGTGATCGGCGTGCCGGGGGCGACGGACGGAACCTTGTCGTTGGCGCGCATGACGTCGCGAACATGGGTGAGCAGGCGGCGGCCAAGCGAACCGCCGGGGTGCGAGCGGGCGAAATCCTCCGGCCCGAAGCCGCGGGCATCAAGCAGCGCGACGGCCAGCGCATCGCCCAGAGCCAGGGCCGCCGTCGTGCTGGCGGTTGGGGCCAGGTTGTGCGGGCAGGCTTCCTGGGCGACGCCGGCGTCGAGGTGAATGTCAGCTTCGCGGGCCAGCGTTGATGTCGGCACGCCGGTCATCGAAATGATCCTGGCGCCCTGGCGCTTGAGAGCGGGCAGGATGCTGAGCAGTTCGCCGGATTCGCCGGAGTTGGAGAGGGCGAGCAGTACGTCGTCGCGGGTAATCATGCCGAGGTCGCCGTGGCTGGCCTCGGCGGGGTGAACGAAATAGGCCGGGGTGCCGGTGCTGGCCATGGTGGCGGCGATCTTGCGGGCGATGTGGCCCGATTTGCCCATGCCGCTGACGATCAGGCGGCCATGGCTGTTGAGGATCAGTTCGACGGCGCGCGAAAAATTTTCGTTTATTCGGCTTTTTAGTGCGTCGACCGCAGCAGCCTCGATACTCAGGGTCTGACGACCCAGTTCCAGAGCGCGTTCCGGCGAGAAGCGGGCGGTAGATTGGCTTGGGTTCATGGGCTGGCTGAGGTTATGATGGCCGGAGTATACCCGACTTCACGCAACGACCTTGAGCGCACTCTCCCTCGTCCTCCTTCTGCTTGGTGCCTCGGTTCTCGCCGTGGTCATTTTCCGTCGTTTCAATTTGCCGCCGGTGCTCGGTTACCTGTTCGTCGGCTGCGTCATCGGCCCGCATGCGCTGAACCTGATGAACGACGTCTATCGGGCCGAGCACCTGGCCGAATTCGGCGTCGTTTTCCTGATGTTCTCGATTGGCCTCGAATTCTCGCTGCCCAAGCTGTATGCGATGAAGCGCATCGTGTTCGGCCTCGGCATGCTGCAAGTGTTGTTGAGCATGGCGCTGATCGCCGGGCTCGTCATGCTCCTCGGCGTCAGTTGGCAACTGGGCATCGCGCTCGGCGGTGTCTTTGCCATGTCATCGACGGCCGTTCTGACCAAGCTTCTGGTCGACCGCCAGCAGCTCGACTCGGTGCACGGACGGGAGATTTTGGGCGTTCTGCTCTTCCAGGATCTGGCCGTGGTCCCCCTGCTGGTAATTATTCCATCGCTGACCCAGCCACCGGAAAAGCTCGCCATGTTGCTCGCGGTGGCTTTGTTCAAGGCGGTCGTCGTGCTGGCCGTCATTCTTGTCTTCGGCCAGAAGCTCATGCGCAAATGGTTCCATTTCGTCGCCCGCGCCAAGTCGTCCGAAGTGTTCGTGCTCAACGTGCTGCTGATTACCCTGAGCTTGGCCACCATCACCGAGCTGGCCGGGCTGTCGCTGGCGCTCGGTGCCTTTGTCGCCGGTATGCTGATTTCGGAAACCGAATACAAAATGCAGGTGGAAGAAGACATCAAACCCTTCCGCGATGTGCTGATGGGGCTGTTCTTCGTGACCATTGGCGTCAAGCTCGATCTGCATATCCTGGTCGGATTGTGGTGGCAGGTTTTGCTAGCGCTGCTCAGCTTGCTGCTGGTCAAGTCGCTGGTCGTCGGCCTGCTTTCGTGGCGCCTGGGCGCCTCTCCGGGCAATGCCATCCGCTCCGGCTTGTGGCTGTGCGCCGGCGGCGAATTCGGCTTTGTGCTGCTCGGCGAAATCATCAACATGCCCCGGGAAATCCAGCAGGTCGCGTTGACCGTGCTCGTCCTCTCGATGCTCATCGCGCCGTTCATCGTCCAGTACAGCGAGCGGATCGTGGTGCGTTTCGTCGCCAGCGAATGGATGTTGCGCTCGATGCAATTGACCAGGATCGCCGCTCAGTCGATGGGCGCCGAAAAACACGTGATTCTCTGCGGTTTCGGTCGGAGCGGACAGTATCTTGCCCGTTTTTTGAATCAGGAAAACATTACCTATGTCGCCCTCGACCTCGACCCTGACCGCGTCCGGGAAGCCGCGGCCGGCGGCGAAAACGTCGTTTATGGCGACGTCGGCAGAAAAGAGGCTTTGCTCGCCGCCGGCCTGATGCGGGCCAGCGTGGTAATCGTCACCGTCAGCGATACCCCGTTGGCCGAGAAAGTCCTGCACCACGTTCAGGTGTCGCGCCCTGACTTGCCAGTGGTCGTCCGCACCTTTGATGAGCGCGATATGGACCGTCTGACTCGGGCGGGGGCGGCGGAGGTTGTGCCGGAGGTGCTGGAGGCCAGTCTGATGCTTGCCTCCCACGCGCTGGTGCTGGTCGGCGTGCCGATCAATCGCGTACTCAAACGTATTCGGCAGACCCGTTCCCAGCGTTACAGTCTATTGCGCGGCTTTTATCGCGGAATATCGGACCGCGATTACGACGATGATGATGAGCATCACCCACATCTCCATTCGATATTGCTGGTTTCAGGCGCGGCCGGGATTGGGCAGACACTGGACGCGTTGAACCTTGACGAGCTGGATTGCGAAGTCAGCGCCATCCGTCGGCGCGGTATTCGTGCCCTGGAGCCAGCTCCCGAAACGCGGCTGGAGGAAGGCGACGGCGTGGTCGTCCTTGGCTTGCCGGAGGCGGTCTCCGCTGCAGAGGAGCGTTTGCTGCGAGGCTGAAGCGTCGTTAGGCCTTGCCCGATTTTCGATTTTGGCCGATTTTTCCGGTTGACCGTAGCAACCTCGCCAAAATGAAAAAGCCCGCCGGGGCGGGCTTGATTCTGAACAGGGTTCGTTTTTACAGGCTGGCGCAGACTGTGTATTGCTGTCCATCGACGATGTTTGCGGTAGCAGTTGGTTGGGTTGATCGCGCCGAACCCATGGGTACGGCCTGCACCGACCCGCCAGCCGTATTGCCATCGTCCATCGTTGTGTCGATTTGCCGGACGTAGCGACCAAGAATGCCTTCCGAGCAGACAAAGACAGCGCCGCGCATGCCGGCAATGAAAGGGGCTGCCACACCGGCACCGTTGATGCCGCTTTCGATGCCAATGAAACCACCGTCGGCGTTGCGAGGACGGTAATTCTGATCGCCGGTGTTGGTGGCGCCAGTAGCCAAATTGGCTAGGCGGACATGCTGCCAGAAGACAAAAGTTTCATCAGTAACGGCTGCGGCATTCCAGTTTCCATCAATGCGCCCGTTGTTGCTGGTGCACTGGCCGTTAGTATTGGCCGGAGCGCAAGCGGTTGCGGCTGCAGCAGCGCCAAAGGCGTCAGTCAGTTGCTGCTGTGTTTGATCTCCGGGAAAACTTTTAAAGCGATCCTGGTAACCGTAAACCAAGGCCGACGTAGTCCTGAAGTCATTGACCATGTTTTTAACCTTGGCACTGTTGATCAATTCCTGCCCCTTCAGTACGCCGCCCAGCAATAGCCCGATAATGACCAGGACAATGGCGATTTCGACGAGGGTGAAGCCTTTTTGTTGGTATTTCATGGCATGCTCCAATTAAATTCTGCTTAATCAACCGCAAATTCCGTGCCTGTGCATTTGGGCGTCGATTTGACAATTCTTTACAAAGAATCGAGCGGCAAGTGTCGAAATATCGACAGGGTGTCTGAAACATGAACACTGGCATGGTTAAAAAAATTGCCAGCCGCTTGGCGGCCTGGCCACATTTTTTGCTGGCGACTCATTTGCTGATGCTTCATGCACTGGCATTTGGCGGTTGGCAGATTCCCGCCGTTCGCCTTTTGTGGGTGGTGGCTCTCGGCCTTTTCCTGATTTGGCAACCGTTTGTCGCCGGCGAGCGCCGGGTCGAGTTGCGGCAAGGGGGGGTATTGCTTGGCGTGGTTCTGGTGTCCACGCTTTTGCTTGGGCCGTGGCTATTATTGATCTGGTGCGGCGCACTAGCGGCGGCTATTGGTGGGCGGGTGCTGGGCACAGAAAGACCTGGCGAGCGCTCCGGCTATCTTCTGGCATTCGGCTATCTCGTTGCGATCACTGTCCTGGGGGTGGTTCCGGAAATATCGCCGGCAGTAGCCATTGATCCGCTCTTGCGTGGCTTCCTCGCCCGCTTCATGCCGATTTTTTTGCCGCTCCTGCTGGTTTTTCCGGCCCGGGCGCCGCAGCGGAAATCTGGCGAAGCCTTCGACTTGTTCTACGGGGTCATGGTTTTTCTTGTCCTCGCCGTGTTTGTGCTGGGGGCGCTGGCTTACATGCTGGTTGGCGGCGCCGGCTATGTCGAAGCCTTGTTCAAGACTTCGCTGGCGGTTGCCGGGGCGTTGCTGGTCGTGGCTTGGGCCTGGAACCCGCGCGGCGGATTCTCCGGCATTGGCTCGGCTATTTCGCATTACATGTTGTCGCTCGGCATGCCGCTTGAACAGTGGCTTGTTCAGCTATCCGAGGAGAGCGAGCGTCATACAGACCCCGCAATGTTTCTCGATGCGGTCATGCTGCGCTTAAAGGGCATGCCGTGGGTCGTCGGTATCTCATGGCGCGCTGGAGAGCGGGAAGGGCAATCCGGCGAGCAAACCTCGGACGTTCACACTTGCCGGGCCAACGAGCTCGCGTTGACTGTTCATTTTCATCATTCCCCATCACCGGCCATGCGTTGGCATGTCGAGTGGTTGCTGCGCCTCGCTGTCGAGTTTTATCTGGTCAAGTTGCGGACACATCAGTTGCAGCGCATGACCTATGTTCAGGCCATCTACGAAACCGGGGCGCGGGTGACGCATGACGTCAAGAATCTGCTCCAGTCCTTGCAGGTGCTTTGCTATGCCGCGAATCAGCCAGGTGATCCGGTCGAGGTGGCCGCTTTGCTCGGCCGACAGCTGCCGCAGATTGCGGAGCGTTTGAAAGTGACACTGGAAAAACTGCAATCGCCACAAATCGAGCCTCTGGAAATGGCCGATGCCAGCGCATGGTGGCGCCGTTTCAAGGCACGTAACGCGCATTTTCAGGTCGATTGGCAGGGGGAGGCCGCTGCCGGCCTCTCCTTGCCGGCTCCCTTGTTCGATAGCGTGGCTGAAAATCTGCTACAGAACGCCCTGGCCAAGCGCTTGCGTCAACCGGGTCTGGCGATCAGCGTGCTTTTTGCCGATGGCAGCCTGACAGTTTCGGATGATGGTCAGGCCATTGCGCCTTCCCTGGCCACTGCCTTGCTCAACGAGCCGGTCACTTCTGAAGATGGCCTGGGAGTCGGTTTGTATCACGCCGCCCGCCAAGCCGACGGGGTGGGCTACTCGCTGATCCTGGCTGAAAATCGGCCGGGGCGCGTTGCGTTTACTTTATCGCTCCGCCGGTAGAGGGTTCCGCCCGTAAGCCATGCAGGCGATAAACGAGCGTATCGCCCTTGCCTTTAAGGTAGAGCGTTAATGGCTCATCGAAAGCGAAGTGCTGTGCCAGCCGCTGGTGAGTCGTCGTGTCGACATGGATCATCCCCGGGGTGCCTTCACTGGTGATCCGGCTGGCCAGATTGACGGTGTCGCCCCACAGGTCGTAGATGAATTTCTTCTTGCCGACGACACCGGCAACGACTGGTCCGGTGCCGATGCCAATGCGAACGTCGAGATGCATGTCGTTGACCGTGAAGTCGCGATGTAACAGATCGCGCATGGCAACGGCCAATTCAGCGATGGAACGGGTGTAGTTGGTCTGCTCGTTGTTGAGGCCGCCGGCGACCATGTAGGCGTCGCCAATCGTCTTGATTTTCTCCATGCCATATTGCTCGGCCAATTCGTCGAAAGACGAGAATATCCGGTTGAGCATGGCGAAAACCTGCTGCGGCGTCAGTCCTTCGGCAATCCGCGTGAAATTGACGATGTCGACGAACATCACCGTTACGTCAGCAAAGCCATCGGCGATGGCCTGGCTGTCGCGCTTCAGACGTTCGGCGATCGGGCCGGGCAGGATGTTGAGTAGCAGGCGTTCGGAGCGATCCTGTTCTTCCTGTAACAGCCGATGGGTTGCTTCCAGGCTGGCCTGCGCCTTGGCTTTCTCGAGAACCGCGTAGCGCAGCAAAAGGTAGACGATGCTGGAAATCGCGGCAAAGTTAAGGGCAAAGAAAAAAACGCTGGTCCGGATTGAGATTTGCGGAGCGCCGCTGGCCAGGCTGTCGGCCAGGAAATAGTCGAAAAAGCCGGACAGCGCGGTCAGGAATATGTAAGCGAAGAACCAGGCCAGTGATTCGCGTGCACCGAAGAACAGCACGGCGCCGATCGGGGCGAGCAAGCCCCACAGACTGGTGCCGCTCGCCGTGATGAAGTTGCCGATGCTCCATTGCACGGCAAACGGGGCAAACAGGAAAAGGGCCAGTTGCGAATAGCGAAACAGGTCGAAATTGCCGCTACGAAAGTAGTAGAGCAGGTTGCCAACGAGCAGCAACTGGAAAATGAACGGTGCATTGGCCGAAAACTGCGGCCCCATCTGGCCATACAGGAAGAGCCAGAGCATCGAGCCGGCGCACACCAGGCCGGTGGCAAAAACCAGCAACGACTTTTTCAGGCGCGTCTCGGCATTATCTTCCGGAAGAACTCCTCCGGTACGCAGCGCGACAAGGAATGGCTGGCGATTCACGGGATGCTTTGGCGGTGCAAGAAGGGCAGGGGGATTCAGTGTGGCAGTCGGCCTGTCACCGGTCAATATGCCGAACGATTGGCGCAAGTAGGTTTATGGAAGCCGACCGGCTGCGATCAGCCTGTTATAAAGAATGTTTGGGGAGAGCCAGATGACGAGGTCGTCAAATTCATTGGCGCCTAGGGGGGTGGGGGTATGGGAGATAAACAGCCGGTCGTCATCCCCATTGGCCTGCTCATCGGTGCTGCTTGGTGCTCTGGCCCCGTTTGTCCCGCGTGAGTATATGACGGCTACTGCAGTTGTAGCCAGCTCGGCATTCGGGGCGCAGGTGGCTGTCAATTGACCCGGAGTTTGGATGTTTATTGCCGTGTTGCAGACCTGCAGGTCTGGTGCCAGGACAAGCGCTCCAACGCTACCATTCCAGGCGGTGCGAATGCCGTTGGCTGTGGTGAAGCAGCCATTAGGGCAGAAGGTGCCGTGTTTGTAGGATGTGACTGCATAGCCAATCGGGTTGCCCCATCCATCGAGTACGTAACCGCTCTGGTCTGTAGGCGCCAGGCCGAGCGTAACCCCCGGTAACAGGCCGTCTCGCGGACGGGTGCAAGCGCCTCCTCCAACAGGAGATTCAACTCCCGTTGTCGACGGAGTGGCCGGGCAAGGCAGGCGGCCATGGGCGGCAACATAACCCAGCAATACCTCTCGGATTTCATCTAGGCGATGCTGAGTTTCCGATGCTGCCATGTTTTCCTTCTGGGCCGACAACGTCATCATCAGGCCACCGGAAAGCAGTGCAACAATGACCAACACGATAGCCAGTTCAACTAGCGTAAAGCCTGATTGGCGTGGAAATTGTGCGGTCATTTGAATACCAGCAAATCATTGAAGGTGGCTGACACGCTTTTTGCCTCGAAACTGCCATCATAAACTGTGGCGTTTCCATCTTCGAGAAAATTGCCGATGATAGCCGTGGCGGCACGGTTCTGGTTTAGTGGGGGGGATGACAGGGCTTGGCGAGCCAGAATAACAGCGACCTGGATGTTTGTTTTGGTGCCAATGACTAAGCATGATCCGCAGGTTGGCAGGACGATACCCGGTTTGTATGCATCGGCGATTGCATAAAACACTTGCTCGCGCCAGTTATCGCGAAACCACTTGTCGGTGATTGTGCAGGAAGGGATATTTCCCCAATTGCTGAGCATCTGGGGGTTAGCGCCTACAAGCGGAGCGCAGGCAACTTCAGTCGGGCCGTCTCCCCCTGTGTTGCACATTTGGTCAGGTACGCGACCAAATAATGCACCGGCAGTATCACTATAGTTTCCGGCTGCGGAACTGACCATGCTGGCCGGCCAAGGGTAGCGCCCCAAATTGTTGTTAATGCCATCGTTATAAGCGGCATAGGCGTTGAGGCAGTTTATAACCGTGGCTGCGACTTGTTTTTCGAGCAAGGGCATGAGGTCGTTATAGGTCACAACAACCATCATGTCATTGACCAGAATCCGGCCTAGCGAGTCGCGAACGGGGCCATTGGCAAAACCATTAACGCCGTAATCGACGAAGTCTGCGTTGTCCTCCGTAGCTGTTTCATCAAGGAAGCTGCTCTGCGTGTTTTCTCCTGCAGGGGTTCGATCCTGAATGACGCCGGCGTTCAGCCGCTGCAGCGGTGGACCTGGCGCGATAATGACGGCGATTACGTCCGGCACGACGTTGCCGTCACTATCGACATAGCGAATGCTGCCAGATGTGTCGCTGTTCAGAGGCGTTTTGCGGGTACGCTCCTTGAAATTATTTGATACCGCGTACCAAAGGCGTTCCCCGCTGCCATCCCGTAGGTCAGGCAGTCCGAGACTTTTCCAAGGCAGGTGGCCGAGCCGGAGCGCTTGCCCTGTAGTTCCGGCAGCGTTGCCACACGAAGGTTCTTTGTTTCCATCGTTGTTCATGTCGGGGCAGGGCAGGTCGCCAGGGCGGAAATTGCCAGACGGATAGACCGAAACGGCATAGGCTATCAGGGCCTGTTTTGCCAGATTCAGACTGTTTAGCGTCTGTCGCTCCTGTTCGAGTCGTCCTGCTGATCCGTTCCAGGCGGAGATGAATAGCGTCGCGCCAAGTCCGAGTCCTAGCAATAGCATCAACAACAGGGCCGCACCTCGCTGATAGTCTCTAGAAGTTGCCATGTTAGCGAGCCGGCTTGATCACGATCTGCCCGTTGCCGATCACGCTTTCGCGCTCGCCGGTGGCTGGATTGAAGGTGTCGCCGACCGGGATTCGTGGCTGCTGTGCGCTCCCGTCCCAGTCGGCTTCGCCGTTGATCCAGCGGATGCGGCGGCCGTTGCTGCTGCGGACTTCGCCGTTGATGGTCTGGTTGGCCTGGTTGCCGGCATCGGGCTGGAAGCCGGGGTTGTGCTGGCGCTGGGCGTCGAGTTTGGCGCGTTGCTGCGGGTCAAGAAAGAGGCGGCCGAGGGCGGGCTGGTCGGCGAGGCTGGCGGCCGTGGCTGACAAAAGCAGGAGGAGGGTGAGCAGGCGGGGCAGGCTCATGGGCGGTCCTTGGCCGGGCGCAGGGTGATCCATTGCAGGTCGCATTCGGCGCCGAGCTGGGCCAGGGTTTCGCGGCCGTCGGCCTGACGCGGCAGGGGCGAGAGTGTGCAGCTGCGCACGATGACGAGGGCTTGGGCGTTTTTCTCGATGCGGGTGAGGAAGTTGAGCAGGTCTTCTTCGTGCAGGAGGCGGAGCTTGACGTGCTGGGTGCTGCTGAACCAGCTGTAGGTGGCGTCTTCGCCCTTGTCGAGGTTGGTCTGGGCGCCGAATTCGTAGCTCATGCCAGGGATGCGTAGCTCGCGTTGGGCTTCGCGGAGCATTTCCATCCAGTCGAGCCGTTTTTCTTCGCCGGTGATGCCGGCGTTTTTTAGCTGCATGAGAAGCGCGGTGCGTTCGCGGATTTCCTGCTCTTCAGTGCGCACCTGGCGCAGGCGTTGTTCGATCTGATTTTGGGTGGCTGTCGCGGTGCTGCGTTCCTGCCCGGCTTTGTCTGCGTCAAATTTGCTGGCCCAGCCGAGCAGGCCGGCGGCGATGATCATGGCCAGCGCGGCGAGCAGGGGCAGCCAGAGTTTTTTGAGGTCGCGGCCGGTTAGGGTCATGGCGCCTTGCTCCGGGCGATTTCGACGGCAAACTGCCGGGGCTGGGTTTCTTCGTCGAGCCCGTCGCCGCCGCGCAGGGCTCGGCCGGATTCGATGTCGAACGGTCGTTGCAGCACCTTGACGGTGTTGGCAGGATCGGCGCCGAGCGCTTCGACAAACTGGTCGAAGACGGCCAGGATTTGCCGGGTCGTCGCCCGTTCAAGCTCGATGGCGCCGCGGATGGTGATGATTTCGGGCTCGCGAACCCGGTTTGCTACGGTCAACCGGAAATTTTGCCCATTTTTCCAATCGATGCCTTCGAGGATGATGGCCGGCATGCGGTCGAGAATCTGGCTGACCATGACGTAGCTTGCGGTCGGCTGGCGTTGCTGGGTGACCAGTTCGCCGTAGCGGCTGGTTAGCCGGCGCAGCGTCTCGTGGTCGATGCCGAGTTGCGGGAAGGTGGCGGAGATTTCCTGGTAACGCCGGTTGAGGTCGGCTTGGCTGGCCGCCAGGGCGCGGGTTTCGTCGCGCAGTGTGCTGGCGTCGTAGGTTTCCTTGGCGGCGAACAGGACCCCGCTGAGCAGGGCGATCAGGCCGGCGGCAATGAGGCCGTGGCGAATCTGGGCGAGGCGGAAGTGGTGGCGATGCGTTTCACCGGCGAATTGCTGGGCTGGCGGGACGGTGGCGAGCAGGTGCAGGAAGAGCAGGTCGCTGCGATTGTCCTCGGGCGGCGTGTGGAGCTTGAGCTTGCCGGCGGCGGCATGACTGTCGATAAGCGTGAAGTTGAGCGGGCCGCGTGCGGGGCAAGCCTTGTCAATGGCCGGGATGGTCTGCGGATGGGCGAGGATGAAGGTGGGCAGGTTTTCGTCGCGGCCGATCAGACGCTGGCCGATCAGGTACTGGTGCAGCTTGCCGGCTTCGGCGGCAAAAGCGCTGGCGATACCGGCAATGCTGCTGTCGGTGAGCGGGGCCATGCGCGAAAAATGGGCGTGGCCGTCGACCAGGTAGGTCTCGCGGATCGAATGATCCTGCAGGGTGAGTAGCAGGCAGCGGCTGCTTTCCTGGCCCAGCTTTTTGAGTAGCTGGCCGCCCAGTTGGGCTACCGTGTAAATGCCGGCCAGCGGCACCTCGGCATCGCTGATCCGGCGCAGCCACGGTTCGAAGTGGGCCGGGTTGGTCAGGGCGGAGAGCAGCAGCTTCTCGTTTTTGCGCTGCCGTTTTTCGTAGCCGAGCGAAATGGCCGCAGCGAGGGGCGTGCCGAGAAAATGCTGACCGATTTTGCGGGTGATCAGCGTTTGCCGGTCGGCCCCCCGCAGGAAGGGGATGGTTTCCAGTGCATGGCCTTCCTCGGCCACGTTGGCGAGCAGCGAGAACCGGCTGCTGGTGTGCTCGGCGAGGTAGTCGGCAAACAGCCGAAAGCCCTCGTCGTTGTGGTCGAAGACGCCCTCGCCGCGCAATTTGCCCTGCTGCCAGCGGTAAGCCGACAGGCGATGGGTGTTGAGGTAGAGGAGGCGGCAGCTCACGTTTTGATCTTGCTGATGACGTCGTAAATGGGGCCGATGACCGACAGCATAATCCAGCCGAGCAGGGCGCCCATGAAAAGCGTCAGCATCGGCTCGATGAGGGCCTGCGCCTTGCCGACCGATTCCTTGACGTCACGGTTGTAGAAGTAGCTGACGTTGAGCAGCGCCTTGTCCAGCCCGCCGGTGCTTTCGCCGATGCGCAGCATGCGCACGACGAGCGGCGGAAAGAGGCCGACATCGCGGAAGGCGACGGCGACATTCTGGCCTTCGCGGATCGATTGTTCGACACGCTCCAGCGCCTTGCGCACGACGCGGTTGCCGACGATGGCCTGGGTCGTGCGGATCGATTCGAGCACCGGGATGCCCGAGGCGTAGAGCATGGCAAAGGTGTTGGCGAAGCGGGAAAGGATGATCTTGTTGAGGATGGGGCCGATGATCGGCAGGCGCAGCTTGATGCCGTCCAGCCGAAAGCGCGCCAGCGGGTTGGTGCGGAGCAGCGCCTGCAGGGCAAGGACGGCGATGATCGGCAGCGCCAGGAAGATGTACCAGTAGTTGACCAGCAGGTCGGAGATGAAAAACAGCAGCTTGGTGTGCGGCGGCAGGACTTGCCCCATGTTCTTCACGAACAGCTTGAGCTGCGGGACCATGTAGATCATCAGGAAGAAGGTGGCCGAGAGCACGATGGTCGCCACGAAAGCCGGGTACATCAGCAGCTTTTTCGTGTGCGAGGCCAGTTCGTCTTCCCATTTCAGCGATTCGGAGAGGCTGGCCAGGACGTCCGGCAGCTGGCCGCTCGCCTCGCCGGCGCGGATCAGGTTGCAGAACACCTGGCTGAAAATTTCCGGGTGGGCGTTCATGGCCTGCGACAGGGTCTGGCCGCCTTCGATGCTTTCGATCAGCCCGGCCATCACTTCGCGGAAGCGGGGATGGTCGACCGAGTCGCGCAGGTCGGTCAGCCCTTCAAGGATGGGGACGCCGGCCCGGGTCAGGTGTTCGAGGTGGAAGCAGAAATTGATCAGCTCCGGGCGTGGCACGCGCTGCGCGCCAAACAGGGCGCGATGCTGGATCGGCGAGCCGGAGATCAGATCGAGATTCATGCGTTTGAGGCGCATTTCGAGGTCGACCAGATTGATCGCATCGAGTCGTCCGTAGGTCATCCGACCTTCGACGCTGACCGCCTTGTAATCGAAAAGCACGCTTACATCCGATCGGTCAGGTCGACGACGCGGGCCAGTTCTTCAAGCGAGGTCGTGCCGTTGAGCACGCGCTGCATGCCGTCGTCGGCCAGCGTGGTGAAGCCCTGGAGCAGCGCTCGCGAGCGAATTTCGTGCGTGGTCGCCCGGCGGGCGATGAGTTCATCGATGCCGGCGTCGATGCGCAGCAGTTCCATGATCGCGATACGGCCGCGGTAACCCTGGAAATCGCACAATTCGCAACCGGCAGCGCGGAAGAGCACCGGGCGCGGTCCGTCGCCAAGATCGCCAAGCAGCCGGATTTCATGCGGTTCGGCGTGGTACGGCGATTTGCAGTGATCGCACAGGCGGCGAATCAGGCGCTGGGCGATGATGCCGATGATGTTGCCGGACATCACGTCGGGCAGCACGCCGATGTCGAGCAGACGCGGCACGGCGCCGATGGCCGAGTTGGTGTGCAGGGTGGTGTATACCTGGTGGCCGGTCATGGCGGCGCGGAAGGCCATTTCGGCCGTTTCCGCATCGCGCACTTCGCCGACCAGGATGACGTCCGGGTCCTGGCGCATCATCGAGCGGATGCCGTTGGCGAAATCGAGCTTGGCGGTTTCCGAGACCGAGGTTTGGCGAACCATCGCCATCGGGTATTCGACCGGGTCTTCGAGGGTCATGATGTGGATGCCCTCGGAATTGATGTGGTTGAGCACCGAGTACAGCGTCGTCGTCTTGCCGCTGCCGGTCGGGCCGGTGACGAGGATGATGCCCTCGGGCCGCGAAATCATGAGCTTGAGCTGGTGCAGATGCTCCTCGGCCAGGCCCAGACCTTCCAGCGGCACGATGCCCTTCTGCCGGTCGAGGATGCGCAGGACGATGTTTTCGCCATGGATGGTCGGCTGGCTGGCGACGCGGAAGTCGATGGGCCGGCCAGACACCGTGAGGCCGATGCGGCCATCCTGCGGCGCCCGCATTTCGGCGATGTTCATGCCGGACAGCACCTTGATGCGCACCGTCATCGCCGGCCAGTAGGATTTATGCAGGGCGCGAATCTGGCGCAGCATGCCGTCGATGCGGTA
>NZ_JAVHPH010000070.1:0-1204 GCF_036170495.1 Azonexus sp.
TGCGCGAGCACGAGGTGCGCTCCATCATCGGGCCCAACGGCGCGGGCAAGAGCTCCATGCTCAACTGCATCAACGGCGTGTACCAGCCGCAGGAGGGCTCGATCAGCTTTCGGGGCCAGACCTTCAAGCACATGAACAGCCGCCAGGTGGCCGAGATGGGCATCGCGCGCACCTTCCAGAACCTGGCCCTCTTCAAGGGCATGAGCGTCATCGACAACCTGATGTCGGGGCGCAACCTGAAGATGAAGACCAATGTCCTGCAGCAGGCGCTGCGCAACCCCTGGTTCGGCGCTGCCGAGAAGGAAGAGGTCGAGCACCGCGAGGCGGTGGAGAAGATCATCGACTTTCTCGAGATCCAGGCCTACCGCAAGACCCCCGTGGGCCGCCTGCCCTACGGCCTGCAGAAGCGCGTCGACCTCGGCCGTGCGCTGGCCATGGAGCCGCAGGTGCTGCTGCTGGACGAACCCATGGCCGGCATGAACGTCGAGGAGAAGCAGGACATGAGCCGCTTCATCCTCGACGTCAACGACGAGTACGGCACCACCATCGTGCTGATCGAACACGACATGGGGGTGGTGATGGACATCTCCGACCGCATCGTCGTGCTCGACTACGGCAAGAAGATCGGCGATGGCACGCCCGACGAGGTGCGCACCAACCCCGACGTCATCAGCGCCTACCTCGGTACCGGCCACTAGGCCGGCCATCCGAAGCCACCAAGGAAACCCCGTGGGACCCTTTCTCGAAACGCTGATCGGCGGCCTCATGACGGGCATGCTGTATTCGCTCGTCGCCCTCGGCTTCGTGCTCATCTTCAAGGCCAGCGGCGTGTTCAACTTCGCGCAGGGCGCGATGGTGCTGTTCGCGGCGCTGGCGATGGCGCGCTTCTCGGAATGGTTCCCGGCGCTGCTGGGCTTCGACAACAAGTTGCTGGCCAACCTGCTGGCCTTTGCCGGCGCGCTGGTGGTGATGGTCGCGGTGGCCTGGCTGATCGAGCGCCTGGTGCTCAGCAAGCTGGTCAACCAGGAGGGCGTGACCCTGCTGATGGCCACGCTGGGCGTGGCCTACTTCCTCGACGGCTTCGGGCAGACGCTGTTCGGCAGCGACATCTACAAGATCGACATCGGCCTGCCCAAGAACCCGATCTTCCTGCTCGAAAGCACTTTCCCCGGCGGCCTGCTGGTCAACAAGGAAGACCTCTACG
>NZ_JAVHPH010000071.1:0-1198 GCF_036170495.1 Azonexus sp.
ATCCGCCAGAAATGATGGCTGCCCAGTCGTCGCGCCCGGTAGCCGAGGCGCGGATAGTCGAGACGGTACGCGGTGGTAGCAACGCCGGAGAAGTCAGGTCGGCGCCTGTCAGGGCTGCCCCTCGTTCAGCGCCGACCCCGAAGGTGGCGGCTGAGCCGAAAGCAAGGCCGGAAAGCGCTGATGCGCGTGTTGTCAAGCAGGGTGAGACGCTGCGCAAGATAGCAGCCGAGAACAAATACGACGGCGTTTCCCTGGAGCAGATGCTGGTTGGCTTGTTTCAAGGCAATCCGGACGCCTTCATCGGCCAGAATGTCAATCGCCTGAAAGCGGGCGCCATCCTGAATATTCCAGAGCCGTCAGCGGTTGAGTCGATTTCTCCGGCTGAAGCGAAAAAAATCTACGTTGCACAGGCTCGCGACTGGAATGCCTATCGGCAAAAACTGGCCGCATCGACAGCCAGGATGCCGGCGACGGATGGTGCGGCAACGCAGACTAGCGCCGGCAAGATCACGGCCAAGGTAGAAGAGAAAGTGGTGCCGGCCGAGCCGGTTAAGGACCAGGTCAAGGTGGCGCGCGCCGATCCTGGCGCCAAGGGTGTTGCTGCCGCCAAGGCGACCGAGGTGGCCGATCAGCTGGCTAAGGACAAGGCGCTGAAAGATGCGCAGGACCGCCTGCAGTCGCTGGAAAAGAATGTCAATGAATTGCAGAAGCTTCTGGAGATGAAGAACCAGAAGTTGGCTGAGCTGCAGAAGGCGCCAGTCAAGAAGGATGAGCCGAAGGTCGCAGAGATGGTCAAGCCGGCCGAGCCACCGAAGCCTGTTGAGGCGGCCAAACCGGTTGAGCCGAAGCCTGTTGAGGCACCCAAAGTAGTTGAACCGCCAAAGGCGCCCGAACCTGTTGCGCCGGTTGAAACAGCAAAGCCGGTCGAGCCGCCAAAAGCGGTCGAGCCACCGAAATCAGAAATGCCCAAGGTCGATGCTCCCGTGCCTCCGTCTGAGCCGAGTCTTGTCGATTCGATCCTTGAGGATCCGATGCCTTTGGCCGGTCTTGGCGGAATTCTCGCTTTGCTCGGTGGTTACTTCGTGTTTAGCCGCCGGCGCACCAAGAATGCATCCGTTGAAACTACGGCGCTACCGATGCCGTCCAGTCTTGGGCCCAACTCCGTATTCCGCATGACAGGCGGCCAGAGTATCGATAC
>NZ_JAVHPH010000072.1:0-1196 GCF_036170495.1 Azonexus sp.
GTCACCGACAAGTTCCTCGGCGGCATTCCCGGCGTCCAGAAGGAAGGCACCGACGGCATCATCGTCGCGGCGCGCTGGGTCCTGCACAAGATGCCGCCGATCTTGCGCACCGTTTGTCTGGAGTTCTTCGGCCAGGTCCGCGAAGCGGTGCCGGCCATCGTCGAGATTACCGATTACTTTAAGCCGGGTGGCGCCGGGCATGCCGCCGGCGTCCAACTGGCCGGCCTGGAACATATGGACGAGCGCTATGTGAAGGCCGTCGGCTATGCGACCAAGGCCAAGCGCCACGGACGGCCGAAGATGGTGCTGATCGGCGATCTCGTCGGTCACGACGAAAATGCCGTGATGGCCGCCGCCTCCGAAGTCGTCCGCATGTGCAACCTGCGCGCCGCCGAGGGTTTTATTGCGGTCAACGCCGAAACGCGCAAGAAATTCTGGCTCGACCGTTCGCGCACCGCCGCCATTTCACGCCACACCAACGCCTTCAAGCTCAACGAGGATGTGGTCATTCCGCTGCCGCGCATGGGCGATTACTGCGACGGCATCGAGCGCATCAACATCGAGCTGTCCACGCAGAACAAGCTGGCCTTGTGCGCTGCCCTGAGCGAATTCATCAAGGGCGATCTGCCGCTCTATCGCGGCGACACGACGCTCGATAACGAGGTGCTCATCGGCGACCGCCGGCAGGCGGCACTGGATTACATCGAAGCTGTCCGCCTGCGCTGGGAATGGCTGCTTGAAAACCTCGACCTGCCGCTGGCCGAAGCCGAATCGCGTTTCGCTTCATATGGCGTGGTGGCTGGCGAGCTGACCAACCGGGCCGAAAATCCGACGCTCTTCCACCGCCTGCAGGATTATTCCGTGCGCACCTCGTGGAAGCAGGAATTGCATGCCCGGCTGGCCAAGATTTTCGACGGCGGCGTCTATCGTCCGATCATCGAGCGCATTGAAGCCATCCACAAGGAAGTTCTGCGCGGCCGCGTCTTCGTCGCGCTGCACATGCACGCCGGCGACGGCAACGTGCACACCAATATTCCGGTCAATTCCGACAATTATGCAATGCTGCGGACGGCCAACAAGGCGGTCGAGCGCATCATGCACATCGCCCGCGGGCTGGATGGCGTCATTTCCGGCGAGCACGGCATCGGCATCACCAAGCTCGAATTCCTGACCGAAGAAGAGCTCGGCCCCTTCCG
>NZ_JAVHPH010000073.1:0-5983 GCF_036170495.1 Azonexus sp.
TGCGGAGCAGATGGGCCCCGCAGACCATCGGCTATCGACCACGACAATTTACGCCGGTCCCCGAGCCGCGCTTTAGCGCAGATCAAACCAGCGGGAATACCTGGCAAGCGACAGCCATGGCGCACTGATCGCCCTCAAGCCGAGGCGAACACGGCGCCTGGTTCAGGCCGCTTCGCGCAGGGCGGGCAGGATGGCCCGCGCATTCTCGGTCGTCTGCGCGGCGAGCGCGGCCGGCGGCAGCTTGCGCAGGCCAGCCAGCACTTCGATGATGCGCGGCAATTCGCCAGGTGCATTGCGGCCGCCGTTCAGCCAGGCTGGCGGCATATCCGGCGCATCGGTTTCGAGAACGATCGATTCGAGCGGGAGCGTTTGCGCCAGGGCGCGAATGCGCGTCGAACCGGCGAAGGTCATGGCGCCGCCAAACCCGAGCGCGAAGCCGAGTTTGATGAATTCATCGGCCTGCTGGCGACTGCCGTTGAAGGCGTGGGCGATGCCGCCGCGCACGCCGATCCGGCGCAATTGCTTGAGTACCGGATCAATCGCCCGGCGGACGTGGAGCAAGACGGGCAGATCGAAGTCGCGGGCGAGCTTCAGTTGTTCGACGAAGAAATGGGTCTGGCGCTCGCTATCGATGCCGCTGACGTAGAAATCGAGGCCGATCTCGCCGACCGCAACCGGCGGCGCCTGCTGTAGCCAGTCGCGCAGCCGGGACAGGTCTTCCGGGCTGGACTGGTCGACGTAAAGCGGGTGGATCCCGTAGGCCTCAAGGCAGGCCGGATAGTCGGCAATTTTCGATTTTGGCCGAAAATTCCGGTCGACCGTGACGCCCGGCACCACGATCCGCTCGACACCGGCAGCCAGCGCCGCGGCATACACTGCATCGCGATCGGCATCGAACTCCGCCGCATCGAGATGACAGTGGGTATCGATCAACATTTCAGGAAGGGAAAATCCACTTCGGGTAAAGCGCCGCTCATCAGGTCGGCGAGGGCGGCCGCCGAGCCGCAGGCCATCGTCCACCCCAGCGTGCCGTGGCCGGTGTTGAGCCACAGGTTGGCGTAACGCGTCTGGCCGATGATCGGCACATTCGACGGCGTCGCCGGGCGCAGACCGCACCAGAAGGCCGGCTCACCAAGTGTCTTGAGTTCGGGAAAAAGCTGGCGGGTGCGCGTGATCAGCGCCTGGCAGCGCACCGGATTGAGATCGAGGTTGTAGCCATTGAATTCGGCCGTGCCGGCGATGCGCAAGCGGTTGCCAAGGCGGGAAAAGACCAGTTTGCACTCGTCGTCGGTAATGCTGACCGTCGGCGCGCCGCTTCCCTCGGCCAGCGTCAGCGTCGCCGAATAGCCCTTGGCCGGATAGACCGGCAGGCTGATGCCGAGCGGCTTGGTGAGCAGCGGCGAATAGCTGCCGAGGGCGACGACGTAGGCATCGGCCGTCAGCAATTCGCGGCCATCCTTGCCGCTGGCGACGACCCCGGCGACCCGGCCGGCCCCGGCGGCAATGCGCTCGATGGTCGTGCCGAAGCGAAAATCGACACCGAGCGCAGCCGCTCGCTCGGCCAGGGCGCCGGTGAATTTCCTGGCGTCGCCACTTTCGTCGGAGCGCGTGTAGTCGCCACCGACCAGAGGCAGCTTGGCGGCGGCCAGCGCTGGTTCAATTTCGAGGCACTTTTCCGCGTTGACCGTCAGACGATCCAGCCCGAACTGGCGCATCAGCTGCGCCGCTTCGACCGCCGCCGAAAACTCCTGGCGATCGGTATAAATGTGCAGGATGCCGCGCTCGAGATGGTCGTATTCGAGCCCCAGATCCTGCCGCAGCGCCTGCAGACTGCGCCGGCTGTACAGCGCCATGGCAACAATCGCCGCGATGTTGCGCCGGGTCCGGCCGGGCAGGCATTCGCCGAGAAAGCGCAGGCCCCAGGCCAGTTGCGCCGGATCAGCCCGCCAACGCCAAAGCAACGGCGCATCTTCGCGGCCCTGCCATTTCAGCAGGCGGGTCAGAACATGCGGGTTGGCCCATGGCTCGGCGTGAGAAACGGAAATCTGTCCGCCGTTGGCAAAGCTCGTCTCGTCAGCGACCTCTGGCTGACGGTCGATGACCGTCACCTGATGCCCGGCGCGGGCGAGATACCACGCGCTCGTTGTACCGACAACGCCGGCCCCCAGCACCAGCACTTTCAAGTCTCGCCCCCCCTTTCACGGGTAATGCGGGTGACCTCGGGGATGTGGCGCATGCCGCGCATGACCTGCGCCAAATGATTGCGATGGGCGACCTGAATGGTGAAGCGCAGCGAGGTAAACAGGCGTTCCGGGTCGGCGTCCATCGAGACATGCTCGATGTTCGAGCCGGCCTCGGCGATGGCCGAGGCAACCTGGGCCAGCACCCCGCGCGAGTTCTTGACCTCGACGTTGATGCGGATATCGAACAGCTTGCCCTCTTCCGGCTCCCATTCGACATCGATCCATTTCTGCGGCTCGCTCGAGCGCGACTTGCGGATCGCCTGGCAGTCATGCGTATGAATGACCAGACCGCTGCCCTTCCTGATCGAACCGATGATCGGGTCGCCGGGAATCGGCTGGCAGCACCGGGCCAGCTGGATGGCCATGCCTTCGGTGCCGTGGATGGCCAGCGCCATGCCGCTCGGCACGTCATGCGTCATGTCCTCGCGGGCCAGCAGGCGACGGGCGACGACGGAAGGCAGCCGCTTGCCGAGGCCAATCTCGGTATAAACCTCTTCGATATTCTTCTGGCCACCAGACTTGACCATCTGCTCCCAGGCGGCGGTCGGGATCGAAATCGGCACGACGCCGAGCGACAGCAATTCCTGACGCAGCAGGCGCTCGCCAAGGCGAGCCGATTCCTCGTTCTGCATGGTGCGCAAAAAGTAGCGGATCTTGCTGCGCGCCCGACCGGTCTTGACGTAGGTCAGCCACACCGGGTTCGGGCTGGCTTGTGGCGAAGTGATGATCTCGACCAGGTCGCCATTGCGCAGCTCGGTGCGCAGCGGCGCCAGCTCGTGATTGACGCGGGCTGCCGAGCAGTGATGGCCGACGTCGGTATGCACCGCGTAGGCGAAGTCGACCACCGTCGCGCCACGCGGCATGGCCATGATCTTGCCCTTGGGCGTGAAGACGTAAACCTCGTCAGGAAAGAGGTCAATCTTGACGTTTTCGAAGAACTCGGCCGAGTCGCTGGTCTGCATCTCGAGCAGCGACTGCAGCCACTTGTGCGTCTTGATCTGCAGGTCAGCGCTGCTTTCATCCATATCCTTGTACAGCCAGTGCGCAGCGACGCCTTCCTGCGCGACATGGTGCATTTCGCGCGTCCGGATCTGCACTTCGACCGGCGTGCCGTAGGGCCCGATCAGCGTCGTATGCAGCGACTGGTAGCCGTTGGCCTTGGGAATGGCGATGTAGTCCTTGAACTTGCCGGGCACCGGCTTGAACAGGCTGTGCAACGCGCCGAGCGCCAGATAGCAGGTCGGCACATTGTCGACGACGACCCGGAAGCCGTAGATGTCGAGCACCTGCGAAAACGACAGGTGCTTTTCCTTCATCTTGCGGAAAATCGAGTACAGGCTCTTCTCGCGGCCAAACACCTCAGCCTTGAGGCCGGCGTGCACCAGCTTTTCGTTGATGCCGTCGAGAATCTTGGTGAGCAGCTCCTTGCGGTTACCGTGCGCGGTGCTCAGCGCCTTGGTCAGCACCTCGGCGCGATGCGGATGGATGAGCCGGAACGAGGTGTCCTGCAACTCGCGGTAGAGCTTGTTGAGGCCGAGGCGCAAGGCAATCGGGGCGTAGATTTCGAGCGTTTCGCGGGCGATGCGGGTGCGCTTGTCGGCACGCATCGCCGACATCGTCGCCAGGTTGTGCTGGCGGTCGGCGAGCTTGATGAGCACGACGCGCAAATCGCGCGCCATGGCCATCAGCATCTTGCGGAAATTTTCGGCCTGCGCCTCCTGGTAGGAGGCGAATTCCATCTTGTCGAGCTTGGACAGGCCATCGACCAGCTCGGCGACTTCCTTGCCGAATTTCTCGGCCAGCTCGTGCTTGGTCGTCCCGGTATCTTCGAGCACATCATGGAGCAGGGCCGCGGCAATCGCGTCGACATCCATCCGCCACTCGACGACGGCGCCGGCGACAGCCAGCGGATGCGTGATGTAGGCCTCGCCCGACATGCGCCGCTGACTGGCGTGCGCCTTGGCGGCGTAGGCATACGCCGCCTTGATTTTTTCTAGTTCAGCCGGGGAAAGATAATCGAGACTATCGAGGAAAACCCGGTAGGCGGGTTCCTCATCAGCAGGCGGCAGAGGTGACGGCACGAAACCCATCAGTCTTCACCGCCCCAACCTTCAGCCTTGGCCGCGGTTAAGCACTTCCAGGCCAATCTTGCCGGCGCCCATTTCCTTGAGTGCGACAACCGTCGGCTTGTGCTTTTCACCGTCGACCAGCGGGGTCGCGCCGTTGGCCAGCTGACGGGCGCGGTGGGCGGCAGCCAGGGTCATCATGAAGCGATTGGGAATTCTTTTCAGACAGTCATCAACGGTAACGCGAGCCATGGAAACCTCAAAAATCAGATCATTCTTTGAAACAGGGCGGCGTGTCGCGCACGCTGGGCCCCAAAACTCAGACGGGAGGCGCGTATAACCGCACGCAAATCATCCAGAGCCTGAGCCAACTGGTCGTTAATAATAACATAGTCGAATTCGCCGACATGGCGCATTTCGGCCTGCGCCGCGGCCAAACGGCGCGAAATGACGTCGGCGCTGTCGGTGCCACGGCCGGTCAGGCGGCGGGTCAACTCTTCCATCGACGGCGGCAGAATGAAGACACCGATCGCCTGCGGGAACAAGGCCCGCACCTGCTGCGCGCCCTGCCAGTCGATCTCGAGCAGGACATCGCGGTCGACCGCCAACTGGTCAGCAATCCATTTCTTCGAGGTGCCATAGAAATTGCCATGCACCTCGGCCCATTCGAGGAATTCCTGGCGGGCGATCATCGCCTGGAATTCGGTGGCCTCAACGAAATGATATTCGCGCCCGTTTTCCTCACCCGGGCGCGGCGCGCGAGTGGTATAGGAGATGGAAAGCTGGACGGTTTTTTCCTGCTCGAGGAGCAGGCGAACCAGCGTCGTCTTGCCGGCACCGGACGGCGCGGCCACTACATAAAGATTTCCGGCCATGGGGGCCCTCAGAAAAACGCCCGCCACGGCGGGATTAGCAATTTGCTACGGTCAACCGGGAAAAACGACCAAAAATGAAATTGGCCTGCGTTGTCCGCGGGCCAACGCGCCACGTCCGATTTATTCCAGGTTCTGAATTTGTTCGCGCATTTGCTCGATGAGCAGCTTGAGTTCCATCGAGGCCTGCGAAACCTCGGTGATGGCCGATTTCGAGCCGAGCGTATTGGCTTCGCGATTGAGTTCCTGCATCAGGAAATCGAGGCGCTTGCCACAGGCACCGCCGTGCTTGAGCACACGCTCGACTTCGTCGAGGTGAGTGGTCAGGCGGGCGAGTTCTTCCGCCACATCGATGCGTGTCGCGAAGACGGCGACTTCCTGCAGCACGCGGTCGTCGCTGGCGCCACCCAGCGCTTCGGTTAGACGCTGGCGCAGCTTGTCGGTGTAGATGGCCTGCGCCTCGGGAATGCGCGGGGCGACGCGGCGGACGATGTCGCGCATGGCGTTGACGCGGTCAATGATGGTTTCAGCCAGCTTGTCGCCTTCGCGGCCACGGGTTGCCGTGAAATCGACCAGCGCGTCGCGGGCCAGGGTCATGACCTCGGGGCTCAGCGCAGCGAAGTCGACGTTCTGTTCGCCGAACATGCCGGGCCAGCGCAGGGCTTCGTTCACCGACAGCGGCGTCGCCTCGGGCATCTCGCGGCGCACGCGTTCGTTCAGCGACTTCAGCGTCGCCAGCAACTCGCCGTTGATTTTGAGCTGGTCGGCCTTGGCGGCCGCCGCATTGAAGGCGAGCCGGCAC
>NZ_JAVHPH010000074.1:0-1193 GCF_036170495.1 Azonexus sp.
ACGTCATCCTGCTCGGTGAAATCCGCGACTTCGACACCGCCGAGGTTGCCTTTCATGCCGCCCTGACCGGCCACCTGGTCTATTCGACCCTGCACACCAACTCGGCCGTCGCCACCATTGCCCGGCTGTTCGATCTCGGCCTCAAACCCTATGTCGTCGCCACCGCCCTCGAAGGCATCATCGCCCAGCGCCTGGTACGCAGCATCTGTCCGGACTGCAGCCAGCCGGCAGCGCCGGACCCGGCAGTCATCTCCCGCCTGGGCAAAGCCTTTGCCAATATCGGCGAAATCCGCCGCGGCCAGGGCTGCGCTACCTGTCACGGCAGCGGCTACAAGGGTCGCCTCGGCATTTACGAAATACTGACCCTTGATGACCCGTTGCGGGACTGCATCGGCAGCGGTGCCAGCGTTCTCGAAATCAGCCGTCAGGCCAGGCACAGAGGGCTGCGCAGCATCATCCATCACGCCGTAGAGCGGGTGCAGGCCGGCACGACCACGCCAGAAGAAATTCTTCGGGTACTCGGCCCGATAACAGGGGAAGATTGAGCATGGATATTTTTGTCTGGAGTGAGCGCTACATGACCGGGGAGCCGGTCGTCGATGAGGAACATCAGGGCCTTTTCCGCCTGATCAACTGGATCATCGAACACCAGACCACATCAACCCCCCCCGAGGAAATCGAGAAGGTGCTCGGGCAACTGATCCAATACGCGGTCGTCCACTTCGGCCACGAAGAGGATCTGATGCTCAAGACGGGCTGCGATCCGCGCTTCATCGAAATTCACAAGAACGTCCATCACGGCTTCGGGGAACAAGTGAGCAAGATGTGCGAGCTCCCCTCGGAGGACGGCAATCTCGACTTCCTGCTGCGCTTTCTGTGTAGTTGGCTGGCCCATCACATCCTCGGCATGGATCAGTCGATGGCACGCCAGGTCAGGCTGATTCGCGACGGAGGCAGTCCGGAACAGGCTTACGAGGAAGAGAAAAAACGGGTTACCGACCCGGCGACAAACAGTCTGCTTAATGGCATGAACGCCATGTTTCGCCTCATCGCCGCCCGCAACGACGACCTGCAGGCGGTCAATACAACGCTGGAAGTGCAGGTCGCCGCGCGCACCCAGGCCCTGACGCAGACCAACGAGCAACTGCTGGTCGAGCAGGGGCGTTTGAAGCTGGCCATGCAACAGGTCGAAC
>NZ_JAVHPH010000075.1:0-5958 GCF_036170495.1 Azonexus sp.
GCATGATCCGCACCGAAGTCACCTGCCACGACTGCGGCGCCCACCTCGGCCACGTTTTTGACGATGGCCCGGCACCGACGGGTGTGCGTTACTGCATCAACTCGGCGTCGTTGAAGTTGGAGAAGGATGGGGAGTGAGGAACGGGAAAGGTTCGGTGTATGACCGCAGTTTGGGCCGAAGCCGACGGTCGATTACTTGCTAATGACCGGCAACGACGTGCCCGAATCGGTAATAGGCAGCACGTAAAAGCTGACACAAACGAAAAGGCAACATACGCTCGTTCAGGCAATTAGCCCCCTGTTCCTGACATCCATAGTTCTTCATATATCCGTAGTTTCTCAGAGACTACATCTGAAGAAATTGGAGCGAGATATGTTGGTTTCTTCGCCGCAGCGTCCTTGATCGATGCACCAAGTACCCAACATTGGGCGGAATCAATGAAGATAACTCTGTCGTGGAGCCCTGAACTTCGCCGCACACTGACTTCAAGTCCACGCTGTTTGGAGAAAGCCGCGGCGGCAACCGAAACGCTGTCGGCATAATGGGATACAAGCAGCCTAGCGACTACGGACGAGCCAATGTTCGACAAATAGCCATCGAAAATGCTGTTGTCCATGTACGGATCAACAATGAAAATTGACTTCGTAGCGCCGCCAACAAGTTCGTTAAGTGCTTTAAAGAAATCATAAACAGCACCTGGGCCAAATACCTGACCTGTATCCGCTGGTAGATTGCTCTCAAGCGACGCGATTGCCTCGTAGATCACTGTGAGAACCGTGCCGTAGTTCATTTGGCGATTGAGATTTCCAGCCATAGCGCGAGCTGCAATCTGAAACCCAATCGCTTGGGTCTGATCCCATTGCCGAATTAGGTGCGACGCACGGCCAAGCCATTCATGTTGTACTGCTTCATAGGTTCCCTTGCCTTGCAGCGGCGGCTCTTCGCGAACCAGACGACGAAGACTATCCAGCAATACTTGTGGAGTCATAGACGAAAAATCGAAAGTGAAAGCGACATTGATATTTTCCTCTCAAATGGCCCAAGGGGTCAGCTTCGATAACTTTCCTATCAAAGCTCGCCGGATGGTCCATGGGCCCTGCACTCAATGGTAATCCTCTTCCAGTTGATGCCGTACCTCCAGGATGGTGACTGACTGGTCGTTGTCGATCTCGAACAAGGCGACATACCTTGAAGCGCCAAATGGAATGATCAACTCCCGCAAGAAAGGGTTGTCCGGAGTCGCTTTCCGGTAGCTGAATGGCGAGAGTTCCAGACCCCGGATGCCATTCTTGATGGCTTCAAGGGCGCGGGTTGCAAGTGACCAGTCTGATTGGTCCTTGCCCAGAATGAATTCGTACAGTCTGACCAGATCGGCTTCGGCTTCTTCCGTAAACCGTACCTGATAGCTCACTTGCCGCCTTTGGCGGTTGCCAGCATTTGCTCGAGGCGGCCAATCACGGCGTCGGCGCTGGCGTATTTGCCGGTCTGGCGAGCGTCGTCGCGCGAACTCAGACTACCCTGCACTTCCTCATACCGCGGGCAACTGACCAAATGGTCATTAACCATCCCCGCCGCCTGCATGAACGCGTAGCAAATCGTCGAGCCGACGAACTTGAAGCCGGCGCGGGTCAAGGCTTTGCTCAGGGCATCGGATTGGGCGGTTTTGGCGGGGACTTCGGCCAGCGATGACCGGGCGTTTTGCACCGGAACCCCGCCGACGAAAGACCACAGGAAATCGCTGAACGATTGGCCGCCGACAGTCAGCGCCAGGTAGGCCTTGGCGTTCTGGATGGTCGCTGCGATCTTGGCGCGGTTGCGGATGACGCCGGGGTCGGCCAGCAGGGCGGCGACTTTTTGTTCGTCATAGCGGGCGATCTTGTGCGGGTCGAAGTTGTCGAATACCTGTCGGTAGTGCGCCCGTTTCTTGAGCACGGTGGCCCAGGACAAGCCGGCCTGGGCGCCTTCGAGGATCAGCAATTCGAACAGAGCGCGGTCGTCGCGTAGCGGCAGGCCCCATTCATTGTCGTGGTACTCGCGGTAGAGGTCGAATCCTTCGCACCAGGGGCAGCGTTCCATCGTCATGCATCCGTCAGCAAAAGGCGCAGTGTAGCTGTGTCCGCCACAAGCCGACAGTTTCGGGCCGGCTGCAGCAGGGCAATAGCATGAATGCTGGGGGCATCGCCTCCTCCCCCTTCAAGGGGGAGGCCGGGAGGGGGATGGGGGGCAAAATGGATCTTGCCATGTAACGCAACAGGCAATTTCTCCCCATCCCCACCCCAACCCTCCCCTTGAAGGGGAGGGAGTCCACGTTCATGCAATTGCCCTGCCGGCTGCTACAGCTCCGATCTCTCTGGTCAGTCGTTACGCAGCTCGCCTGTGGGCGGCGTACTGCGTTCCTGCATGAAGCGCCCCGGCGGCACGCCGAAGGCGCGCTTGAACATGGCCGAGAAGGCGGCCTGGCTGGCGTAGCCGAGTTCCGCTGCGACTTCGCCGTACGGGCGGCCGCGGCCGATCAGGTCGAGCGCCCGGGCCAGGCGCAATTGCTGGCGCCAGGCGCCGAAGCTCAGTTTCAGTTCGCTGACGAACAGGCGGGCCAGCGTCCGCTCGCTGGCGCCAACGCGGGCCGCCCACTCGGCCAGCGACAGCGCGCAAGCGGGATCGTCGATCAGGGCCTGACACAAGGCTTGCAGGCGCCGGTCCTGCGGCATCGGCAAGCCCAGCGAGAGCGGCGGCGCACGGCGGATTTCGGTGAGCAGCAATGCCGTCACCTGACGCTGGCGCGGCGATGCCTCCTGGCCGTCGCCGTCAGCCTCGCTGAGCGCCTCAAAAAGCGCCCGCATGAGGTCGGAAACCTCGATCACCGAACAGGCATCAAGCGGCAGCGGGGCGACTTCCGGAGCGATATAGACGGTGCGGAATTCGACTTCGCCGAGCATGAGCAGATCGTGCTCGATATGCGGCGGAATCCACACGGCACGCAAGGCGGGCACCAGCCAGGTCATGCCGGCCGCAGAAATGCGGATGCCGCCGCGCAGCGGATAGGCCAGCTGCGCCCAGTCGTGGCGATGCGGCGGCACATAAACATCGGCCGGCGGGCAACGCAGGTTGACCGTCATCGGCCACTCGGCGGTCGGGGTGCGGCGGGGTACGGCGTCGAAGGAAAGGTCTGTCTGCATTGCGATAATTTTTGTCCGAATATCGCCGCACGGTCAAGCGCTCGCAAAGTTAGACTGCAATCCTTAACGTTTTACTCGGACTTTATCCATGACGACCGCCACCCTGCCCGCGCCCCAGCGCAGCGACATCGAAGTGATCACCCTGATCGGCTTCGTGCATGGCGTTTCGCACTTTTTTCACCTGCTGCTGCCGCCGCTTTTTCCGTGGCTGATGCAGGATTTCGACCTCAGCTTCACCGGCATCGGCATGACGATGACCGTGTTTTTCGTCATCTCCGGCATCGGCCAGGCGATGGCCGGCTTTCTCGTCGACCGCTTCGGCGCGGCCCGCGTGCTCGGCGCGGGTATCAGCTGTTTTGCGCTGGCCGGCGTCGTGCTGCATTTCGCTACCGGCTACCCGATGCTGATCGCCACCGCCGCGCTGGCCGGCCTTGGCAACAGCGTCTTTCACCCGGCTGATTTCACGGTGCTCAACCACCGCGTGTCGCAGGCCCGGCTCGGCCATGCTTTTTCGGTGCATGGCCTGTCCGGCAACCTTGGCTGGGCGGCGGCGCCGGTCTTCATGACCGGCATCGCCGCGGCCTACGGTTGGCGCAACGCGGCGCTCGGCGCCAGTCTCGTCGCCATCACCGCCCTCGCCCTGCTCTTCTGGCGCCGCGCAGCCATCAACGAGGCGCACGACCATCGCGCAGCCAAAGGTGACGAAGCGCCATCGCCCACCTTCGCCTTCCTCGGCTCACGCGCTGTGTGGTTGTGTTTCCTCTTTTTCCTGCTCATCACGGCGGCCTTCGGCGCCATCCAGAACTTCGCCAGCCCCATCCTGCAGGCGCTCTACGGCCTGTCGCTGACGACGGCCGCGCTGGCCCTGTCGACCTATCTGGTCGGTGGCGCCGCCGGCATCATCCTCGGCGGCTTCCTTGCCCAAAAGAACGCCCACGACTATCTGATCGCCGGCGCCCTCGGCGTCGCCGCCCTGCTTGCCGTGCTGCTCGCCAGTGGCATTTTGCCGGGCTGGGCCAGCCTGCCGCTGATGGGCGGCATCGGTTTCTGCACGGGCATCGCCGGGCCATCGCGTGATCTGCTGGTGCGCAAGGCGGCGACGGCGCGCTTCGGGAAATCCGCTTACGGGCGGGTTTATGGCTTCGTCTATTCCGGACTGGATCTCGGATTGGCGATGGCGCCGGTCATTTTTGGCGGGATGATGGATGGGCAGCGGTTTGGCGAGGTGTTGATGGGGATTGCCGTGCTGCAGACGCTGGCGATTTTTAGCGCCTTGCGGGTGGGGAAGGCGGTTTAGGCCAATCCTACGGTCAACCAGAAATTTTGGCTAAAAATGGAATGTTTGAGCGATGTCGTGGTCGATCACGGAAGCTTGCGGGTTCGATTGGCTTGGGGTTTCGCACGATCTCTCCGCGCAATACTTTCCAGCGGACGGGCAAGTTTTTCTTCATCAAGTGTAAGAAACGCCAGACTTCCCCGACTAATGGTTAAACCCATTTTGGACAAGAACAATGCGCGACACTTTTCCTTTGCTGGTCAAGACTGAATTCCCAGCGATCCAGCGCCGTAAACTCGAAACGCTCCAGGCCAATCTCGGCTATCGCTGTAACCAGTCCTGTTTCCACTGCCACGTCGCGGCCGGCCCGAAACGGACCGAGGAAATGCGCTGGGACACCATGGCTGAGGTGCTCGACTTCGCCCGTCGGCAGGCGGTGCAAACGCTTGATCTGACCGGCGGTGCGCCGGAAATGAACGCCAACTTTCGCCGTCTGGTCAGAGCAGCCAGGGCGCAAGGCTTGCGCGTCATCGATCGCTGCAACCTGACCATCCTCGGCGAACCGGGCTACGAGACGCTGGCCGAGTTTCTCGCCGAGCAGAACGTCGAGATCGTGGCCTCCCTGCCGTGTTATCTGGAAGAAAACGTCGACGCCCAACGTGGTGACGGCACTTTTCAGGCCAGCATCGACGGCTTGCGCCAACTCAATGCCCTGGGCTACGGGCTGCCGGGCAGCGACCGCATCCTCAATCTGGTGTACAACCCGCTCGGCCCCAGCCTGCCGCCCGATCAATCGAAGCTCGAACAGGCCTACAAGGAGCAACTGGCGGCCCGCTACGGCATCGTCTTCAATCAATTGTTCGCGCTGGCCAACATGCCGATCCAGCGTTTCGGCAGCCAACTGGTGTCGCGCCACCAATTCCACGACTACATGAAACTGCTCAAGGGCGCCTACCACCCGGCCAACCTCGACAACGTGATGTGCCGCTCGCTGCTCTCGGTCGGCTGGCAGGGCGAGGTCTTCGATTGCGACTTCAACCAGATGCTCAAGCTCGAACTCGGCGGCCAACAAGGCGGCCCCGTTCATCTGGCTGATTTGCTCGAAGCCGACCTGGCCGGCCGCCCGATCCGGGTGGCCGATCATTGCTACGGCTGCACGGCTGGCCAGGGCAGCAGTTGCGGTGGCGCCCTGGAACAAACCGAATCGACACAACAACAAGCGGTTGCTGCGCTCTAATCCTATCCGGAGTTAACCCATGAAACGCATCACCCGCCCGCTTGCCGTTTTTGCCGCTTTTTTCCTGTTGACCGTAGCAGTCGGCGCCAGCGCCGCCGAACCACCGCTCAAATTCGGTGTCGGCCTCTTCCAGCCGGACCGGGAAAAGAACGACGCGACCTATCGCCCGTTGGCCGAGTACCTCTCCAAGAAACTCAACCGCCCGGTCGAACTACGCACCGTCG
This sequence comes from Azonexus sp., assembly GCF_036170495.1. Classification (GTDB taxonomy): domain Bacteria; phylum Pseudomonadota; class Gammaproteobacteria; order Burkholderiales; family Rhodocyclaceae; genus Azonexus. The sequence continues at coordinate 5,914 of NZ_JAVHPH010000075.1, forward strand.
ATAGCTGGGAAGGCCTCGCCAAGTCGCTGGCCAACGGCGAAACCG
>NZ_JAVHPH010000076.1:0-1190 GCF_036170495.1 Azonexus sp.
TGCTGCGCCAGCTTTCGCGGATGGGAATGAGGCCGAGCAGGCGAACGCCGGTCGGATGAACGCACAGCGTTTCGTCGTCTTCGGCCCAGACGAGCATCATGTGGTCGGCGTCGCCCTCGGCGATGGCCTCATAAAAGGCGCGTTCGACGTCGTCGGGCAGGGCATAAACGGTCGGTCCGCTCATCGCCTCATCCTTTTTTGGCAGGCGGCGAAGACCTGTTCGGGCTGCAGTTTGTTCAGGCAATCGAGGTGGCCGAGCGGGCATTCACGCTTGAAGCAGGGGCTGCACGCGAGATTCAGACTCAGGATGTCGGCGCGGTCGGAGAGCGGCGGCGTAAAGCCGGGCGACGAGGAGCCATAGAGCGCGACAATCGGCCGGTCCAGTGCGGCAGCGACGTGCATGAGGCCGGAATCGTTGCAGACAACGAGTTCGGCCATGGCCAGCAGGTCGACGGCCTGAGCCAGCGAGGTGGCGCCGCACAGGTTGCGGCACAGGCCAGGGGCGAGTTGCGAGATTTCTTCGGCGACGGCGTGGTCCTTGGGTGAACCGAAGAGCCAGATGGCACAACCCTGTTCGGCCAGTTTTTTGGCCAGCGCGGCGAAGTGGGCGGCCGGCCAGCGTTTGGCCGGGCCGTACTCGGCGCCGGGGCAGAAGGCGACAACGCGGGCCGGGCGCGCGATGGCCAGCTCGGTCAGGGCTTTTTGCTGATCTTCCACGGTCGACCGGATTTTTGGCCTAAAAATGGAATGGGCCAGCGGCTGGCCGGGCGCTTCGGCCAGTTGGGCGAAGCGTTCGACCATGAGTGGCAGGGCGGTTTTGTCGAGGGTGTGGCGGACGTTGATCAGGCCGTAGCGCGATTCGCCGGTGAAGCCGACGCGCTGCGGGATGCCGGCCAGCCATGGGACGAGCGCCGACTTGAGGGAATTGGGCAGGACGTAGACGGCGTCATAGCCGCGGGCGGCGAGCTGACGGGCGAGTTTCCAGCGCGGTTTGAGCGAGAGCTGGCCGTGGCCGAAGGGGCTGTCGAGGACGTCGCTGATTTCCGCCATGCGGTGCAGGACGGGCGCCACCCAGCGCGGGGCAATGGCGTCGAGCTCAAGGTCGGGAGTTTTGGCATGCAGCCGCGCAAACAGCGGCTGCGCCATGATCGTGTCGCCGATCCAGGAGGGGGCGACGATGAGGGCTTTTT
>NZ_JAVHPH010000077.1:0-1189 GCF_036170495.1 Azonexus sp.
CCGCCCAACAGCTGGCGGCTCTTTGCTTTAAGAAAGCCCAAAATGAGTTTGAAAGCCCGCATCACCGAAGACATGAAGTCGGCCATGAAGGCCAAGGAAACGGCCAAGCTGAGCGCGATCCGTCTGCTGCTCGCCGCCCTTAAGCAAAAGGAAGTCGACGAACGGGTCGAACTTGATGACAGCGCTGTCATCGCCATCATCGAAAAGCTGACCAAACAACGCAGGGACAGCGTCACCCAATACGAAGCCGCCGGCCGTCAGGAACTGGCCGATGCTGAAAAGTTTGAAATCGCCGTCCTCGCCGTCTATCTGCCGGAAAAAATGAGCGCCAAGGACACCGCCGCTGCGGTTGCCGCCGCCGTCGCCGAAACCGGCGCCAAGGGCCCGGCCGACATGGGCAAGCTGATGGCTATTCTCAAGCCGCGACTAGCCGGCAAGGCCGACATGGCCGACGTCTCGAAACTGGTCAAGGCGGCGCTTGCTGGCTAAAAGACAGTGATCCCGGATTCCTTCATCCAGGATTTGCTGGCCCGGGTCGACATCGTCGACCTGGTGGACAGCTATGTGCCGCTCAAGAAAGCCGGCGCCAATTACGCCGCCTGCTGCCCTTTCCACAACGAAAAATCACCATCCTTCACGGTCAGCCCGACCAAGCAGTTCTACCACTGCTTCGGCTGCGGCGCCCACGGCACGGCGATCGGCTTCGTCATGGAATACCAGGGACTCGGCTTCGTCGACGCGGTCAAGGATCTGGCGACCCGCGCCGGCATGCCGGTACCGGAAAGCGAAGGGCGCAGCTTCAAGGATGAAAAGCCCGGCCAGACGCGGACCCTGATCGACACCATGGCCCGCGCCGCGCAGTATTACAAAGACCAGCTCAAGGCCTCGCCGCGCGCCATCGAATATTGCAAGAAACGCGGGTTGACCGGCGAAATCGCCGCCCGTTTCGGTCTGGGCTACGCCCCGGATGGTTGGCAGAACCTGCAGGAAGCCTTTCCCGACTACAACAGCGAAGAACTCAAGCTGGCCGGACTCGTCATCGAGAACGAATCCGGCCGGCGTTACGACCGCTTCCGCGACCGCCTGATGATCCCGATCATCAACCCCAAGGGTGACATCATCGCTTTCGGCGGCCGCATCATCGACCAGGGCGAACCGAAATACCTCAATTCACCGGAAACCCCGCTCT
>NZ_JAVHPH010000078.1:0-3051 GCF_036170495.1 Azonexus sp.
CTTTCAAACTCATTTTGGGCTTTCTTAAAGCAAAGAGCCGCCAGCTGTTGGGCGGGCGGCTCTTTCGTACGGCGAAATTTTCCTGATTAGAAAAGTTTCGGCGGCAGAGTCAGGCTACGGAGGCGCTTGTGCTGGCGTTTGACAGCAGCGGCAGCCTTACGCTTGCGTTCGGCGGTGGGTTTTTCGTAAAACTCACGGGCACGCAGCTCGGTCAGCAGGCCAGTCTTTTCGACCGTGCGCTTGAAGCGGCGGATAGCAACTTCGAACGGCTCATTTTCCTTGACACGAATGTTCGGCATATAAATCACCCCCTTCCGTTAGGCGCCTGCCAGGTCAAGTAAAAGGCAGTGCGCGCAAAATTTGTTCCGCAGACTTTGCGGGTAGCCGAGCAGTATATGCGAAAAGCCCCTGCTCATCCAAGTGTTAAAATCCGCGCCATGCTAGTTCTTGGTATTGAATCTTCCTGCGACGAAACCGGTATTGCGCTCTACGACAGCGAAGCCGGTCTCCTGTCGCACGCTCTCCATTCGCAGGTGGCGATGCACGCCGAGTACGGTGGCGTCGTGCCGGAACTGGCTTCGCGCGATCACATCCGGCGTGTCGTGCCGCTCCTGCGCGAGGCGCTGGCCGGTGCCGGCAAGTCGCTCGACCAGGTCGATGCCGTGGCCTATACGCGAGGTCCGGGGCTGGCCGGGGCGCTGCTCGTTGGTTGTGCCTTTGCCGAAGCGCTGGCGCTGGCCATCGACAAGCCGACGATTCCGGTGCATCACCTTGAAGGGCATTTGCTGTCGCCGTTGTTGTCGTCGACGCCGCCGACTTTTCCGTTCGTGGCCTTGCTGGTTTCCGGCGGTCATACGCAATTGATGCGGGTGACCGCCGTCGGCGAGTACGAATTGCTCGGCGAGACGCTCGACGATGCGGCCGGCGAGGCTTTCGACAAGAGTGGCAAGCTGCTTGGCCTGCCTTATCCGGGCGGCGCCTTGTTGTCGAAGCTGGCTGAATCCGGAACGCCCGGCGTTTATCAGTTGCCGCGGCCGATGTTGCATTCCGGCGATCTGAGTTTCAGCTTCTCGGGGCTGAAGACGGCCGTTTTGACGCTGGTCCGCGAGCACGCCGACGACCTGACCGATACCTTCAAGGCCAATGCGGCACGGGCCTTCCAGGAGGCCATCGTTGAGGTGCTGGTCAAGAAGTCGCTCAAGGCGATGAAGCTGACCGGCCTCAAGCAGCTGGTGGTGGCCGGCGGCGTCGGTGCCAACAAGCAATTGCGGGCGACGCTCGACGACGAGGCGCGGCGCAAGCGGTTCAGCGTTTATTACCCGGAACTGGAGTTTTGTACCGACAACGGGGCGATGATCGCGCTGGCCGGCTGTCTGCGCCTGCAGGCCGGGACGCCGGCCAAGGCGGCGGGCAGTTTTGCCATTCAGCCGCGCTGGCCGTTGAGCGAACTGCTGCGCTGAGCCCCGTTGCCAGCCTGCCCTTGGGGGGGGATCAGGTTTTTTTCTTGCTGCCGATCTTCGATTCCTGGCCGGCCATCAGGCGCTGGATGTTCTGCCAGTGTTTGCCGATCAGCGCCATGCCGAGGATGCCGACGACGACTGTTTGGCTGTTGCCGCCGTGCATTAGTACCGAGATGACCGGGGCCATGCCGGCGGCGATGACAGCGGCCAGCGATGAGTAGCGGAAGACGTAGGCCATGAATAGCCAGGTGCCGGCGACGGCGAGGCCAAGCAGTGGGTCGAGGGCAATGAGTACGCCGGCGGCGGTGGCAACGCCCTTGCCGCCCTTGAATTTGAGGAAAATCGGGTAGAGGTGGCCGAGGAAGACGGCCAGCGCGACGAGGCCAATGACGCCGCTCGAAAAGCCCATTTGCTGGGCGATGAAGACGGCGGCCCAGCCCTTGAGCGCATCGCCGATCAGGGTGAATAGTGCGGCCTTCTTGTTGCCGCTGCGCAGCACGTTGGTGGCGCCCGGGTTGCCGGAGCCGTAGGTGCGCGGGTCGGCCAGGCCGAAGAGCTTGGCGGAAATCATGGCGAAGGGGACGGAGCCGAGCAGGTAGGCGGTGACGAGGGCGAGGGCTATTTGCATGGGGCGCTTAGGGGGCTTGGGACGCTGAGGTACAATCGCGCCAAATTTTACACCGCTGCTGCGGTCGACCGCCCTATGGACATCATTTTCCTCGACGAACTGCGCGCCGAAACGTGGATAGGCATCTATCCGCGCGAGAAGGCCATGCCGCAGACGGTCGAAATTTCATTGCAGATCGGCGTGTCGACGGCCTCGGCCGGGGCCAGCGACGATATTCGTGACACGGTCGACTACGCCGTGGTCGTCGACCGCCTGCGGGCCGATCTGTCCGTCGTGCACTTCAACCTGATCGAGGCGCTGGCCGAGCACGTGGCGAGCTATGTGCTGCAAACCTTCGCTGTGCACTGGGTGCGCGTCTCCGTTGGCAAGCTCGGCATGATGCCGGGCGTCAAGCGCGTTGGCGTGATCATCGAACGCTCGCTCTGAGCGGTTTCGTTTTTGGCCGTTATTTCCGGTTGACCGTAGCACGGCCCAAACGACCCCGCTTTAGCTTTTCAACGCTGCCTCGACTACTTTCGCCTGCAGTGTGCGCAGGATGTCGTGCGGGTGAATGCCGACCAGGAAGCCTCGCCGGCCACCGTTGATGTAGATCAGCGGCAGGTCGAGGATGGTTTTTTCGATATGCACCGGCATTGCCTTCTTGGTGCCGAACGGGCTGGTGCCGCCGACCAGGAAGCCGGAGTGGCGGTTGGCGACTTCCGGCTTGCACGGCTCGATTTTCTTGCAGCCGATTTGCCGCGCCAGTTCCTTGGTCGAGACCTTGCAGTCGCCGTGCATGAGCACGATGAGCGGTTTGGCGTTCTCGTCCTCGAAGATCAAGGTTTTGATGACGGCATGTTCATCGACGTTGAGTTCGCGCGCCGATACCTTGGTGCCGCCGTGTTCCTCGTAGTCGTAAAGATGGGTGGAAAAAGCCACCTTGTTCGCCTTGAGGAATTTAGTGGCCAGGGTTTCGGGGGCGTG
>NZ_JAVHPH010000078.1:3151-5940 GCF_036170495.1 Azonexus sp.
AGCCGGCCGAGGTCGGAGCGATAGCTGTCGAGCGTCGCCTTGGCCAGGCCGTCTTCCAGCCACAGGGCGTCGCAGAAATTGTCGATCTCGGCGAGATCAGCCGTGTTGGCTGGCAAGTTCGCCGGATTCATGCGTCAGTAGCCAGCGTTTGACGTCGAGCAGGAAGCCGCCGCGTTCGCGGGCAAAGCCGCCGAGTTTTTTGTCACCGGCGCCACTGGTGGCAACGACGCGATGGCACGGTACGACAACCGGGTAAGGATTGGCGCCGCAGGCCTGGCCGACGGCACGCGGGGCGTTTTTGAGGTTTTTTGCCAGTTGACCGTAGGTGTCGGTCTGGCCGCTCGGGATGGCCGAAATCTGCGCCCAGACGCGGCGCTGGAAAGTCGTGCCGGCCGGGCGCAGGGGCAGGCCGAAGACGAAGGCGGGATCGGCGATATAGGCCTTGAGCTGGCGTGCGGCTTCGGCTGCCAGTGGCATCGTGGCGGCGAGTTCCGGACCTGGTTCGAGAAAGTCGATGCCGGTGACTTCATCGTCGTTGCACCGGACGCCGAGGGTGAAACCGGGGGCGGCGATGATGGCCTGGTAGGTTTGATTGGGGTGGGTTTTCATTTTGCCTCCGTGGTCATTGCTACGGTCGACGGGGTTTACTACGTGAAACGTAAAAAACGGCCAAAATTCAAAAAGCCGACAGGCCGGTCTGGGCGCGGCCGAGGATCAGCGCGTGAATGTCGTGCGTGCCTTCGTAGGTATTCACCACTTCCAGATTGACGACATGGCGGATGACGCCGAAATCGTCCGAAATGCCGTTGCCGCCGAGCATGTCGCGGGCCGTGCGGGCGATGTCGAGGGCCTTGCCGCAGGAGTTGCGTTTGAGCATCGAGACGTTTTCCGGGCAGGCGCTGCCGTCGTCCATCATGCGGCCGAGGCGCAGCACGCTCTGGATGCCGAGGGCGATTTCGGTCTGCATGTCGACGAGTTTTTTCTGGATAAGCTGGTTGGCGGCCAGCGGCCGGTCGAACTGCTTGCGCTCCAAGGTGTATTGCCGCGCCCTGTGCCAGCAGCTTTCGGCGGCACCGAGGGCGCCCCAGACAATGCCGTAGCGGGCGGCGTTCAGGCAGGTGAACGGGCCTTTGAGGCCGGCGACATCAAGGCAGTTCTCGCTCGGTACGAAGACCTCGTCCATCACGATCTCACCGGTGATCGAGGTGCGCAGACCGACCTTGCCGTGGATGACCGGCGCCGACAGCCCAGCCATGCCCTTGTCGAGAATGAAGCCGCGAATGACGCCGGCGTCATCCTTGGCCCAGACGACGAAGACGTCGGCAATCGGCGCGTTGGTGATCCACATCTTGCTGCCGGACAGTTTCCAGCCGCCGGGTACGGCCCGGGCGCGCGTGCTCAGGCTGCCGGGGTCGGAGCCGGAATCCGGCTCGGTCAGGCCGAAGCAGCCAATCAGCTTGCCCTGGCCGAGGCCGGGCAGGTATTTCTGTTTCTGTTCTTCGGAACCAAAGGCGAAGATCGGCAGCATGACCAGCGAGGACTGCACGCTGAGCATCGAGCGGTAGCCCGAATCGACGTATTCCACCTCGCGGGCGATCAGGCCGTACGACACATAGTTCAGCCCGGCGCCGCCGTACTGCGGTGGCAGCGTCGCGCCGAGCAGGCCCATCTCGCCCATCTCGCGGAAGAGGGCGGGGTCGGTGTGCTCATTGCGGAAAGCGTCGCGCACGCGCGGCTGCAGGGATTTCTGCGCAAACTGCCGGGCGGCATCGCGAACGAGCCGCTCGTCGGCTGCCAGTTGACTGTCGAGCCGGAAAGGGTCGGCCCAGTCGAACGCAGCCTTAGCCACGGACGTGTCCGTCGCCGAGGACGATCCATTTCTGGCTGGTCAATCCTTCCAGGCCGACCGGGCCGCGGGCGTGGATCTTGTCGGTGGAGATGCCGATTTCGGCGCCCAGGCCGTACTCGAAACCATCGGCGAAGCGCGTCGAGGCGTTGATCATGACCGAGGCCGAGTCGACTTCGCGCAGGAAGCGCATGGCTTTCGGGTGGTTGTCGGTGACGATGGCTTCGCTGTGATGCGACGAGTATTGGTTGATGTGGGCGATGGCTTCATCGATGCCGGCCACCACCTTGACCGAAATGATCGGCGCCAGGAATTCGGTGTAGTAATCCTCTTCTGTCGCCGCCACGGCATTCGGCACGATGGCGCAGGTTTCGGCGCAACCGCGGATTTCGACGCCCTTGGCGGTCAGCATGGCGGCAATCGGCGGCAACAGCATGGCGGCGACTGAACGGTCGACGAGCAGCGACTCGGCGGTGTTGCAGGTGCCGTAGCGCTGGGTCTTGGCGTTTTCGACGATTTTCAAGGCCTTGTTCGGATCGGCTTCCTCTTCGAGGTAGACGTGGCAGTTGCCGTCGAGGTGCTGGATCATCGGCACGCGGCATTCGGCCAGCAGGCGCGAGATCAGTCCCTTGCCGCCGCGCGGCACGATGACATCGACAAATTCGCGCATGGTGATCAGTTCGCCGACGGCGGCGCGGTCGGTGGTGTCGATGACCTGCACGGCATTGGCCGGCAGGCCGGCGGTTTGCAGGCCTTCGTGGACCAGCGCGGCGATGGCGCGGTTGGAGCGGATGGCTTCCGAGCCGCCGCGCAGGATGGCGGCGTTGCCGGATTTCAGGCACAGCGCTGCGGCGTCGGCCGTCACATTCGGCCGGGCTTCGTAAATGATGCCGATGACGCCGAGCGGCACGCGCATCTTGCCGACCTGGATGCCGGACGGCTG
>NZ_JAVHPH010000079.1:0-5938 GCF_036170495.1 Azonexus sp.
CATTTTCGACGCGCAGTGCCTGCTCTTCGAGGCCAAATGTGTAGCGCAGCATCATGGCGACCGACAGGATGGTGGCCAGCGGGTTGGCAATGTCTTTGCCGGCGATGTCCGGAGCAGATCCGTGCGACGGCTCGTACAGTCCCTTGTTGTTATCGTCGAGCGAAGCTGACGGCAACATGCCGATCGAGCCGGTCAACATCGATGCCTCGTCGGACAGGATGTCACCGAAGATGTTGCCGGTAACCATCACGTCGAACTGCTTGGGCGCCTTGACCAGTTGCATGGCTGCGTTGTCGACCAGCATGTGGCTCAGCGCGACATCCGGATAATCCTGGCTGATTTCGATCATCACGTCGCGCCACAGTTGGGTGCATTCGAGCACGTTCATCTTGTCCACCGAGCACAGTCGCTTGTCGCGTTTTTGGGCGGCCTGAAAGGCGACATGACCGATGCGACGAATTTCCGACTCGCTATAAACCATGGTATTGAAACCGACGCGCTCACCGTTTTCTTCACGGATACCGCGCGGCTGGCCGAAATAGATGTCGCCGGTCAATTCGCGAATGATCAGGATGTCCAACCCGGCCACCACTTCCGGCTTGAGCGTCGACGCATTGGCCAGCTCCGGATACAGAATGGCCGGACGCAGGTTGGCAAACAGGTTCAGATCCTTGCGGATACCGAGCAAGCCGCGTTCCGGGCGCTTTTCGCGCGGCAGCGTATCCCACTTCGGCCCACCAACAGCACCGAGCAGGATGGCATCGGCCGCGCGTGCCAGCTTTTGCGTCGCTTCCGGGTAAGGATGGTCGGTCGCGTCGACCGCACAGCCGCCGAGTAGCCCTTCTTCCATCTCGAACTTGAGATCGAGTGCTTTCAATACGCGCACCGCTTCAGCGGTAATTTCAGGGCCGATGCCGTCACCCGGTAGAACACAAATCTTCATGGTTTTTCCTTATTACGCAAACAGCCAGGGCTGGTTGATACGGCGTCTTTCTTCGAATTCGCGAATTTTTTCGGCGTGACGCAAGGTCAGGCCAATGTCGTCCCAGCCATTGATCAGGCATTCCTTGCGGAAGGCATCGATCTGGAATGGAATGCCATAACCATCGGGGCGAATCACTGCTTGCGCCGGCAGGTCGACGACCAGCTTGTAACCGGGCGTCGCTTCGACCTGTTTGAACAAGGCTTCAATTTCAGCAACCGGCAGCACAATGGGCACGATGCCATTTTTGTAGCAGTTGTTGAAGAAGATGTCGGCAAACGACTCGGCGATGATGGCCTTGAAACCAAAGTCGAGGAGCGCCCACGGCGCATGTTCGCGCGAACTGCCGCAGCCGAAGTTGGCGCGCGTGAGCAGCACTTCGGCACCCTGATAGCGCGGCTGATTCAATACGAAATTGGGATTCTTCGGGCGACCGGAATTATCCTGCCCGGGTTGCCCGACATCCATGTAGCGCCATTCGTCGAAGGCATTCGGGCCAAAGCCGGAACGCTTGATCGACTTGAGAAACTGCTTCGGGATGATCGCATCGGTATCGACGTTGTTGCGGTCGAGTGGTGCCACCAAGCCTTCCAGGCGAACGAATTTTTCCATTTATTCCACCACCTTCTGCACGGCTTCGCCACCTTTCTTGAGGGCGCCGCCGACTGCCTCTCCACCCTTTTTCAGGCCATGCTCGACCGCTTCGCCACCCTTCTGGATAGCCTCCCCGGTCTTCTCCGCGCCGATGGCGACATCCTTCTTGACGCCCTGGGCGGTATTGCAGGCTGCGAGGCAAAGCACCGCTATCGAGACAAGCATTTTCTTCATGATCGTCGCTCCTCCTAGAGAACGTCGCGCACGTCGGCGAAACGACCAGCAATCGCAGCCGCGGCAGCCATCGCCGGACTGACCAGATGGGTACGTCCGCCCGGCCCCTGACGGCCTTCGAAATTGCGGTTGGAGGTCGAGGCGCAACGTTCGCCGGGCTCCAGACGGTCAGCATTCATCGCCAGACACATCGAACAACCCGGTTCCCGCCACTCAAAACCAGCCGCGATGAACACTTTGTCCAGTCCTTCCGCTTCGGCCTGACGCTTGACCAGGCCGGAACCCGGCACAGCCAGCGCCAGCTTGACGGTTGCCGCGACATGGCGCCCCTTGAGCACGGATGCCGCCTCGCGCAGGTCTTCAATGCGCGAGTTGGTACAGGAGCCAATGAACACCTTGTCGATGGCGATATTCTGGATCGGTGTATTGGGATTAAGACCCATGTATTGCAGGGCGCGTTCCATGCCTTCGCGCTTGACCGGATCGGTTTGCTTAGCCGGATCGGGAACGACGGCATCGATGGCGACGACCATTTCCGGCGAGGTGCCCCAGGTCACCTGCGGACGAATGTCTTCGGCCTTGAGCGTGACGACGCGATCGAACTGGGCGCCGGCATCGGAATGCAGCGTGCGCCAGTAAGCAACCGCTTTTTCCCAGACATCACCTTTCGGCGAGAACGGGCGACCTTTCAAATAATCGATCGTTTTGTCGTCGACCGCGACAAAACCCATGCGTGCCCCGCCTTCAATGGCCATGTTACACAGGGTCATGCGCCCTTCCATGCTCAGGCTGCGGATGGCGCTGCCGCCGAACTCAATGGCGTAGCCCGTGCCGCCGGCCGTGCCGATGGTGCCAATGATGGCCAGCGCCACGTCCTTGCCGGTGACGCCCTTGCCGAGCTTGCCGTCGACGGCAACCAGCATGGTCTTCGATTTCTTCTGCAGCAGGCACTGGGTGGCCAGAACGTGCTCGACTTCGGAGGTGCCGATGCCGTGCGCCAGACAGGCGAACGCGCCATGCGTCGAGGTATGCGAATCGCCGCAGACGACGGTCATGCCGGGCAGCGTCGCGCCGTTTTCCGGACCGACGACATGGAGAATACCCATGCGCGCATCTTTGAACGGAAAATAAGCCAGGGCACCGACTTCGCGGATATTGGCGTCGAGCGTTTCAACCTGCTGCCGGGAAATCGGATCCTTGATGCCTTCGTCCCAGTGGTCGGTCGGCGTGTTGTGATCCGGTGTCGCGACGATGGACGAGACGCGCCACGGCTTGCGACCGGCCAGCTTGAGGCCTTCGAAAGCCTGCGGGCTGGTGACTTCATGAACGAGGTGACGATCGATATAGAGAAGGGTCGTGCCATCTGCTTCCTGATGGACGACGTGGTTCTCCCAAAGCTTGTCGTAAAGGGTCTTCGACATGGTGCGTAAAGTGGGCCGTAAAGCGTTTAATTATTGCACAGGATCTTTCATTTTTGGCCCGTTTTCCCGGTTGACCGTAGCATTTGCGCCGACCCATCCCCAGACCAGCGCGAAGCCGACCAGCGCGAACAACGCGCCGAGCGTAAAGGTCCAGCCGGCACCCAGCGACTCCCAGGTCCGACCGCTGATCAGCGCCCCAAGCAAGCCGCCGGCGCCGAACGACAGGCTGGAATATAGCGCCTGGCCCCGCCCCTGCGACCGGCCCGGAAACCACTGGTTGACGGCGGCGATGGATGCCGCATGGTAAGCGCCGAAGGTCAGGCCGTGCAGCAACTGAACGAGAATCATGATGGCCGCCGATTCGACCCCCCAGCCCATGAACAGGAAGCGCACGACCGCCGCACCAAAACTGGCGAGCAGGATGGCTCGCAGCGAAAACAGGCGGGACAGCCGCGCCATCAACATGAAGACGACAATTTCAGCCACGACGCCGAGCGACCACAGCAAGCCGACCTCGGTTTTCGAGTAGCCATGGGCGTCGAGGTGGATCGAATAGAAAACATAGAACGCGCCGTGCGCCGCCGACATCGCGAAGCAGGCTGTCATCAGCGCCATGACTTTCGGCTGGCGCAGGATTTCGCCGATCGGCTGGCCGTCGCGCTCATGCGGAACCGGCGGCACTTCCGGCAGGGTCAGCGCATAGATCAGAATGCCGGCCAGGATCGCCCAGCACACCCAGAGCACACCAACCGGCGGCGCCATATCGAGCAAGGCGCCGGTTCCCATGACGGCGACGATGAAGCCAATCGATCCCCACAAACGAATTCGGCTGTAACGGCCGCGCTCTTCGCGCAGGTGATCGAAAGTCAGCGTCTCGACCAGCGGCAAGGCGGCGCTCCAGAAGAAGGCGAGCACAGCCATCGCCACCAGCATGCCGGACAATTTATCGAGCCAGAAAAAGGCGGTGAATCCGGCCAGGCCGATCCCGGCAGCCAAACGAATGATCGCCATGCGCCGACCGAAACGATCAGCCAGCCAGCCCCACAGATTGGGGCCGAAGAGGCGCATCAACTGCATCTGGGACATCAGTAGTCCGATGTCCCAGGCAGAAAAATTCAGGGATTGGAGATAGAGCCCGAAATAGGGCGAGAAGGCGCCGATGAAGGCGAAATAGAAAAAGTAGTAGCCCGAGAGGCGCCAGTAAGGCAATACATGCATCCGCTAATTTTACCGGATGCGGGGTCGCTCACCGGTTTCGATCAAGCCTGGACGGACTGCTGGCCGGCGCGGAAGGCGAGCAGCAAATGGTAAATTTCATCCTTCAGCTTGACGCGCTGCTTTTTCATATCTTCGAGGGTGAAATCAGCGACTGGCATATCGTGCTCTTCCAGATTCTCAACACTGCCGGTCAGGCGGCCGTAGGAAGCAAACTGCCGGGCAAAATAGGCATTGCTGGTCTTGAGCGCATCAATGCCGTCCTTGAACTCCGAAAACTCCTGATACAGATCGTGATGATCAACTTGCATGATTTCCTCCCTCTGTTGCGAAGATCAGCTGCCTGGGCGGCAAACGTAGAAATATTACGCGATTTCACCCGGTATGCGCGGCGTGGAGCACACCACATCGCCGCACTGGGCGCGGTGGCGCAGCGCATGATCGATCAGCACCAAGGCCAGCATGGCTTCGGCAATCGGCGTGGCGCGAATGCCGACACAGGGATCGTGCCGCCCCTCGGTCGCCACTTCGATGGCATTGCCCTGACGATCGATTGAGCGACGCGGCTGAGCGATAGAAGAGGTCGGCTTGATCGCCATGTTCACGATGATGTCCTGCCCCGTCGAAATCCCGCCCAGCACGCCGCCGGCATGATTGGTCGCAAAACCTTGCGGCGTCATTTCGTCGCCATGTTCGCTGCCCCGCTGGGCCACAGAAGCGAAGCCGGCGCCGATTTCGACGCCCTTGACGGCATTGATGCCCATCATCGCGTAGGCGATTTCGGCATCGAGGCGATCATAAACCGGCTCTCCCCAGCCGGGCGGGACGCCGGTGGCGGTCACGGTGATTCTGGCACCGACCGAATCGAGCGATTTGCGCAGGCTGTCCATGTAGCTTTCAAGCTCTGGAACCAACGCAGCGTTCGGCGCAAAAAAAGCGTTTTCACGAATATCGTCGGCCGAAACAAAAGGGATCTCGATTGGACCAAGTGCGCTCATCCAGCCACAAATGCTGACGCCGTAACGCTCGTTGAGCCACTTGCGGGCAATTGCCCCGGCCGCCACGCGTACCGCCGTTTCGCGCGCCGACGAACGGCCGCCACCGCGATAATCGCGGAAACCGTATTTTTGGGTGTAGGTGTAATCAGCATGGCCAGGACGGAAGGTGTCGGCGATATTGCCGTAATCCTTGCTGCGCTGATCCTGGTTGCGAATGAGCAGGCCAATCGGCGTACCGGTAGTCTTGCCCTCAAAAACACCCGAAAGAATCTCGACGGTATCCGGCTCGCGGCGCTGCGTCACATGACGTGACGTCCCCGGCTTGCGGCGATCGAGTTCGGCCTGAATGTCGGCCTCGCACAAGGCCAGTCCGGGCGGGCAGCCATCGACAACGCAGCCGATTGCCGGGCCGTGGGACTCACCAAAGGAGGAAACGGTAAACAGGGTGCCAAAAGTATTGCCGGACATGGAAGCAGCGCTCTAATATGGAACGA
>NZ_JAVHPH010000080.1:0-1186 GCF_036170495.1 Azonexus sp.
TTGCCGCTGGCGTTGAGGGTGTCGAGGGCGTTGAGGGCGATTTCGAGGGTGTCGGCGTCGAGGGTGCCGAAGCCTTCGTCGAGGAAGAGCGAGTCGATGCTGGTCTTGTGGCTGACCAGGTCGGAGAGGGCCAGCGCTAGCGCCAGGCTGACGAGGAAGCTTTCGCCGCCGGAGAGGGTGCGGGTGTCGCGGGCGACTTCGCCTTGCCAGCTGTCGACGATGTCGAGTTCGAGTTCGCCGGTGGTTTTGCGGCGCAGCAGGTAGCGGCCGTGCAGGCGGGCGAGGTGGGTGTTGGCGAGGTGGAGCAGGTGGTCGAGGGTGAGGCCTTGGGCGAATTTACGGAATTTGTCGCCTTTGGCCGAGCCGATGAGGCTGTCGAGGCGTTGCCAGAGGTCGCTTTCGGTTGTTTGGGCGGCGATCTGGGCGAATAGCGCTTGCTGGTTTTGGCGGGCTTGTTCGTCGCGGGTTAGGAGGGCGCGTTGGGCGCCTAGTTGTTCGGTGAGGGTGCGGCGTTGGGTTTCGAGGTGGGTGAGGATTTCTTCTAGTTCGGCCAGCGGCGGGATGAACCCATCCCCACCCCGGCCCTCCCCTTGAAGGGGAGGGGGCGAGACGTGGGGATTTTCTCCTCCCCCTTCAAGGGGGAGGCCGGGTGGGGGATGGGGCGAATCTGGCGGGTTGCTCTGCAAACGAGTCAGCTTTTCGCTGGCAGCCTTGAGGACGGCGGCGGCTTGTTGCTGCGTCAGTTGCCGGGTTTCCTTGATGTGCTGCAGGCGTTGGCGTTCTTCCGGCGGTAGCAGCGCGGCGCTATAGGCGGTGAGGTCGGCGAAGGGGCTGGCGGCGAGGGCGGTTTGCCAGGCGGTTGTGGCTTCGGTGAGGACTTTTTGCTGTTGGGCGAGATTGGCGTCGAGTTGCGTCTGGCGGCCTTGTTGGGCGGCGAGTTGGCGGGTCAGGTCGGCGATGGCGTCGATGCAGCGCGGGAGGCCGGCGGCGGGGTCTCCGCTGAACGGTTCGGGATTTGAATTTTGGTCGTTTTTTCCGGTTGACCGTAGCAATGGGTGGTTGGCCAGTTGTTCCGACCAGTGGGCGGCCTGGGCCTGTGCCGCGTTGAATTGTTCCTGTTGTTTGACGAGGATTTCGGCGAGTTCGTGGCGGCGTTTCTGGGTTTGCTGCCAGTGCTGCCATTCGC
>NZ_JAVHPH010000081.1:0-24188 GCF_036170495.1 Azonexus sp.
CGGCCAGCCGCACGGCCGAAACGCCTGACGAGATCTGGATCGTCGAGCACCCGCCCGTCTACACCCTTGGCCAAGCCGGCAAACCGGAGCACATTCTCAAGGACGTCGGCATCCCCATCGTCAAGATCGACCGCGGCGGCCAGGTCACCTACCACGGCCCGGGTCAGGTCGTGCTCTACCTCCTGCTCGACCTCGCCCGCCTGAAAATCAAGGTCCGCGAACTGGTCACCGCCATTGAGCAGGCCGTCATCAACCTGCTGGCCGAATACGACGTGACCGCCGAGCGCCGCGCCGGCGCGCCCGGCGTCTATGTCGGCGAGGCCAAGATTGCCGCCCTCGGCCTGCGCATCCGCAACGGCTGCTCGTATCATGGCGTCTCGCTGAACGTCGACATGGATCTCTCCCCCTTCGCCGCGATCAATCCCTGCGGCTATGCTGGCCTGAAGGTCATCCAGACCACGGACTTCAATATTCCGCTCACCGCTCACGAGGCCGGCGAGCAACTCTCGCAACACTTGTTGCAGCAACTGGAACAGAAAAATGGCTGAAAAAGGCGTCAAGCAAAAAGGCGAACTGAAAACCGCGCGCATCCCCATCAAGATCGTGCCGGTCGACACCCCGCTGCGCAAACCCGAATGGATACGCGTCAAGGCCGGCAACAGCGCCGGGCGCTTCGGCGAAATCAAGACCATGCTGCGCGAAAAGAAGCTGCACACCGTCTGCGAAGAAGCCACCTGCCCCAACATCGGCGAATGCTTCGGCCGCGGCACGGCGACCTTCATGATCCTCGGCGACATCTGCACGCGGCGCTGCCCGTTCTGCGACGTCGGCCACGGCCAGCCGCTGCCGCCCAACCCGAACGAGCCACGCGAACTGGCCGAGTCGGTTGCCACACTCAAGCTGCGTTACGTCGTGATCACCAGCGTCGACCGCGACGACCTGCGCGACGGCGGTGCCCAGCACTTCGTCGACGTCATCCGCAACACCCGCGAACTGTCGCCGACCACCACCATCGAAACCCTCGTCCCCGACTTCCGTGGCCGCATGGATGTCGCCCTCGACGTCCTCGGTGCTTCCCTGCCCGACGTCCTCAACCACAACCTGGAAACCGTGCCGCGCCTCTACAAGCAGGCCCGCCCCGGTGCCGACTACGCCCACTCGCTCCAGTTCCTCAAGCAGTTCAAGGCCCGCTACCCCGACGTCAAAACCAAGTCCGGCCTGATGGTCGGCCTCGGCGAAACCGACGACGAAATCCTCGACGTCATGCGCGACCTGCGTGCCCACGACGTCGAAATGCTGACCATCGGCCAGTACCTCGCCCCCTCCGGCCATCACCTGCCGGTGACGCGCTACGTCCATCCCGACACCTTCAAGATGTTCGAGGAAGAAGCCAGGAAAATGGGCTTCACCGGCGCCGCCTGCGCGCCGATGGTTCGTTCCAGCTACTGGGCCGACCAACAGGCGCACAGCGCCGGCGTCGCCTGACTCGGGACCACCCGGAGGAGCGACGTCCACGGTCAACCGGAAAAACCGGCTAAAAATAAAAAATGCCCAGTCTGAAAAGCCGGGCATTTTTTATTGACGATTACCTCGCGCCGGGCGGCGGAGGCGGTGGCGATCCAGGAGGCGGTGGCGGCAACGACGAACCAGAAGATGGCGGCGGGACGCCGGCATCAGGCGAACGGACCGCGCGTGGGTAAGCCATGCCGGCCGGCACCGGCACCCGATGGCCCTTGGTGTACATGCATTGAATATAGGCGTTGTCGTATTGGCGCTGCGTACCCACCCCGGAGGCGCGCGCGCTATCGGAACCGACCGCGCTGCCCATCAGCAAGCCAACCCCGGCACCGGTGCCAACACCACGATGGCCACCAATGGCAGCGCCTGCTACCGCGCCGATTGCCGTACCGACGGCGGCGCTCGTCACCGCCGATTCTCGCGCTGCAGTCTCGGCAGTCTTGCCACCAATCTGGATGTGGGCGTACTGCCGACAATACCCGTCATCTTCCCGGAAATTTTCTATGCTCTGCCCGGTTCCCGGCAAAACCATGACGGTCGGCCCGGTTGGCAATACCGTACAGGCGCCAAGCAGCAACGCGCCACTGACCACGCCCGCGCCGGTGAAAAGTGATTTCTTGTTAGCCATGATTCATTTCTCCGGTTGTGGCAGCACTTTCTGCCAGCCACCAGGACATTCCTTGACGTAAGGGTAATAACCCTGCGCACTCTTGCAGAAATACCAGTATTGCTGCCCTGAGTCGGGGGCCTGCTCCTGCGCCTGCTCGATGTAAACCTGTGGCTGAGGCGGCGGCACGACAACCACCTGCGGCGGGTAATAATAGGGCGGCGGGTACCAGACCGGCCCCCAGACCGGTCCGCCGATATAGACACCGAGCCGAGCCCTCGGGCCATGGGCCGAGGCATTTGTCGCCACACCGGCCATCAGCACGGAGAGGACGACCATCAGGATTTTTGCCGCTTTCATGGGGAACTCCAGCCTTCCTTGACCACAACTAAACGATAGTCAATTTTAGGCCGGACCGGCGATTAAATTTGCTACAAGTTGTAAGCGGAAAAACAGGCAGCCTCAGTCGTCCCGGGCGATCAGTTCATCGCGTCGGCGGCGCAGGCCCTCCGGCATTTTCAGCGTCGTCCGGTCCCAACCTTCGATGGCAAGAATGTTCACCATGCAGTCCTCCATCACCACATGCGACCGCAAGGTCGCTTCGGCAATCGCCTGGTGAACCCGGAGGTCGTTGCCCGGATCGACTTCGCAGGCATTTTGATAGCGGTGTAACTCGCGCAGACTGCGCAATTGCACCGCCACCTGGGCCGGACAGGCGCACATGTAGATGGCGCCCTCCTCGATGATCTGCGACAGTTCCTGATCCGAAAATTGCTTTTGTAGAATCATCGTCTCCCCCTCAGAGCAGTTTCAGGCGTTTTGCCGCGTCGCGCAGTTCGCCGCGGAAATCGGGGTGGGCGATGCCGATCAGCGCTTCGGTGCGTTGCTTGGCCGTCTTGCCGCGCAGTTGGGCGACGCCGAATTCGGTGACGACGTAGTTGATGTCGTTCTTGCTCGTCGACACGTGGGTGCCCGGCGACAGGGTCGGCACGATGCGCGAGATGGTATCGTCCTTGGCCGTTGACGGCAGCACGATGAAGGCCTTGCCGCCGTTCGAGCGATTGGCGGCACGGACGAAATCGGACTGGCCACCGGTCCCCGAGTAGGGAATCGGACCGAGGCTCTCCGAGCCGCACTGGCCGAGGAAATCGATCTGCATCGTGGCGTTGATGGCGTGCAGGTTATCGTTCTTGCCGGCCAGGTAGGGGTCATTGGTGAAATCGACCGGGTGCATTTCGAGCGCCGGGTTGCGGTGCATGAACTGGTAGAGCTTCTTCGAGCCGAGGGCGAAGGTGGCGAGCATCTTGCCTTGGTGGTAATTTTTCTTGCGATTGGTCACGACCCCGGCTTCGACCAGGGACATGATGCCGTCGCCGACCATTTCGGTATGGATGCCGAGATCGTGCTTATCGGTCAACTGCATGACCACCGCGTCGGGAATGCCGCCGTAGCCGATCTGCAGCGTGGCGCCGTCGGGAATCATGTCGGCGACGTACTTGCCGATCGCCTCCTGGACCGGGCCGATCTTCGGCAGGCCGACTTCGAGAATCGGCTCGTCGCTCTCGCACAGCGCGGCCACCTGCGAAATGTGGATGTGGCAGTCGCCGTTGGCGAAGGGTACGTTGGGATTGACTTCGAGGACGACGACCCGCGCCCGGTCGATGGCGGCCATCGTGTAGTCGGCGGCCAGCGACAGCGAGAAGAATCCATGCTGGTCCATCGGCGAAGCCATGGTGAACACGACATCGGCCGGCATCAGGCCGCGGTTGAGCAGCGATGGCATTTCGGAGAAATAGGCCGGGATGAAATCGACCCAGCCATCCTTGCCGCCTGGGCGGGTCGCACCGCTATAAAAATAGGCGGTGTGACGGACATGGTCGACGGTTTCCGGGTCCAGGTAGCCAAATTTGCGCACGGCCAGAATCTGCGAAATCTGCACATCGCGGAAATCGCGACGCGCCTCCGACAGCGCCGCCAACAGACTGGGCGGTTCGCCGACGGCGGTCGGAACGACGATGGTGTCGCCATTCTTGACGACGCGAATGGCATCGGCGGCGGACATGCGTTTTTGTTGGTACAGAGCCTGGACGGACATGCGCTATCTCCTGAAATTATGAATTACGAAACGATAATCCTCGCACGGCTATGTGGCCAGCAAGCTGACCGGGATCAAAATTCCATGCGTATTGCATCGCAGCAATCAAGGTTTGCGATTACTCCCGGCGACCATGCGAATTTCAAACAGGCGACACTCGAGCGGGCCGTTGAACAGCGGCGTCTTGCGGCTGGGCCGGAGTCCGACCAGCTTCGGCAAACGCAGGTCGGCTGTGAAGAAAAAACAGTTCCAGCCGGCCCAGTGCTTTTTCAGGGCCGAACCGAGTTGCGGGTAGAAGGCGGCCAGTTCGTCCTGCTCGCCGATGCGCTCGCCGTAGGGCGGGTTGGTGACGAGGATGCCGTGATCGGTCAGCGGTTGCGTTTCGAGCAGATCTTCACGGTCGACCGTGACAATGCCGCCAAAACCAGCTTCCTGCAGGTTGCGCCGGGTGGCGCGGACGGCATGGTCGTCGATGTCGTAGCCCCGAATGTCCATCGGCTCGACCGGCTTGACGCGCGCTTCGGCGGCCTGACGGATGTTCGCCCAGTTGAGCGCCTCGAAATGGCGCAGCATCTCGAAGGCGAACCCGCGATCCAGGCCGGGCGCGCGATCGAGCGCCATCTGCACGGCTTCGAGCAGGAAGGTGCCGCTGCCGCACATCGGGTCGACGAGCGGCGTGCCGGGCTGCCAGCCGGTGATCTTGAGAATGCCGGCGGCCAGATTTTCCTTGAGCGGCGCGGCCACACTGGCCTTGCGGAAACCGCGCTGCCACAGCGGTTGACCGGAGGTGTCGAGGTACAGCGTGCATTCGTTTTCGGAGAGGAAGACGTGGATGCTGACATCCGGGTGGCGCGTCTCGATATTCGGCCGGTCGCCGCGATCCTCGCGAAAGCGGTCGCAGACGGCGTCCTTGACGCGCAGGGTGACGAAATCGAGCGACTTGAGCGGGCACTTGATGGCCGTCGTCACCACGCGCATGGTGCGCGTCACGTCGAAATGGTTCGGCCACAACTGGCGGACGGCCAGCCGGTAAATGTCTTCTTCCTTCTGGTACGGCCCCTTGACGATGTGCCAGAGGATGCGGGTGGCCAACCGGGATTCCAGGTTGGCGCGGTAACAGACCGACCATTCGCCGGTGAAAAATACGCCACCGTGCGTCGTCCGCAGGTCTTCGCCACCGACGGCACGCAGCTCCTCGAGCAGATGTTCTTCCAGCCCGCGCGGGCAGATTGCGAAATAGGTATTCATGTCAGAAGGGCTTGAGGACGACGAGGAAGAGAACGATGAGCAGGACGATCACCGGCAGTTCGTTATAAAAGCGGAACCAGATGTGGGTTTTCGTGTTGCCGCCGCCCTGGAACTGTTTGAGCACCCGGCCGCAATGCCAGTGGTAAACGGCGAGGACGGCGACCAGCGTGGTCTTGGCATGAATCCAGCCGCCAAGAGCAATCTGGTTGGCATAGACAATCCACAGCCAGAGACCCGTCAGCACGGCCAGAATCCCGAGCGGCGTCATGAATTTGTAGAGCTTGCCGGCCATCAGCAGCAGGCGGTCGCGCTCGGCGATGCTGTCGGCCGGCACCATGGCCAGATTGACAAAAATGCGCGGCAGGTAGAACAGGCCGGCAAACCACGAAATGACCATCCAGATATGCAGGGTCTTGACGACGAGCATGCGTTTCTCCTAGTTGGCAGCCAGCTTGGCTGCTTTCGCCTCGGCGATCCCGACGTCGACCGTCGGGTATGCAAGACGCAGTTTTAATTCTGTTTTCAGGCGCTTGTTGCCGATGCGCCGCGATTCACGCATGAAGGACATCTGCACTGGCGACAACATCCGAACCGCCTCTTCCCGCGAAATGCGCGGCGGGCGCGGCAGCGCGAAGGCATCGGCAACCTGGTCGAAATACTCGGCCATCTTCAGGTCGGAATCGTCGACGATATTGTAAACGCGGTTGGCGCCGCCATGACGCAGCGCGGCGATACAGGCGGCGGCCAGGTCGTCGGCGTGGATGTGGTTGGTGTAACCGTCATCGGCCGCGCACAGTGCCGGAAGGGCCTTGTTCAGGCGCTCGATAGGCAGGCGGTCGGCAGCGTAGATGCCCGGGGCGCGCAGGATGGAGACTTTGACCCCGGTCCGCTTGCCCCATAGGCGCAGGCAAGTTTCGGCATCGACCCGGCGACCGGCGCGGGCGCTCTCCGGATTAAGGCGGCGCGTTTCATCAATCGGCGCCCCGCCACAGTCGCCATAAACCCCCGTCGTGCTTACGTAAACGAGACGCCGTGGTAGACTTTTGCGCTTGCCCAAGGCGGCCAGCAGGTTGCGGGTACGCGTGTCGTGACGGCCTTCGCCGGGCGGTGGCGCCAGATGCAAGACGTAGTCGGCCAGTCCGGCGATGCGTTGCAGGCTGCCCCGGTCGTCGAGATCGGCCAGCACCGGCCGCGCCCCCGCTGCGCGCCATTCGGCCACCCGGCTGACATTGCGCAGCAGGGCATAGACGCGGGCATGGGGGGCAAGGCGGGAGAGGATGCGGTGGGCAACGTCCCCGCTGCCGACAATCAGGATTTTTTGCACGCCGGCATTGTAGCCGACGACCAAGGGGAAATTATGAGCTACCAGATCACTGTCCAGCCGAGCGGTCGCGCCTTCAGCGCCGAAGCCGGCGAGACCCTGCTCGACGCCGGGCTGCGTCAGGGGCTGGTGCTGCCGTACGGCTGCAAGGATGGCGCCTGCGGCGCCTGCAAGGGCAAGGTGGTCAGCGGCTCGGTTGACCACGGCAAGGCGCAACCACACGCCCTGACCGACGATGAAAAAGCCGCCGGCCTGACCTTGTTTTGCTGCGCCAGCGCCCAGACCGACCTGGTCATCGAGTGCAAGCAACTCAGCCTGGCCAGCGACATTCCGGTCAAGACCCTGCCTTCGCGCATCGAGAAGCTCGACAAGCTGGCGCCCGATGTCATCGAAATGCACCTGCGCCTGCCGGCCAACGAGCGTTTTGAGTTTCTCGCCGGCCAGTACATCGACATCCTGCTCAAGGACGGCAAGAAGCGCAGTTACTCGCTGGCCAGTGCGCCGCGCGACGAGAACATGCTGGAACTGCATATCCGCCACGTTCCCGGTGGCCTGTTCACCGAGCAGGTTTTCTCGACCGTGAAGGTTCGTGACATCCTGCGCTTCAACGGCCCGCATGGCAGCTTCTACCTGCGCGAAGATTCGTCGAAACCGATAATCCTGCTCGCCGGCGGCACCGGTTTCGCCCCGGTCAAGTCCATCGTCGAGCACGCCATCGCCAAAAACATCAGTCGACCGATGTTCATCTACTGGGGCGCCAAGGCGCGCGTCGATCTGTACCAGAACGCGCTGCCGGAAAAATGGGCAGCCGAGCAGGCCGACATCCGCTACATCCCGGTGCTCTCGGAGCCGGCGACCGGCGACGCGTGGGCCGGTCGCAGCGGCTTCGTGCACCAGGCCGTGCTGGCCGATTTTCCCGACCTTTCCGGCTACCAGGTCTATGCCTGCGGGTCGCCGCACATGATCGAGGCGGCCAAACGCGATTTCGTCGCCCAAGGCTTGCCGGAAGAAGCGTTCTTCGCCGACGCCTTCACCTTTTCGACGACTTGAATTTGGGGCGTTATTTCCGGTTGACCGTAGCAGTCTGCTGAATCAACGCTGCCAGGCGCAGCCCTTGAGCACTTCGCCGTTCAACTCGACCGTCGCCGTCCACGCAAAAATACCGTTGGCCTGGGCATCGCGGCAAAGAGTCTTGTCGAGGCGGACGACCAACTTGGCGTGGTCGCTGGCACCGTCGTAGCGGCTGACATTCCCATCGCTGCGGAACGCCGTGTACGGCAGCACGACCTCGGGCTTGCCGTAGCGCTGCAGGCGAACGTGTTCGCTGCCGGCGACCAGCGCCCAGGCCGGATCGTTGCCGGCGGCGCGCCACGCCTCTTCCTTGCCGCCCGGCATCTGGCAGCGCCCTTCGACGCGCGCCATGTTGAAAGCCGACGCCTTCAACGTCCCGTTTTCGAGCACGCCGAGCAGTTCGACGTAGAGCCGCTTGCCGGCAGCGAGGCCGACGCTGTTGAGCGCCCGGGTCACGCTGCCATCGGCCGAGACGTCCTCGACATTGGCGTAGCTGGGGTCGCGGCAGGGCGAGAAAATCAGCCGCTCGCCCTGCTGCATCATGAGGCCGTAGGCCAGTTTCGGCGCGCTATCGACGGGCTTGGGCTCGTCGGCCTGAAGGGTGGCGGAAAGCAACAGGGCAGCCAGTGCGGCGAGGGAATGGCGAAAGGTCATGACGAGGCGATCCGGTGAAAGACGATGTCGGTCATTGTCACCTCTCCGGATGGCAATTCGTTTGATGCACCTGAAAAAGTGCGGATGCTTCAGGCGATCAGGCTTGCCGCCCGAAACGCGTCAGGCGGATGTCGACGGTCATGGCCAGCGCCGTCAGCGCTGCGGCCCTGGCCCGCCCCTCGGCGCTGGCCCGGTAGAGGTGCGGCGTCATGGCGAGCAGGTCGGCAATCTGTTCGGCGCCGTCGATAGCCAGCGGAAAGCTCAGTGTTTCCGAGGACAGTTGGACAAAACCCGGTGGCACCAGGTTGTTGGCGGGCCGTTCGGGCTTCAGGGCCGGGTAGATGATTTCACGCAACTCGCGCAGGTGATCCGGCCCGGCATCGACCTGCAGGAGCACACCACCCGGCTTGAGCACGCGGGCAAACTCGGCATAGACGGGGAAGCCGAACATGCACAACACCCGGTCGAGTGTCGCCGGCAGCACGGGCAGATGGGCATTGCTGCCGACCAGCCAGTTGGGCCGCTTGTCCTGCTTGGCGGCTGAGAGCACCGCCCACTTCGAGATGTCGAGACCAAGCAGGGCCAGCGTTTGTCCCTCACCGGCCGCCGCAGCGAACTGGCGCAGGTAATAGCCTTCGCCGCAGCCGGCATCGAGGCAACTGATCGTCGCGTTGGCGGGGAGGTCGGCCAGCGCCGCCCGGCTGACCGCCGCGGCGATCGGCTCGTAATGCCCGGCGTTGAGGAAACGCCGGCGGGCGGCGACCATTTCCTTGCTGTCGCCCGGATCGCGCGAACGCTTTTGCTGGACGGGCAGCAGGTTGGCGTACCCGTAGGCAGCGATATCGAAACAGTGGCCGGCAGCACATCGCCAGCTCGAACCGTGGCGCTGCAAGGGCACACCGTCGAGCGGGCAGGCCAGCGCCTGAAACGGAACGATGCTCACGAGCTACTCGCCGAGATAGGCGGCGCGCACCTTGGGATCGTCGAGCAGCATGGCCGATTCACCGTTCAGCGTGATTTCGCCGCTTTCCATGACATAGCCGCGCTGGCTGGATTGCAGGGCCAACCGGGCGTTCTGCTCGACGAGCAGGATGGTCATGCCGGCGGCGGCGACGGCGCGGACCACCTCAAAAATCGTGTGGACCATGATCGGCGCCAGACCCATCGACGGTTCGTCGAGGAGCAGCATTTTCGGCCGGCTCATCAAGGCGCGGCCGATCGCCAGCATCTGCTGTTCGCCACCGGACAGCGTGCCGGCGAGCTGACTTTCCCGCTCCTTGAGACGCGGGAAATAGCCAAAAACCATTTTTAGGTCTTTTTCGACGTCGACCGTAGCAGGGCGGATGAAGGCACCCATCTGCAGATTTTCGAGCACGGTCAGCCGGGGAAAGACGCCGCGCCCTTCGGGAACCAGCGCAATGCCCTTGCGGACGACGCGGTGCGGTGCCAGGCGGGTGATGTCTTCGCCGCAAAAATGGACGTCGCCGCCGGCCGCCTCGAGGACCCGCGCAATCGCTTTCAGGGTACTGGTTTTGCCGGCGCCGTTGGCCCCGATGAGGGCCACCGTTTCGCCTTCGTTGACGTGGAAGGTGATGCTGCGCACCGCCTGGATGCCGCCGTAGGCGACGTGGAGTCCGGTTACTTCAAGCACCTAGGTAAGCCTCGATGACGCGTTGATCTTTTTGCACGACGGCCGGCACATCCTCGATGACCAGCGCGCCGTAGTCGAGCACGGCGACGCGGTCGCAGAGGCCCATGACCAGTTTGACGTCGTGTTCGATGAGCAGAATCGTCGTGCCGTCACGCCGGATGCCGTCGATCAGCTCGCGCAGTTGCTCGGTTTCGGTGGCGTTCATGCCGGCGGCCGGTTCGTCGAGGCAGAGCAACTTGGGCTCGGTGGCCAGGGCGCGGGCGATTTCGAGTCGGCGCTGGTCGCCGTAGGACAGGTTGCGGGCCAGATCGTCGGCCCGTTCCTCGATGCGGACGTAGTGCAGCAGGTCGATGGCTTTTTGCCGGATCGCCGCTTCTTCGGCCTTCGTCGCGGCATTCTGGAACATCGCGCCGAGCACGCCGGCCCTGGTCCGTACATGGCGGCCAACCATGACGTTTTCGAGCGCCGTCATGTTGCCGAATAGGCGAATGTTCTGGAAGGTCCGGGCGATGCCGCGCGCCGCGGCCTGGTCCGGCGCATCGGCGATGAGCGGCGTACCGGCGAAGGTGAAACCGCCGCCGTCCGGCACGTAGAGCCCGGTCATGCAGTTGAAGAAGGTCGTCTTGCCGGCGCCGTTCGGGCCGATCAGACCGTAGATTTCGCCGTGGCGGATGCTCAGCGAGACATCCAGCAGTGCCTTGATGCCGCCGAAGTGCTTGGCAACCGCCTTCGCTTCGAGCAGCGGTTTTGGCGAATTCGCGCTCATTTGCCGGTCTCCTGCAGTTCCCGTTTGCGCACCGGCGACGGCCACAGCCCGGCCGGCTTGAAGCGCATGACGAGCACCAGGGCCAGGCCGAAAACCAGCATGCGCAGGCTTTCCGGATCAGCCAGCATTTTGCCGAACAAGGCCATCTGCAGCGGCCCGACACCATAGCGCAGGACTTCCGGCAGCACCGTGAGCAGCACGGCGCCGAGGATGACGCCGGGAATGTGGCCCATGCCGCCGAGCACC
Source organism: Azonexus sp. (assembly GCF_036170495.1). Taxonomy (GTDB): domain Bacteria; phylum Pseudomonadota; class Gammaproteobacteria; order Burkholderiales; family Rhodocyclaceae; genus Azonexus. The sequence goes on from NZ_JAVHPH010000081.1 coordinate 11,178, forward strand.
ACCATGGCGAGAATCATGATCGATTCCAGCAAGGAGAAACTTTCCGGCGAGACGAAGCCCTGCATGGCTGAGAAAATGCCGCCGGCGACGCCGCCGAAGCTGGCGCCCATGGCGAAGGCGAGCAGCTTGAGATTGCGCGTGTTGATGCCGATCGCCTTGGCGGCGATTTCATCCTCACGGATGGCCTGCCAGGCGCGACCGATGCGCGAATTCTGCAGGCGGATATTGATGATGATGACCAGAATGGCCAGCGCGACGAGCAGGAAGTAATACTTCTGCGGCCCGCTCAACGCAAAGCCGAAAATCTGCGTCGTGCCCGAAAACTTGAAGGTGCCAAAGCTGACCGGATCGATCAGCGTGATGCCCTGCGGCCCATTGGTGACATTGAACGGCGCATTGAGGTTATTGAGGAAAATGCGGACGATTTCGCCGAAACCGAGGGTAACGATGGCCAGATAATCGCCACGCAGCTTGAGCGTCGGCGAGCCGAGCAGCACGCCGGCAAAACAGGCCAGCCCGGCGCCGACCGGCAGGATGGCCCAGATCGGCCAGTGCAAGCCGAAGTGAGGACTCGCCAGCAAGGCCCAAGTGTAGGCGCCGACGGCGTAGAAGGCGATGTAGCCGAGGTCGAGCAGACCGGCCAGGCCGACAACGATGTTGAGGCCGAGCGCCAGGAAAACGTAAAGGATGGCGAAATCGAGGATACGCACCCAAGCCTGGCCACCTGTCGCGGCGATGAAGGGCAAGGCAAGCAGAAAAGCGGCGGTCAGGCCGATTCCCACGGTCGACCGGAAAAAACGGCCAAAATTCATGCCCTGTCCCCCGTCTTTTCACCGAACAATCCGGACGGCTTGAACATCAGCACGACGATAAGCACGACGAAGGCAAAGATGTCCTGATAGTGGCTACCGAGAAAGCCACCAGTCAGGTCGCCAATGTAGCCGGCCCCGAGCGCCTCGATGATGCCGAGCAGAATGCCGCCCAACATGGCCCCGGCCAGATTGCCGATGCCGCCAAGGACGGCCGCCGTGAACGCCTTGAGGCCGAGCATGAAGCCCATCTGGTAGTGGGCGATTTCGTAATAGGTGCCGACCATGACGCCGGCCACCGCGCCGAGTGCCGAGCCGATGACGAAGGCGGCAGCGATGACGCGATTGATATTGACGCCCATCAGGCTGGCCACCGCCGGGTTCTGCGCCGTCGCCCGCATGGCCATGCCGAGTTTGGTGCGATAGACAAGCAGCAGTAGGCCGCCCATGGTCGCCGCCGAAACCAGGACGATGATGATCTGGATCAGCGTGAAATTGGCACCGGCGAACTCGAAATCCATTTTCGGCAACAGTGACGGAAAAGTCAGGTAATTTCGCCCCCAGATCATCATCGCCAGATTCTGCAGGACGATGGACATGCCGATCGCCGTGATCAGCGGGGTCAGCCGCGGCGCGTTGCGCAAGGGCCGGTAAGCAACGCGCTCGAGCGCCCAGCCGAGCGCCATGCAGACCAGCACCGCCGCCATCATGCCGGCCAGCCCGGCCAGCGCCACCGGCATGCCGGCCTTGATCAGCGAACCGGCCACCGTGATGGTGACCAGCGTACCGATCATGACCACCTCGCCATGCGCGAAATTGATCAGCCCCATGATCCCGTAGACCATCGTGTAGCCCAGCGCGACGAGCGCGTAGATGCTGCCCTGGACGAGACCGTTGATGATCTGCTGGAGGAAAATATCCATTTAGTCTTTTTCTTTTCGAACATAAGGAAACGGCACCTTGCGGTGCCGTTTCCATGTAGCGGATTGAACGATTACTTCTTGTCGACCGCTGCCTTGGTCGCATCGGCCGCGTTCTTGACCGCTTCGGCGCCCGCCTTGACGGCCTCCTTGCCAGCCTCGGTCGCCGCCTTGGCCGCATCCTTGACATCGCTGACGGCGTCCTTGCCGACTGCCGTCGCGGCACCGGCCACCGCCCTCGCCGCATCCTTCACATCGGCCACGGCTTCCTTGACGTCCGCCTTGATGTCAGCCTTGGCCGTTTCCAGCGTGCTGCCGCCCAGCGTCTCGACATATTCAAGCTTGCCGCCCGCGTACTTGTAGATGGAAATAGCGCCCCCTTTGAGGTCGCCCCGGGCATCGAATTCGATCATCGCCGTCACCCCGTCGTACCGGGTCTGGCCGACAGCCGGCAGAAACTTGGCCGGCTCGACCGAATCGGCCCGTTTCATCGCATCGGCCATGACCATCACGGCATCGTAAACATACGGTGCGTAGAGCTGGATTTCAGCATTGAATTTCTGGGTGAAACGCGCCTTGAATTCCGGCCCCTTGGCCAGTTTTTCCAGCGGCATGCCGGGCAGCGAGCAGAACTGGCCTTCGGTGGCCGCCCCGCCCAGCTTCATGAACTCCGGGGTACACACGCCATCGCCGCCGAGAAACCGGGCCTTGATACCGAGTTCCTTCATCTGCTTGGCCAGCGGGCCGCCCTGCGCATCCATGCCGCCGAAGAAGACCAGTTCAGCCTTGGTCGACTTGATCTTGGTCAGGATCGCCTTGAAGTCGGTCGCCTTGTCAGTCGTGTATTCGCTGGCCACCACCTTGACACCAGAGGCTTCAGCCGCTTTTCTGAACTCGTCAGCCAGCCCCTGGCCGTAGGCGGTACGGTCGTCGACAATGGCCACCGTCTTGACGCCTTGCTTGACGGCGAATTCGCCAAGGCTCTTACCCTGTTGGACGTCGTTGGCCATGACCCGGAAAGCCGTGGCGAAACCCTGTTGCGTGTATTTTGGATTAGTCGCAGAACCGGAAATCTGGGGAATGCCCGCATCGGCGTAAAGCCGGGAAGCCGGGATGGTGGTGCCCGAATTGAGGTGGCCGATGACGCCATTGACCTTGGCATCGACGAGCTTCTGGGCAACGATCGAACCTTGCTTCGGATCGGCCTGATCGTCTTCGTTGATCAGTTCGAACTTGACCTTGGCGCCGCCAATTTCCATGCCCTTGGCGTTCAGTTCTTCGATGGCCAGCACGGCGCCATTTTCGTTGTCCTTGCCGAGGTGGGCCTGGGGACCGGTCATCGGGGCAACATGGCCGAGCCTGACAACCACTTCCGGCTTACCAGCCGGTGCCGGGGCCGCAGCGGGTTTCGGTTCTTCTTTCTGGCCGCAGGCGGAGAGGGCAAAAGCAGCGGCAACGGAGAGGGCAATTACGGAAAGCCTGGCTTGCATCGATGATTCTCCTGATCGACTGGGGATAAACGGTATCCTCCGATTGTCCGGAGGCACCTGATTCATGTCAATCATAAGGTGCTATGATAAAAGTGTATTTTCCCATTAAGTGAGCCTGATGCCGGCCCTAGCCCGTTTGCGCTTTTACGTCAGCCAGACTGCTCGCAAGCTATTTGCGATGCTCCCGGAGAAAAGTCGCCACAACGTCTATCGCTCCTTCGTGGACTGCGACCCGGAGCCGAACAAGCGCCTGGTCCTGAAAATCGCCGAGACCAAGGAAGAGCTCGAAGCCTGCTTCAAATTGCTGCATGACGCCTATGTCAGCAGCGGCTTCATGACCCCCGACCCTTCCGGCATGCGCGTCACGATCTATCACGCCCTGCCCACGACAACGACGCTGTGCGCCAAATTCGACGATCAGGTCGTCGGCACGCTGTCGCTGATCCGTGAAAGCGCCATCGGCTTCCCGCTGCAACGCATTTTCGACCTGACCGGCGTGCGCGAAAAGGAAGGCAATATCGCCGAGGTCTCGGCGCTGGCCGTGCATCCGCGTTTCCGGCGGACGGGTGGAACCATCCTTTTCCCACTCATGAAGTTCATGTACGAATACTGCACGACCTTCTTCGACACCCGCCATCTGGTCATCGCGGTCAATCCGCGCCATATCGAGATGTACGAGTCGCTGCTCTTCTTCAAGCGGCTGACCGCCAACATCGTCGAGAACTACGACTTCGTCAATGGCGCCCCGGCCGTCGGCGCCTCGCTTGATCTCAAGCACGCCCCCGAAACCATGCGCAAGGCCTATGCCGGCAAGGCCAACAACCGGAATTTGTATCACTATTTCTGCGAAACCAGGCTGGCCAACATCCAGATCCCGCACCGGCGCTTCTTCACGACCAACGACCCGGTGCTGACGCCAGACCTGATCGACTATTTCTTCAACCAGAAAACCAATGTCTTCGCCGAACTGAGCGACCGCAAAAAAGCCCTGCTTCACCTCATCTACGACCTGCCCGAATATCGCAGCGTCCTGCCGCCGCTTCCCGAAAAAGGCAGCGCTCCGCTCATTCGCCAGCACCGCCGGTTCTCGGTCAAGTGCCCGGCCCGCCTCAACAATGCGACGCCCCTTTTTGAAAAGCCGATCAACATCGAAGTCAATGAAGTATCGCGCTACGGCTTCCGGGCCAGGATCATCGAGCCGATACCGGCCGAGGTGTGGCTCAACGCCACCGTCCAGCTTGGCCTTAAAGAAACATCCCGACTCACCGTCCAGGTCGTTCAGGAAACCGACCTCGATGACCAGCATTACTGCGGCTTCCGCATCGGCGAACCCGACCTGGTCTGGCGCAAGTTCGTCACCGCGCTATACGAAGGGCACACGCACACGGATCTCGATCAGGCCACCCGCTTCCTCCCGTAGCTGCCCCATCCCGGCCGGCCCCCTCCGGCCAGCACTTTCAGCTTCACGCTGCGCCTCGACTTGCCCGGGTAATCCCGCATAGCTGGAACATCGTCCGGCAATAACAATCCAAGCTCCAGACCATCAAGCCAACACCCCCGGCTTGGCGGCATCCCACTGCGCCCACAAGGCGTCCTTACCGGAGACAACCATGAGCAATCTGGCGCCCCCGCCCGGGCCGGCCGCCCCATCGGCCTCGCTCGACGACAAATACACCCGCCACACCGGCCGCGTTTTCCTGACCGGCACCCAGGCGCTGATCCGCCTGCCCATGCTGCAGCGCGAACGCGATCTGGCCGCCGGGCTCAACACCGCCGGCTTCATTTCCGGCTATCGCGGCAGCCCGCTCGGCAACCTCGACCTCGGCCTGTGGAAGGCCAAGGAACACCTCGCCGAACACCACATCACCTTCCAGCCCGGCCTCAACGAAGACATGGCGGCAACCGCCGTATGGGGCAGCCAGCAGGTCAATCTGTTTCCCGGCGCGCAATACGACGGCGTTTTCGGGATGTGGTACGGCAAGGGGCCGGGCGTTGATCGCTGCGGCGACGTCTTCCGCCACGCCAACGCCGCCGGCAGCTCGAAATTCGGCGGCGTGCTGGTCATCGCCGGCGACGACCACGCCGCCAAGTCATCCACCCTGCCGCACCAGACCGAGCACGTTTTCAAGGCGGTCATGATCCCGGTGCTCTACCCGGCCAATGTCCAGGAATACCTCGATTTCGGCCTGCACGGCTGGGCGATGAGCCGCTATTCCGGCTGCTGGGTGGCCTTCAAGGCGCTGGCCGACACGGTCGAGACCTCAGCTTCGGTCAGTATCGACGCTTCCACGGTCAACCCGATTTTTCCGCCCAATTTCAAATTACCACCGGACGGCCTCAATATCCGCTGGCCCGACCCGCCGCTCGTCCAGGAAGCCCGCCTGCTCAACCACAAGCTCTACGCCGCGCTGGCCTACTGCCGGGCCAACGGGCTGAACAAGCTGATCATCGACTCGCCCGCCCCGCGCTTTGGCATTTTGACCGCCGGCAAAAGCTACCTCGACGTCCGCCAGGCGCTCGATGAACTCGGCATCGACGACGCGCTGGCCGGCGAAATCGGCATCCGATTATTCAAAGTCGGCATGGTCTGGCCGCTCGAACCGGAAGGCGTGCGCCATTTCGCCGAAGGGCTCGAGGAAATCCTCGTCGTCGAGGAAAAGCGCCAGCTGCTCGAATACCAGCTCAAGGAAGAGCTGTACAACTGGCGGGAAAACGTCCGTCCGCGCGTCATCGGCAAGTTCGACGAAATCGGCGAGTGGAGCGAAGGCAACTGGCTATTGCCGGCCACCGGCGAACTGCCGGTCGCCACCATCGCCCGCGTCATCGCCGAGCGGATCGGCCGCTTCTTCACTTCGCCGACCATCACCGCCCGTCTCGCGCTCATCGAAAACAAACAAAAGGCGGCGCTGACGCCCATCGTCCTCGCCGAGCGCAAACCGCATTTCTGCTCGGGCTGCCCGCACAACAGCTCGACCCGCGTCCCGGAAGGTTCGCGCGCCGTCGCCGGCATCGGCTGCCACTACATGGTGACGTGGATGGATCGCAGCACGTCCACCTTCACCCACATGGGCGGCGAAGGCGTGCCCTGGGTCGGCCAGGCGCCGTTCACCAGCGAAAAGCACATCTTCGCCAACCTCGGCGACGGCACCTATTTCCACTCCGGATTGCTTGCCATTCGGCAAGCCATCAGTGCTTTCAACAGCCATCCCCCCACCCCCCTTCCCGCGAAAGGGGGGGAAGGCCGCTCTCAACGCCGGCCTGGAATCACCTACAAAATCCTCTACAACGACGCCGTGGCGATGACCGGCGGCCAGCCCGTCGACGGCATCCTGAGCGTCGCCCGCCTCACGCGCCAGCTTGAGGCCGAGGGCGTCGGCAAGATGGTCATCGTCACCAACGACCCAGCCAAGTACGCGGACATCACCGACCTCGCGCCCAACGTGCCGATCCGCCACCGCGACGAACTCGACATCGTGCAGCGCGAACTGCGCGAGGAACCCGGCGTCACCGTCCTCATCTACGACCAGGTCTGTGCCACCGAAGCGCGGCGCCGGCGCAAACGCGGCAAGCTGCCGGCCATCGCCCAGCGCGTCGTCATCAACGAAGCCGTCTGCGAAGGCTGTGGCGACTGCTCGGTGCAATCGAACTGCCTGTCCATCGTGCCGGTCGAAACGGCCTTCGGCACCAAGCGCCAGATCGACCAGTCGTCGTGCAACCAGGATTTCTCGTGCGTCAACGGCTTCTGCCCGAGCTTCGTCAGCATCGAAGGCGGCAAACTCAAAAAAGGATCGAATCCCATCCCCCAAGGGGACTTCTTGCAGGGCGCGGTCAACCCTGAAAATTGGCCAATTTTGAAATCGCCCGAACTGCCCGCCACGAGCCAACCCTACAACCTGCTCATCACCGGCGTCGGCGGCATGGGCGTCATCACCCTCGGCGCCCTCATCGGCATGGCCGCCCACCTCGACGGCAAGGGCATTTCGACGCTGGACATGACCGGCCTGGCGCAAAAATACGGCGCCGTCTTCTCCCACCTGCGCATCGCCGACCGTCCGGAAGACATCCACGCCGCCCGCATCGCCACCGGCGAAGCCCATGCCGTGCTCGGCGGCGACCTCGTCGTCAGCGCCAGCAGCGAAGCCCTGTCCAAGATGCTTGAAGGCCGCACGCGCGCCGTCGTCAGCTGCACCGAAACACCGACCGCTGAGTTCACGCGCAACCGCGACTGGCACTTCCCGCTGGCCGGGCTCAAGACGCAACTGGCCGACACCCTCGGTGCTGATCACGTCCAGTTCATCGACGCCCAGCACCTCGCCGCCCGCCTGATGGGCGATGCCCTCTACGCCAACATGCTGCTCCTCGGCGTCGCCTGGCAACGCGGCCTGGTGCCCGTTTCCGCCGCCGCCCTCGATCGCGCCATCGAACTCAACGGCGCCGCCGTCGACGCCAACCGCCAGGCTTTCGAATGGGGCCGGCGGGCTGCGGTCGACCCGGAAAAAGTCGCCAAAATCGCCGGCCCGCTCACCGGCCAGCCGCTGCCGGAACCAACGCTGGACGAACTGATCGCCAGCCGCGTCGACCACCTCACCGCCTACCACGACGCCGACCTCGCCGCCCGCTACGCCAGCCGCGTCGAAGCCATCCGCCGCCTCGGCAACGACGACCTGAGCCGCGCCGTCGCCACCCAGTACGCCCGCCTGCTCGCCCCCAAGGACGCCTGGGAAGTCGCCCGCCTGTACGCCCAGACCGATTTCCTGAAGAGCCTGAACGAGCGCTTCGACGGCGACCTGCGCCTGAGCTTCCACCTCGCCCCACCCGGACTCACCCGCCCCGGCCCGGACGGCCGCCCGAAGAAAATCTGCTTCGGCGCCTGGCTGCTGCCGGTATTCGGGCTAATGGCCAAGGCCCGCCGCTGGCGCGGCAGCTGGCTCGATCCATGGAAAAACAACAAGGAAAGCCAGCTCGACCGCCAACTCCTCGCCGACTACGAAAGCGACCTCGACTTCATCGTCGGCCACAGTCCAAACCCGACACTCACGGCACTCGCCAACTGGCCGGCCGCAGTGCGCGGATTCGGGCCGGTGCGGAGACAGGCTGCGGAAAAAGCAGGTGCCGCACGGGAAAGTCTTCGGGTAAATGTGGCCTGAGAGGCGATCTGGAGACGAGGTGGCAAAGTATTGGTTGAGTCCGGTTAAGCCACGGTCAACCGGAAATTTTGGTCAAATTTGAAATCGTCGAGGTTGGCGTTTTATGTCGCCGGTTTGAGTGCTAATTTTGTCGGCATCTTGAAACGCCTGCACTGATTCTTGACGGACGTACGCATTAGCGTACCATTTAAGCTTCATCGAAGGAGCACAAAATGAACACCCTTACCGCCAGCGAAGCTCGCGCGAACTTGTACCGCCTCATTGATCAAACAGTTGAGTCGCATGAGCCAATCGTCATTTCCGGAAAACGCAACAATGCCGTGTTGATCTCCGCGGAAGATTGGAGCGCAATTCAGGAAACGCTTTACCTGCTGGCCGTACCGGGCATGCGCGAGTCAATCAAGACCGGCATGGCAGAGCCCCTCGAAAACAGCTCGAATGCGCTTGAATGGTGAGTTGGGAAATTGCTTATGCCAAGCAAGCCATGAAGGATGCAAAAAAGCTTGCTGCAAGCGGTCTTAAACAGAAGGCACAAGAACTGCTCGCGGTTCTTGCCACCGACCCGTTTCAAAATCCGCCGCCCTTCGAAAAGCTGGTCGGGGATCTTACCGGCGCCTACTCCCGCCGCATCAATATTCAGCACCGCATCGTGTATGAGATCTTTGCCAAAGAGAAAACGGTTCGCGTCTTGCGCATGTGGACTCACTACGAGTAAATCCAGGCCGGCCTGATTTCTCTGTTTGAAGCAGCAAGAGACTCTTCCACGGTCAACCGGAAATTTCGGCCGAATTTGAGATCGTTGCGGTTGGAGGCTTTCCCGGCAAACCGCCCCAACCCTGCGTACTCCGCTCCCCTCGCTCGCGGAGCGCACCGGCGAACAGCCCACTCAAGCAAGAGAAAAGGCGAGTTCCGCGCTGATCGCATAAAATCGGCGGATGACTTCAACGCCGAAACGCCAGTTCGCCCTGCAAGGGGCGGCGGTCATCCTTGTTCTCTCCATCGCCTGGCCCTATTACGGCTGGAAAGCCGAAGCTATGCCGTGGCTGGAAACCAGCCTGGCCATCGGCGGCGTTGCCCTGTTTTTTGCCACCGTCTCGCGCCAGCCGTGGTGGTGGCGCGTCATTCACGCCGGCTTCATGCCGCTCGTCTGGTACACCCAGCGCCAGGCCATCGATCCGCTCTGGTTCCTGCTCGCCGCCATCTTTTTGCTACTCGTCTTTCGCGGCGCGCTGTCCGGGCAGGTACCGCTCTATCTTTCCAACAAACAGACGGTCGCCGCGCTGGCCGAGCTGCTCGCCGAGCGTGGCCCGAGCCGTTTTCTCGACCTTGGCGCCGGGCTGGGCAGCACCACCGTACCGCTCGCCGATGCGCTGCCCGACAGCCATTTCACCGGCTATGAAAACGCCCCGCTGACCTGGCTGGTCGGCCGCTTTTTCAGCCTCGGACGGCCGAACATCTCCTGGCGCTGGGACGATCTATGGCAGGCCAAGCTGGCTGATTACGACGTGGTCTACGCCTTCCTCTCGCCGGCGCCGATGCCCCGGCTGTGGGAAAAGGTGAAGACCGAAATGGCACCGGGCAGTCTGTTCATCAGCAACAGTTTCCCGGTTCCCGGCGCAACGCCGAATCGCATCATCGACGTTGATTGCACCCCGCCCCGCCCGCTCTACTGCTATCAAATCTCGTAACGAGCCCGCCGCCAAATGCGCGCCAGAAAGCCCGAGACCCTCGCCCTGACAGCCGCCATGGCCGGCACCCTGATCATTCTGCTGGTCTTCGTCATCGACCTGACGCTGGTTCGCCACAACGATCTTCAGGTCGGTGAACGCCGCCTGCAGCACTTCAGCCTGATGATGTCGGAACACACGGCGCGCGCCTTCGAAGCGATCGATGTGCTGCTGCGCGATACCGCCAGCGATCTTTCCGGCCCGCATCGCGACTGGGAAACATGGGCCTCGGCGAAGGGCTGGGAATACATCGCCCAGCGCCATTCGCGCTCGATGCCGCAACTGCGCGACCTGATTGTCTTCGATCGCCACGGCAACCAGCGCTTCCTTTCCACCCAATTTCCGACGCCGCACATCAACGTCAAGGACCGCCCCTATTTCATGGCGCTGGAGGACGGCGCCGAAGCCGCCACCTTTGGCCCCTACGTCGGCCGCAATTCCGGCCGCTACACCTATGCCGTCAGCCGCCGCCTGACGACGGATAACGGGGTTTTCTCCGGCGCCGTCTTTGCTGCCATCGAGCCTGCATATTTACAGGATTTTTGCTGGCCGAACCGGCTCTCCGACGCTTTTGAAGCCGTGCTGACCAATGCCCGCGGCGAAATCATTGCCTCCTGCCGGCCGAGCGACGTCAGCCGACAATCCGCCGTCCTCGGCGCCAGGGCCGACACCGTACTATTCGATGGAAAACTGCGGAACAGGGTGCCGGCCAGCGGGCTGGCCAAGGCCAATGGTCTGCTCGTCTCGGTCAGCGCAGTGCCGGGATTCCCCGACCTGCGTATCCTCACCGCCATTTCCGAAAAAACGCTACTCGCCGCCTGGCAAAGCCGGCTGGTCGAACTCGCCTCGCTTGGCCTGCTGGTCAGCATCGTGCTCCTCGTCGGGGCCCTGCTGGTGCGTCGCCAGGTGCGTGAAATGTCGATCATGACCACCGAACTGGCCGCCAGCCACGATCATCTTGAAGAGCGCATCCACGCCGCCACGGTCGAACTGGCCGGGCGAAAGGACGCGGCCGAGCGGGCCAACGCGGCCAAAAGCCGCTTTCTCGCCGCCGCCAGCCACGACTTGCGGCAACCGCTGCACGCCCTTTCGCTGTTCTCAGCCGACCTCGTGCGCCAGCTCCGCAGCGGCACACCGAGCGAGCTACCACGGCTGGCCGAACAGATTTCTGCATCAACCGCCATGCTTGGCGAACTGCTCGATTCGCTACTCGACATTTCCCGCCTCGATGTCGCGGGGATCAAGCCGGACTGCCGCCCGTTCCCACTGCAACCGGTTTTTGAGCGGATAGCCAATTCCTTCCGGCGCGCCGCAACCGACCGCAACATCACGCTGCGTTTTCGCCCCAGCCCACTATGGGCAAACAGCGACCCCCTGTTGCTCGACCGAATGATCGCCAACCTGGTCTCTAACGCCCTGCGCTACACCATGCCGGGCGGCCGGGTTCTCGTCATCGCCCGACGGCGTGGCGAACACGTGCTGATCGAAGTGCGCGACAGCGGCATCGGCATTGCCAGGGAACATCAGGCAGCGATCTTTGCTGAGTTCTATCAGGTCGGCAACGTCGCCCGCGAACACAACAAGGGGCTGGGTCTCGGGCTATCCATCGTGGACCGGCTGGCGCGCGCACTCGACATTCAGGTCGCGCTGCGCTCGCGGCTCGGCGAGGGCACCACCTTCTCGCTGCGGGTCCCCGGCAGCCCACCGGGAATGATTGCCCAGCCCCCGGAAAGCCAGGCGCAGGCGGCCGACAAAGTCCACTGCATCGGCCACTCGGCTGACATGGTCGCCTGCGTTGGCCTCCTCACCGGCTGGGGCTTTGCCGTCACGAGCAGCGACGGCCGTTCAGAGGAAAGGGCGCCGGAAAATACCGTGCTCATCGCCGATGCCGACGTGGCAGACGCCGTCAGCGCCGAGTTGGCGCCCGGCACACCCTTGATCGTTCTCGTCGGCTCGGTCGGGCAGTCCCAGCCACCAGGCGCCCACGCCCTGCCGACGCCGGTCCGCCCGGCCAAGCTGCGGGCGCTACTCAACCAGCTTCAGAAAACGCTTTCAAAGTCGATGCCGTAACGGGCCACCGCGACCACAGCCTGCGTCCGGCTATTGACGCCGAGTGTTTTGAACACCGCCGTCGCGTGGATCTTCACGGTGCCTTCGGAAAGCCCCAGCTGCTCCGCAATGTCGCGATTCGACATGCCGCGCACCATGAGCGCCAGGACCTGCCCCTGGCGGTCGGTCAGGCCGATTTCATCGGGGCGCACGCCGGATTTCGACGGCGGCACCGGTCTCACGTCATCGAGCTGCGCTGCGGACTGGCCGGTCGGCCGGAAGATGTTGCCGGCCAGCACTTCACGTACCGCCGAGAGCAGGGCTTCGCCGGAAAACGCCTTGGGAATGAAGCCGGAGGCACCAAGATTAAGCACACGGGTGATCGTCGGCGCATCGTCGAAGGCCGAGACGACGGCCACCGGCATCGCCGGGTAACGCCGACGCAGGATGTCGAGGCCGGCAAAACCGTCAATCCCGGGCAAGGCCAGATCGAGCAGAACCAGATCGAATTCGCCTTCGTTTTCAAGCACATTCAGCGCTGCTTCGAAATCCGTAGCCTCCAGCGCCTGCGCTCCCGGTTCAATCTGGCCAAGCAGCCGAACCAGGCCTTCGCGAACGAGCGCGTGATCTTCCACCACCAACAGTTTCAACATAGCCCCCCCATATTCAACAGGGCGCTAATTTAGCATTTTGCATAGGTTGGCGTCAGAGAAAGGCGATCACGACCGGGCAATCGCGCGCCGGCCACTTGCCGGACAACGTCATACTCGGCTAAGCTTGCCGGGTTCGAGGTGTCCGCCTGGCGCTCTGCCGGGTGGATGAAACGGGAAGTCCGGTGACCCTGCGCGCTTATGCGCCAGGTAGTCCGG
>NZ_JAVHPH010000082.1:0-5930 GCF_036170495.1 Azonexus sp.
GATAATAAGGAAGAAATATGAGTTCAATCGTTGATGTGGTAGCCCGTGAAATTCTCGACTCCCGTGGTAACCCCACGGTCGAAGCGGATGTTCTGCTCGAGTCCGGCGTCATGGGGCGCGCAGCTGTTCCGTCTGGCGCCTCGACCGGTTCGCGCGAAGCGATCGAGCTGCGCGACGGTGACAAAGGGCGCTACCTTGGCAAGGGCGTCATGCAGGCAGTCGAAAACGTCAATACCGAGATTTCCGAGGCGATCATCGGCCTTGATGCGCAGGAGCAGGCCTTCATCGATCAGACCATGATCGATCTCGACGGCACCGACAACAAGTCGCGCCTCGGTGCCAACGCCATCCTCGCCGTGTCGATGGCCGTCGCCAAGGCCGCTGCCGAAGAGTCCGGTCTGCCGCTCTACCGCTATTTCGGCGGCATGGGTCCGATGCAGATGCCGGTGCCGATGATGAATATCATCAACGGCGGCGAACACGCCAACAATAGCCTCGACATCCAGGAATTCATGGTTATGCCGGTTGGTGCCTCGACCTTCCGCGAAGCCCTGCGCTGCGGTGCCGAAATCTTCCACGCGCTGAAGAAGCTGCTCGACAAGAAGGGCCACTCGACCGCCGTCGGCGACGAAGGCGGTTTCGCCCCGAATCTGGGCAGCCATGCTGAAGCGCTGCAGATCATCATGCAGGCCATTGAGGCCGCCGGTTACGTGCCGGGCAAGGACGTCCTGCTGGCGCTCGACTGTGCTGCTTCGGAGTTCTACAAGGATGGCAAGTACCACCTGGCGGGCGAAGGTCTGCAATTGACCTCGGCCCAGTTCGTCGACTACCTGGCGAATCTGGCCGACCAGTTCCCGATCGTGTCCATCGAAGACGGCATGTCCGAAGCCGACTGGGACGGCTGGAAGCTGCTCACCGATCGTCTAGGTAAAACCGTGCAGATCGTTGGCGACGACATCTTCGTCACCAACACCAAGATCTTCAAGGAAGGCATCAAGAAGGGCATCGGCAACTCCATTCTGGTCAAGATCAACCAGATCGGTACGCTGTCTGAAACCTTTGCCGCTGTCGAGATGGCCAAGCGCGCCGGTTACACCGCAGTGATTTCGCATCGCTCCGGGGAGACCGAAGACAGCACCATCGCCGACATCGCCGTCGGCCTCAATGCCGGCCAGATCAAGACCGGTTCGCTGTCCCGTTCCGACCGTATCGCCAAGTACAACCAGCTTATCCGTATCGAGGAAGATCTGGGCGATACCGCTTCCTATCCGGGCCGCGAAACCTTCTACAACCTGCGCTAATCACGCATGCGCTGGCTGACGGTCGGCCTTCTCGTAGCCATCGGCCTGCTCCAGTTTCCGCTGTGGGTGGGCAAGGGCGGCTGGCTGAAGGTCTGGGAATACGACCGTCAATTGCAGCAGCAGAAGGAAGTGACCCAAAAGCTGGAAATCAGGAACGCGGGCCTCGACGCCGAGGTCCGCGATCTGAAGCAGGGCTACGATGCCATCGAGGAACGGGCCCGCTTCGAGCTGGGTATGGTCCGGCAGGATGAAACCTTTGTGCAGATTCCAGAAAAGGTTCCCGGAAAATAAGCGAAATAAAGGCGTCGACCGCAGTAGTCACCCGCATTTGCCTCCGTTAGAATCGTTCTCAGCAGTGCCCCACGCAGAGCGCTCAAGGAGAACAACATGCTGCTCAAGGTTGGCGAAAAGGCTCCCTCTTTTTCGTTGCCGGATGCCGATATGGAGACTATCGATCTGGCGAAGTTTGAGGGGCAGAAACACATCGTTATTTTCTTCTACCCGAAGGATGGAACGCCCTGTTGTACCAAGGAAGTAACCGATTTCTCCGATCACGAGGACGAGTTCCTCGATCAGAATTGCGTGCTATTCGGTGTCAGTCGTGACGACTGCATGAAGCATGCTGAATTTCGCGACAAGGAAGGTATCGGCATCGAACTGTTGTCGGATACGGAAGGCGCCGTCTGCAAGCAATACGGTGTCTGGCAGGCCAAAGAAGTGGATGGTCACAGGAAATTCGGGGTTTGCCGCTCCACCTTTATCATCGATCGTCGCGGTATCATTCGCCACGCGCTTTACAACGTCAATTACAAGGGCCATGCACTGGAAGTGCTGCGCCTGGTCAAGGAACTTAATTCATGAATATGCAGGTTGCCAAGAATTCCGTTATCACCCTCGATTACCACGTCACCGATCCCGATGGCGAAGTGGTCGATGAAGGCCGCGAGCCGCTGGTCTACCTGCATGGTGGTTACGATGACATTTTCCCGCTGATCGAAGAGGCCCTGCAGGGCAAGAAGGTCGGCGAGTCGATCAAGGTCAAGCTGCAGCCGGACGAAGCTTTCGGTGAATACGATGCCGAGATGGTTCAGATCGAGCCGCGTAAGGATTTCCCGAAGGAACTCGAAGTTGGCATGCAGTTCGAAGGCGGCCCGGAAGAGGGCGGCGAGGATGACTTCGTGATCTATCGCGTCACCGAAATTGCCGATGACAAGGTCGTTCTCGACGGCAATCATCCGCTGGCCGGCATGGCGCTGATTTTTACCTGTACGGTGACGGCAATTCGCCCGGCCAGCGCCGAAGAGATTGAGCACGGCCATGTCCATGGTGGTGATGATGACGAGGAAGCTTGCCACTGATTTTTGGCCATTTTTCCGGTCGACCGTAGCAAAAAGCCCGCTGTAAAGCGGGCTTTTTGCTTGTGTTGCGGCTGATTCGGCTGTTTAGCGCAGCAACTTGCCGGCGCGATCGAGGATCGTGATATCGACAAACTGGACGCCGGCTTGTGATGTCCCGGGGTAGTTGACGGAAACGCCGCCGAGATCGAGTGCCCGGAATGATTTGAGTGCCTCGCGCAATTGTTTGCGCGTCGGATTTGGGCCCGCCTTGCGGATGCCTTCTCCGAGAATCTTGGCGGCGAGGTAGCCTTCGATCAGGGTGTGGTTGAGCGGCGTATCTGGCGTTGAGAAGCGCTTGTGGGCCGCCTGGATTTCCTTGATCAACGGGACGCTGAGGTTGTTGGGGGCGGGAACGACCTGGGTAATGGCCAGGCCCTTGGCGAGGTCGGCTCCAATCTTGGCAACGACTTGCGGGCCGTCGGTGGTCGACAGCGTGGTGAGTTGCGATACATTGCCGGCGGCCCGCATTTGTTTCACGAACTCGGCGCTGGCTGCCGTATTAGAGACCATGATCACGGTCTGAGGCGATGCGGCGGCGATGTTTTTGACGGCCTCTGCCACGTTGGTGGTGTTTTTCTCGTAGCTGCCTTTGGCGACGATCTGCCCTTCGAATTGGGCAATAATCTTTTCGGCGCTGGCCAGGCCGTCCTGGCCGAAGCCGTCATTCTGGTAGAACACCGCAAAGCGGCTGTTTCCCGTCAATGAATAAAGTTCGACGATTTTGGTGATCTCGTCGGCATAGCTCGCCCGTGTGAAGAAAAGATGGGGGTTGCCTGAATTGACCAGCGCAGCGGCGCCGGTGCGCACGCCAATCAGCGGTATGTCGCTTTCCTCGAGCACTTTTTCCTTGAGCAGGGCGCCGACGTTGCCTGTGCCGACGATGCCGATGAGGGCTAGCGGCTTTTTGTCACGGATCATGTCGCGGGCCAGCTTGACGGTTTCTTCGGTCTTGTATTTGTCGTCCGTCGAGACCAGTTTGAGGTGGTTGCCGAGGATGCCGCCGCTGGCATTGGTCGATTCGATGTAGAGGTTGATCCCCACTCGGTAGGCGGTTCCGGTCGGGGCGAGCGGTCCGGAGAATGGCGCGACTTGCCCCAGTATGATTTCTGAAGCATGGGCCGGGGTGCCGAGAACGATTAGTGACAGGAAAGCGCTAAAGCCTAGACGTTTGAGCACGATAGACATCCGAAATTATTGAGTTGGAACAATAGTGCGAAGCGTCGGGCTTGTCGATGCACGGGGGAAAATCATTGCTTCCAGGGGTGCGTTTCGAAGCGAAAAAGCGCCGGATTGTCGGTGTCGATGACGCCGCGCGTCCAGCCCATGATCGGATAGCCGAAGGTTTCGACGCGCACGAAATTGCTTTGCGGCCGGCCTTGCTTGTCGCGCAGCGGGTGGTCTATCCGGCTGATATGCGAGTCGCCATGGATGGCGACTACATACCCGGCGAACTGGGCTGTTTCGTGTTGTAGCAATTCCAGAAAATCGCGATAGCCGTGATGGCCAAAGCCCTGGTTGAAATGGGCGAAGCTCGGGTCGGCCTGGAAGAGCAGGACGATACCGGTCAGGTTGTCGCGCCGGGCGAGTGCGAAGTTTTCCTTGAGCCAGTCGATGACCACCGGATTGCGGTCCAGAAATTCCGGACTCGGTTGGCCGGTCATCCCCCAGTTGTTGTTACCGCCTGGCAGGTTGAGCGTCACGAACAATACCGGGCCAAGCCGGAAGCGGGTGTGTTCCGGATAGTTGCCAGGCTGTCGCTCAAGCGTCATTGTTTTCTGGCCAAGGGACAGGCCATCGTGCCAGAACAGGGCGCGCAGCTTGTTCAGACGCTCCAGCGGGTCGTACCCGCCGTTTGAAACACGGTCGCAATCGGACCACTCGTTGTCACCGGGGACAAAAACGAAGGGTACGCGTGAGGCGTTGAAGACGTCATGACGATCAGCGAAAAGGCTGTCGTCGCAGCGATCCTTGCCGGACTTGATGTCGCCGATGTGGGCGACGAATTCGACCTGGCTGTTGGCGATGGCTCCGAGCATTTTGGGCAATTCGGCCCGTTCGTAGTCGGAATAGGGCGTGTCGCCGATCACGGCAAAACGCCAGACATCGGCATGGGCCTGGGTCATCGCGCCGATCAACAGCAGAGCCCATTTCAATTTTGGCCAAAATTTCCGGTTGACCGTGGAAATGGGGTGAAAGCGCTTCACCGGAGCAAACCCTTCAATGCATAGAGCGCATCGAGCGCCTCGCGTGGTGTCAGGCTGTCCGGGTCAATGGCGGCGAGGTGGTCGAGGGCCGGATGCGGTTCCGGTTCGGCTGGCTCGGGCGTTTCTGGCGAAAAATCCTGGGCGAAAAGGTCGGGTTGCAGCGGGTCGACCGTGGCGCGTTGCTCGAATTCGCGCAGTTGCTTGCGGGCAGCGCGGACGACGGCCGTGGGGATGCCGGCCAGCGCGGCGACCTGAATCCCGTAGCTCTGGTTGGCCGGGCCTTCTTCAACGGCGTGCATGAAGACGATGCGGTCGTTGTGTTCGACGGCGCCGAGATGGACGTTGGCCAGTTCCGTGTATTCGTGCGACAGCCGGGTCATCTCGAAGTAGTGGGTGGCAAACAGCGTCAGGCAGCGATTCTTGTCGATCAGGTGACGGAGGATGGCGAAGGCCAAGGCCATGCCGTCAAACGTGGACGTGCCGCGGCCGATTTCGTCCATCAGGACGAGGCTGTTGGCTGTGGCGTGGTGCAGGATGGCGGCAGCTTCGGTCATTTCGACCATGAAGGTCGAACGCCCGGAAGCCAGATCGTCGGAGGCGCCGATGCGGGTGAAAATGCGGTCGAGCGGGCCGAGCACGCAGCGGTCGGCCGGCGTGTAGCAGCCGATGTGGGCGAGCAGGGCGATCAGCGCGACCTGCCGCATGTAGGTCGATTTACCGCCCATGTTCGGGCCGGTGATGAGCAGCAGGCGGCGGTTTTCGGCGAGCAGGCAGTCGTTGGCGATGAAGGTTTCGGCATTGTTGGCCAGTTCGCCCTCGACCACCGGATGGCGGCCACCTTCCACGGTCAACCCGATTTCTTCGGCAAATTCGGGCTTGCACCAGTTGCGCTTGAGGGCGGTTTCGGCGAAGCCGGCCAGCAGGTCAAGATGGGCGACGGCGCCGGCGATGATTTGCAGCGTCGGAATGACTGGTTGCAGTTCGTCGAGAATGGCTTCGTAGAGCAGCTTTTCGCGGGCCAGCGCGCG
>NZ_JAVHPH010000083.1:0-5927 GCF_036170495.1 Azonexus sp.
TGTCGCTCATCAACACCCAGGTTCAACCGTTCAAGGCCCAGGCTTTCCACAACGGTAAGTTCATCGAAGTCACCGAAGCCACCCTCAAGGGCAGGTGGTCCGTCGTGATCTTCATGCCAGCCGCCTTCACCTTCAACTGCCCGACCGAAATCGAAGATGCCGCCAACAACTACGCTGAATTCCAGAAAGCCGGCGCCGAGGTGTACATCGTCACCACCGACACTCATTTCTCGCACAAGGTCTGGCACGAAACCTCGCCGGCCGTCAGCAAGGCGCAGTTCCCGCTGATCGGCGACCCGACTCATCAACTGACCCGTGCCTTCGACGTGCACATTGATGCCGAAGGCCTGGCCCTGCGCGGCACCTTCGTCATCAACCCGGACGGCGTCATCAAGACCGTTGAAATCCACTCCAACGAAATCGCCCGTGACGTCTCCGAGACCCTGCGCAAGCTGCAGGCCGCTCAGTACACCGCCGCCCACCCGAACGAAGTCTGCCCGGCCAAGTGGCACGAAGGCGATGCCACCCTGGCACCGTCGCTGGACCTGGTTGGCAAGATCTAATTAGTCGCTAGTCGTTGGTTACTAGTTGTTAGCAAATGCTTGCTTGCAGCTAGTAACCAGCCGCTCACCCCATTTGGATTTCAGTGTTTTTTTCCGGTTGACCGTGGCAATCGCAAAAAACCAGTGCAATTCAGCTCAGGGAGAACAACATGCTCGACAGCAACATCAAGGCCCAACTCGCGGCCTACCTCGAAAAACTGCAACGCCCGATCGAACTCGTCGCCTCGCTTGACGACAGCGCCAAGGCCCAGGAAATCCGCGGCCTGCTCATCGACATCGCCGAACTCTCGCCCAAGGTCAGCCTGCGCGAAAACGGCAGCGCCGCCTTGCGCCCGTCCTTCGCCATCGGCCTGCCCGGCGAAACGCCGCGCATCACCTTCGCCGGCATCCCGATGGGCCACGAATTCACCTCGCTCGTCCTCGCCCTGCTGCAGACCGGCGGCCATCCGCCCAAGGTCGATGCGTCGGTGATCGAGGCGATCAAGGCCCTGCCCGGCACCTTCAATTTTGAGACGTTCATCTCGCTGTCCTGCCACAACTGTCCGGATGTCGTGCAGGCGCTCAACCTGATGGCTGTGCTCAACCCCAACGTGACCAGCACGATGATCGACGGCGGCCTGTTCCAGAGCGAAGTCGAGCGCCGCAAGATCATGGCTGTGCCGACCGTTTTCCAGGGCGACGCCGAATTCGGCGCCGGCCGGATGAGCATCGAGGAAATCATCGCCAAACTCGACACCGGCGCCGCCACCCGCGAGGCCGAAAAAATCAACGCCAAGGCAGCCTACGACGTGCTCGTCGTCGGCGGCGGCCCGGCCGGCGCTGCAGCCGCCATCTACGCCGCCCGCAAGGGCATCCGCACCGGCCTGCTGGCCGAGCGATTCGGCGGCCAGGTCATGGATACGCTAGCCATCGAAAACTTCATTTCGGTCAAGGCCACGGATGGCCCGAAGCTGGCCATGGGCCTCGAAGAACACGTCAAGGACTACGACGTCGACGTGATGAACCTGCAACGCGCCACGCAATTGATCCCCGGCGACCTCATCGAAATCAAGCTCGACAACGGCGCCTCGGTGAAAAGCAAATCCGTCATCCTCGCCACCGGCGCCCGCTGGCGGGAAATGAATGTACCCGGCGAACAGGAATACCGCGGCAAGGGCGTCGCCTACTGCCCACACTGCGACGGCCCTCTGTTTAAGGGCAAGCGCGTCGCCGTCATCGGCGGCGGCAACTCGGGCGTCGAAGCGGCGATTGACCTCGCCGGTATCGTCGGCCATGTCACGCTGCTCGAATTCGACGGCCAGTTGCGCGCCGACGCCGTGTTGCAGAAAAAGCTGCGCAGCCTGCCCAATGTCACGGTCATCGTCAAAGCCCTGTCGACCGAAGTCACCGGCAACGGCGAGAAAGTCAACGGGCTGGTTTACAAGGACCGCAGCACCGACGAAGTCAAGCGCATCGAGCTCGAAGGCATCTTCGTGCAGATCGGCCTGTTGCCAAATACGGACTGGCTAAAAGCGACGGTCGACCTGTCCAATCGTGGCGAAATCGAAATCGACGCCAAGGGCCAGAGCTCCGTTCCTGGCGTCTTCGCCGCCGGCGACTGCACCACCGTGCCCTACAAGCAGATCATCATCGCCATGGGCGCCGGCGCCACCGCGTCGCTCAGCGCCTTCGACCACCTGATCAGAACCTCGGCGCCAACCTGAACCACTCGGCCGACAACCATGCACCCCGCACCACGCGGGTGCATGGTTTGCCACGCCCTTTGTTTGCAAACTGACCAAGCCCCACGCCTACCTATGGCGATCCGCTAAACCAAAATGCGCGGATTAGCCGCCCCGCCGCCAAGACTGGCATAGCGCGAGGGCAAATCCCCGGGCAGGCAATAGCCAAACAGCAGCTCCTCGGCATCCTGCAATGCAGCGCCGGTAGATAGTACATACTCCGAAACCCCCGCAAATGCCGCCAGCCGGAGCCAGAACATGGTCTCTTCAGTTAATCCGGTTGCCATTTTCGCCTCCAATAAGCCAAGGCAGCTGCAATAGCCGCACACGCATCGAACGAACACTGAGAGGAAATATGCATGACGCACCTCGCTTTCCGAAAAAACAACAGCGCGAAGAAGTACTAGCAATATTTGGCCCAAGCGGCACTTGGGACACTGAGTTGGGACACCAAGCCAGTTTGGAGGGCGTAAACGGAAAAACCCGCTGACGAATCAGCGGGTTCCGTATTACTGGTGGTGATGGGCAGAATTGAACTGCCGACCTGTGGGTTATGAATCCACCGCTCTAACCAACTGAGCTACATCACCACGCTTGAGGGCGCGGATTATAGTTTGCCGGGCCTTGGCGGGTCAACCGAATTTCCGGTCGGTTATAATGGCGAACTTTTGTGCCGCGCGACGACCTCAGCGGCCCCCACCGAATTGCGAAGTGTTACCGATGCCCAAAAAACTATTCATCCGTACCTTTGGGTGCCAGATGAATGAGTACGATTCGGACAAGATGGCCGACGTGCTCAATGCCTCCGAGCCGATTGTCCGGACCGACAACGTTGAAGAAGCCGACATCATCCTGTTCAACACCTGCTCGGTGCGCGAGAAGGCGCAGGAGAAGGTTTTCCACGACCTCGGCCGGGTCCGTCACCTGAAGAAGCTGAATCCCAATCTGGTGATCGGTGTTGGCGGTTGCGTGGCCAGCCAGGAGGGCGATGCCATCGTCGCCCGGGCGCCGTATGTCGATATCGTCTTCGGGCCGCAGACCTTGCATCGCTTGCCGCAGCTGATGGCCGAGCGCAAGGCGAAGGGCAAGGCTGCCGTCGATATCTCCTTCCCGGAAATCGAGAAATTCGATTCGATGCCGCCGGCCGAAGTGAAGGGCGCCTCGGCCTTCGTCTCGATCATGGAAGGTTGCTCGAAGTTCTGCACTTTCTGCATCGTGCCCTACACCCGTGGCGGCGAGGTGTCGCGGCCGTTCGACGACGTGCTGACCGAAGTGGCCGGTCTAGCCGCCAACGGCGTCGGCGAAGTGACGCTGCTGGGCCAGAATGTGAACGCCTATCGCGGCGACATGGCCGAGACGGACGAGAAGGCCGATCTGGCGCTGTTGATCGAGTACATCGCCGAAGTGCCGGGCATCGAGCGCATTCGTTACACGACCTCGCATCCGCGCGAAATGACGCAGCGCCTGTTCGACACCTACGCCACCGTGCCGAAACTGGTATCGCACCTGCACCTGCCCGTGCAAGCCGGTTCCGACCGCGTGCTGGCGGCCATGAAGCGCGGTTACACGACGCTCGAGTACAAGTCGATCATCCGCAAGCTGCGCGCGGCGCGGCCGGACATTTCGCTGTCCTCCGACTTCATCGTCGGCTTCCCCGGCGAGACGGATGAGGATTTCGAGAAGACGATGAAGCTGATCGACGAGGTCGGTTTTGACAGCTCGTTCTCGTTTGTTTACAGCCCGCGCCCGGGCACCCCGGCGCTGGAACTCGACGATTCGACGCCGCCCGAGGTCAAATCGGCTCGCCTGCTGCGTCTGCAGAAGCGCATCGACGAACAGGCGCAGGCGATCAGCCAGACCATGGTCGGCAGCGTCCAGCGCGTGCTGGTCGAAGGCACCTCGAAGAAGGACGTGCATGAACTGGCCGGACGCACCGACAACAACCGCATCGTCAATTTCGCAGGCAATCCACGGCTGATCAACACCTTCGTCGATGTCCGCATCACCTCGTCACTGTCGCACACGCTGAGAGGCGAAATTGTCATCCGCGAAGACTGACAAGCCGGCGGCACGGGCCAAGCCCGCCCCCAAGACCAAGCCGCTGGAAATCGCCCTGACGCCGGTCGATAACGTCCTGCTCGCCAACCTGTGCGGCCCGCTCGATGAAAACATCCGGCAGATCGAAACCGCCTTCGACGTCATCATCCGTCGGCGCAACGAACGCTTTTCCGTTTTTGGCGAAAAATCCCGGTTGACCGTGGAAGCCTTGCAGCATTTCTACGGCATGGCGCGCGAAGCGCTGACCGTCGATGAAATCCAGCTCGGCCTGATCGAACTGCTCAATGCCCCGGTCCGCCGCCTTTCGCGCAAGGCCGAAGGGCCGGTGGACGGCCCACAACTGATCACCCGCAAGACCGAACTGCACGGCCGTACGCCGCGCCAGGTCGAGTACCTCAAGCACATCCAGGAACACGACATCACCTTCGGCATCGGCCCGGCCGGCACCGGCAAGACCTATCTCGCCGTCGCCTCAGCCGTCGATGCCTTCGAGCGCGATCTGGTCGAACGCATCATCCTGACCCGCCCGGCAGTCGAAGCCGGCGAACGCCTCGGCTTTTTGCCCGGCGACCTGACGCAGAAGATCGACCCCTACCTGCGCCCGCTCTACGACGCGCTCTACGACCTCATGGGCGCCGACCGCGTCAGCAAGCTCTACGAAAAGCGCGCCATCGAGATCGCGCCGCTCGCCTTCATGCGCGGCCGCACGCTGAACCACGCCTTCATCATTCTTGACGAGGCGCAGAACACGACGCCCGAGCAGATGAAGATGTTCCTGACCCGCATCGGCATCGGCGCCAAGGCTGTGGTCACCGGCGACATCACCCAGATCGACCTGCCCAAGGGCCACAAGAGCGGCCTCAACGAAGCCATCAGCATCCTGAAGGGCGTGCGCGGCCTGGCTTTTACCCATTTCAAGAAGGAAGACGTGGTGCGCCACCCGCTGGTCGCCCGCATCGTCGAAGCCTATGAATCCCACACCCAGCAAACGCCTTAACCTGTCGGTGCAATACGCCTGTAACCGCGAGGGCTTACCCTTGCGCGCAGACTTTGTCCGCTGGGCGCGCGCCGCGCTGGTTGGCGGCGGCGAAGTGACGATCCGACTGGTCGACGCCGACGAAGGCCAGTCGCTGAACAACGAGTATCGCGGCAAGGACTACGCGACCAACGTGTTGTCCTTTCCGTACGACACCGAGCCAGTCGTAAGCGGCGATCTGGTCATCTGCCCGAGCGTTGTCGCCACCGAAGCGAGCGAGCAGAACAAGCCGCTGGCGGCGCATTACGCCCATCTGACGGTGCATGGTATGCTCCATTTACAGGGCTGGGATCACGATAACGACGATGATGCCCAGGCCATGGAAGACGAAGAAAGGGAGATTCTCGCCGCCATGGGTTATCCAGACCCGTATGCGGTTTAAACATTATGGACAGTGACAGTAAACCGAGTTTCATTGAACGACTGACTTCCCTGTTGCGGCGCCAACCTGAAGACGGCGAGCAACTGCTAGAAATTCTGCATGGCGCCTACGAGCGCAACCTGATGGACGCCGATGCGCTGACCATCATCGAAGGCGCCCTGGCCGCC
>NZ_JAVHPH010000084.1:0-1181 GCF_036170495.1 Azonexus sp.
CAGCCCCGACTGGCAAGACCAGGCGCCCACCTGACGCAAGCTGCTGAAGCAGCGCAGGTGGCACACTGGCCCCGGCAGCGGCGACTATAATACTGTCAAACGGGCCGGCCTCGGGCAACCCGAACTGGCCATCGGCATGCTTCAACCGGACGTTGAACTGCTGCAGGGTGCGCATGTTGGCCTTGGCTTTTTCCAGCAAGGGCGCTAACCGCTCGACAGCATAAACTTCGTCGGTCAACTGGGCCAGCACGGCAGCCTGGTAACCACAGCCAGCCCCGATCTCGAGCGTTTTGCCCAAAGTCTTTCGCCCGTTGAGCAGCAGTTCGATCATGCGCGCCACGACGTAAGGCTGCGAAATGGTCTGGCCCATGCCAAGCGGCAGCGCGGTATCTTCGTAGGCCCGCGAGGCCAGAGCCTCCTCGACGAAGACGTGGCGAGGAACAGCGGCCATCGCCTTGAGAACGGCTTCGTTGCGGATGCCCTTTTCACGCAGACGCTCGATCATCCGCTTCCGGGTGCGCTGCGATGTCATGCCGATACCTTGCAACACGCCGTGCCTCACTGCATCCACTGATGAATAACAGGCAGTTGGGCGGCGTGCGTCAGATCGATCTGCAACGGGGTAATCGAAACGACACCGCGCTCAATTGCATTGAAATCGGTACCCGGCCCGGCATCGGCAGCCGCTCCGGCCGCGCCAACCCAATACACCGTTTCATTACGCGGCGAGGTCATTTTTACCACTGGCTCCGCTTTATGCCGACGGCCAAGGCGGGTGACTTCCATGCCATTCAATCCAGAGTAAGGAGCATCTGGGACATTTACATTCAATAAAACAGGTTCACGAATTGGATGGCGAATAAAGCGCTCAACCAATTCGCGCGCGACACGGCCGGCCGTCGCATAATTATTCCCCTCGAAGTTGGTCAGGGAAATGGCGATGGAGGGAATGCCGAGCAAATAGCCTTCCGTCGCCGCCGCAACGGTACCCGAATAAATCGTGTCGTCACCCATATTGGCGCCATTATTTATTCCCGAAACGATAATATCCGGCAATTCATCGAGCATGCCCGTAACGGCCAAATGGACGCAATCGGTTGGCGTGCCATTTACAAAATAAAACCCGTTGGAAGCTTTTTTCAGCAGCAAGGGCCGATCGAGCGTTAGCGAATTGCTGGCAC
>NZ_JAVHPH010000085.1:0-5907 GCF_036170495.1 Azonexus sp.
TTGCCGCAATCGCCCGCGTGCTGGCGCGCCATCTGGGTCGAGTCCAGCCGGACAACGCAATGCTGACCGGACTGGTGCACAACATCGGCATTTTTTACCTGCTGTTTCGGGCGGCGGAATACCCCGAATACCGCAATGACGAGGCCGCCATGATCGAACTGCTGGCTGGCTGGCACGAAGGGATAGGCGAGAGCCTGTTGCACATTCTCGGGCTACCGGCGTCGATCACCGACGCCGTGCGCGACCAGAGCCATTTGAGCCCGGTCGAAACGCCCTGCACCATCAGCGATATTCTTTATTTTGCCATCGCGCTAGCTGACAACGGCCTGCCATGGCAAAACAACACACATGACGCCGATGAAGAGGCAAGGCGCGAAGCTGACCGGGCACGCTATGCCGATCTGCTGCAGACGGCCGAAGAAGACATCGTCGAATTGCGCGCTGCGCTTTCTGCCTGAACCTGCGGACATCCTGATAGTCTGAAGTCCAGCCAGCCGCAAATTTGGCATTCCCCGACCTCGGTTGTAAGGATTCGGGAAAAATGCCGACGGTTGGGCACGCAAGCTTCCAGGCACTACCATGCTGATCCACCACGGCCCGACCATCCAAAACGCTGAAATCACCGCCCCCAATTTTATGCAGGTCGGCGGTCTATATGCCGGCATGGATTTACGGAAAAATTTCTGACATGAGCTTCAACCCCGACAATCGCCAACTGGGCGGCATCAAAACAGCCCTCTTCGCCCTCTGCCTGATCCCCGCGCTGCGCCTGGCCTGGGCCGCCTACACCGACGATTTCGGCGCCAACCCGGTCGAATTCGTCCAGCGTTGGACGGGCACCTGGACCTTCAACTTCCTGCTTATCACGCTCTGCGTAACGCCGCTACGGGCGATCACGCAAATACACTGGCTGACGCGGCTGCGGCGCATGCTCGGGCTATTTTGTTTTTTCTACGCCACGCTGCACTTCCTGAGTTTCATCGGCTTCGACCATGACTTCGTGATCGACGACATCGCCAAGGATATTTTCAAGCGCCCCTTCGTGACGGTCGGCTTTGCTGCCTTTCTCTTGCTCGTGCCACTGGCCGCAACCTCGAACAACTGGGCGATTCGCCAGCTGGGCGGGCGGAAGTGGCAGGAACTGCACCGCAGCATCTACCTGATCAGCATTCTCGCCACGGTGCATTATTTCTGGCTGGTCAAGGCTAGCGCGCTGCTCTGGCCGCTGGCTTACTCCATCGCCGTGGCCATGCTACTCGGCTGGCGGATTCGCGAACGCAAGCGCAAGGCGATCCCGGTACCGCAGAGTGCGGCTGTCAAGCCATTGAAATTCTTCAAGCAGAAGCCGAATTGATCGCGCCGGGCATTTCCACGGTCAACCGGAAATAACAGCCAAAATCGAAATGCCGCTCAGCCCTTGCGCGGCAGGTCGAAGCGAACGATGGCACGGCCGTCTGGCGTTTTCTTCGGCTCGGCCTTCCAGGCGTGGCCGTAGATGACCTCGAAGGTCGCCGGCAGCCGGCCATCCTTGCGCATCGCTTCGTAGGCCGCCTTGCCGTTTTCCCAGGATTTCCGGCCGGTCATCCCGTGGCGCCGGGCTTTCATGGCGCACGACGAGCCGGCAGCGCGCAATTCGGCGAACATGGCGTCCACATCGTCGTAGGTCAGCGTGATGACTTCCATGTCCATCACCGGGTCGGCGAAACCGCAGCCGACCAGCATGTCGCCGAGGTCGTGCATGTCGGCAAAACGCTGGGTATGGGCGTAGCCATCGGCAAACGCTGACCGCAATTCCTTGAGCGTATCCGGGCCAAGCGTCGAGAACATGAGCAGGCCGCCGACTTCGAGCACACGATGCGTTTCGGCCAGTGCTGGAATCGGATCGTCCAGCCAGTGCAACAGCAGGTTGGACCAGACGATTGCGGTCGACCGCGATTTCAGGGGCAAATTGGCCGCATCGGCAGCGAGGCGAAGCGGCTCGGCGTTCCTGCCGATGCCGAGCCAGTGTTGCCAGGCGGCACGCGGGGTACGGCCGGCAGAAAGCATGGCCGGCGCAACGTCCAGACCGATCAGTTCAGCCTTGGGATAACGGGCGGACAAGCCCGGAAAGCTCCCGCCACGACTGCAACCGAGGTCGAGAATCCGCTTCGGTTCGACCTTGACGAAATCGAGCCGCTCTTGCATCCGGCGATCGACTTCACGGGCGAAAAAATCGCCTTCGCCGTAACTTGCCGCGACTCGGGCGAAGCGCCGACCGACATGCTGCCGGTCGACGAAACCCGAGTGAGAACTTGCCAGGCTCAAATCGCCTTGACGCCGAGACGGGCAAACAAGGCGTCGTCGCGTTCGATGTCGGGATTGCCGGTGGTCAGCAGGAAATCGCCGTAGAACATCGAATTGGCACCGGCCAGGAAGCACAGGGCCTGCAGTTCGTCGCTCATTTCCTGACGACCGGCCGACAGGCGAACCCAGGAAGTCGGCATCATGATGCGGGCCGCGGCGATGGTGCGCACGAACTCGAACGGGTCGAGCCTATCCTTGTCAGCCAGCGGCGTACCGGGAATCGGCACGAGGTTGTTGATTGGCACCGACTCCGGCGCCTTGGGCAGATTGGCCAGCTGGACGAGCAGGCCAGCGCGGTTCTTGCGCGACTCGCCCATGCCAATGATGCCGCCCGAACAGACGTTGATGCCGGCATCGCGGACCTGTTCGAGCGTATCGAGGCGGTCGTCCTGGGTGTGCGTCTTGATGACCTGACCGTAGAACTCCTTGTCGGTATCCAGATTATGGTTGTAGTAGTCGAGGCCGGCGTCCTTGAGCTTTTCCGCCTGGCCTTCCTTGAGCATGCCGAGCGTCACGCAGGTCTGCATGCCCAGCGCCTTCACTTCGCGAACCATGTCGAGTACGCGATCGAGATCGTTGTCCTTCGGCCCCTTCCAGGCGGCGCCCATGCAGAAGCGCGAAGCCCCCTTGGCCTTGGCGGCCTGAGCGGCGGCAACCACCTCGTTGAGCGGCATCAGGCGTTCGCGCTCGGTATCGGTGTCGTAGCGGGCCGACTGCGAGCAATAGCTGCAATCTTCCGAGCAGCCGCCGGTCTTGACCGAAAGCAGCGTCGAGCGTTGAATGGCGTTCGGATCGAAGTTTTCGCGGTGCACACCCTGCGCCTGCCAGATCAGGTCCATCAACGGCAACTCGTAGAGGGCGAGCACGTCAGCAACCGTCCAGAGACGGGTGGAAACAGACTGGGAAACAGACGAAACAGCGGCGACGGAGCTAGCTTGCATGGAAGGCCTTGCGTGAAAAATGCTATAAAAATCAGACACGAAACGTATCGGTAATTATGGATTATCGCGGACACGCTGGCTGGCTGTCAATTTTACCCCAGCCCGATGGGCTCAAACGGCTCAGCCGGAAAATCCTCGATGCCGCCTTGCCGGGCAGCTGCCTGCTCTGCAGCGCCGACAGCCGGGGAAACCTGCTTTGTCCGCCGTGCACGAACGATCTTCCGCCGTTGCCCGAGGCCCTGTGCCCGATCTGCGCCGCGCCGACCACGCATGGCGAACGTTGCGGTGCCTGCCTGCGCGAGACGCCGTATTTCGACCGGAGCATCGCCCTTTATTGCTACGATTTTCCGGTTGATCGCCTCGTTCATGCCCTCAAGTACGGGCACCAACTGGCGGTGGCCAACTGGGCCGGGCAAAAGCTGGCCGGACTGACCGATGCCGACGCCTTCGATTGCCTCGTCCCCCTGCCTTTGCACCCCGAACGTCTGCAGGAACGAGGTTTCAACCAGTCCGCCGAGATCGCCAGGGCATTTCAATTTTGGGCAAAAATTCCGGTTGACCGTGGGAACGTCCTGCGCACGCGGGTGACGCAGCCACAAGCCAGCATGCCGCACAAGGAACGCCACAAAAACGTGCGCGGCGCCTTCGAGTGTCGGCAGGACTTTACCGGCCAGCGCCTGCTACTTATCGACGACGTGATGACCACCGGCGCCACGGCCAACGAATGCGCCCGGGTGCTCAAACTGCATGGCGCCGCCGAGGTCACGGTCGCCGTCATCGCCCGCGCGCTAAGGCACTGAAACCGTGCTCTAATTCGTCCCCTTCATCGCTCGAAAGCCGCCGCGTGTTTGCTGTCGTTCTCTACCAGCCCGAAATTCCGCCCAACACGGGCAATATCATTCGTCTGTGCGCCAACACCGGGGCCGAGTTGCACCTGGTCGAGCCGCTCGGCTTCGACATCACCGACAAGGGCTTGCGCCGGGCCGGACTGGATTATCACGAATACGCCCGCGTCGTGCATCACGCCGACTGGGCCGCCTGCAAGGTGGCACTGGCCGGCCGGCGCCTGTTTGCCATAACGACCAAGGGCACGGGCAGTCCGTTCGATACGGCGTTGCAGGAAAACGACGTGTTTGTTTTTGGTCGCGAAACCAGCGGCCTACCGCCCGAAGTGCTCGCCGGGTTTCCGCCGCAACATCGACTGCGCCTGCCGATGCAGGCCGGACAGCGCAGCCTCAATCTCTCCAACGCTGCCGCCGTCACCGTCTTCGAAGCCTGGCGCCAGGCCGGTTTTACGGGCTCGAACTAAGCCAATTCTTCTTTTGGATCGCGCGCCATCAACTGCTCGACGGCCTGCGCGGCAGTCAGACGACCATCCAGCACGGCCGCCACGGCGGCACTGATCGGCATATCGACGCCGAGCTGGCTCGACAGGCGATCCACTTCGCGGGCGGTATAAACGCCTTCGGCGACATGGCCGAGCTCTTCGAGAATCTGCGGCAGGGATTTGTTCTGAGCCAGGGCCAGACCGACGCGACGGTTGCGCGACAAGTCGCCGGTACAGGTCAGGATCAGGTCGCCCATGCCGGCCAGCCCCATGAAAGTCTGCCGATCAGCACCGAGCGCCAAGCCAAGCCGGGCAATTTCGGCCAGGCCGCGGGTCATCAGCGCTGCCCGGGAATTCAGGCCCAGCCCAAGTCCATCGCAAACGCCTGTGGCAATGGCCAACACATTCTTGACGGCACCACCGACCTCGACGCCAACCAGATCATCGTTGGCGTAGATGCGCAAACGCGCCGTATGGAGTTGGCGCGCCGTTTCGCGGGCGAAGGCCGGGTCGCTACCGGCCAGCGCCACGGCGGTCGGCTGCCCGGCCGCCACTTCCTCGGCAAAGCTGGGGCCGGACAACGCGCCGCACAAGACCTGCTGGCCGAGCACCTCACTCACCACCTGGTGCGGTAGCTTGCCCGTTCCCGCCTCGAATCCCTTGCACACCCACAACACCGGCAGCGCGCAGCCGATCGCCTTGAGGCGTTCGACCGTCGGCCGCAAGCCGGCAATCGGCGTCGCCACGATGAGCAATTCCGCGCCAGCCACGGCGGCCTCGAAATCCGTCGCCACCGCAACCGAATCGGGCAACTTGTAGCCCGGGAAAAAACGGTGGTTTTCGCGCGTCGCCACCAGGTCGGCGGCAACATCCTCTTCGCGCGACCACAGCGTCAACTCATGCTTGCCGGCAAAGGCAATCGACAGCGCCGTGCCCCAGGCGCCAGCGCCAAGTAGCGTGACTTTCATAGACCCCAGACCTGCGTCGAACGAATGTAGCCGGTCGCGCCGTCGCGATGGCGCACCTTGGCCCAGCCCGGCGAAGCGGGTTCGATGAATTCAACGGCCACCCATTTGTCCAGTTCGGCCAGAACCGGGGATTCCGGCTTGTCCGACGGGTGGATTTCCGCCTTCGGCGCGGTCACGACGAGCGTCCGTTTGTCCACGAGATTGCGCGACTCCAGCCAGGCCAGCGTGCCTTCGGCATCGCGCACCTTGCACCAGCCCTCGAGCTTGACGACCACCTCGACCGGCGTCTGCGCCTTGATCAGGTAGAGCTTCTTGCCCTGCAGCGACG
>NZ_JAVHPH010000086.1:0-1181 GCF_036170495.1 Azonexus sp.
CGGCCGGCCTGCTGCAGGCCTACCGCTTCATCGCCGACAGCCGCGACCAGGACACCGCCGGCCGCCTCGACAACCTGGAAGACCCGTACCGGTTGTTCCGCTGCCACACCATCATGAACTGCGTGGATGTGTGCCCCAAGGGCCTGAATCCCACCAAGGCCATCGGCAAGATCAAGGAGCTGATGGTCCGTCGGACCATCTGATGCCATGGACGCCACGCGCCTCGGCGAACGTGAACTCAGCAAGCTGAGGTGGCGTTGCCGCCGCGGCCTGCTCGAGAACGACCTTTTCGTCGAGCGCTTCTTCCGCCGCCACGAGGCGACGCTCACCACACGCCAGGCCGCCGGGCTGCAGGCCCTGATGGACCTGGCGGACAACGATCTGCTCGACCTCTTGCTCTGCCGCAAGCAGCCTGCCGATCTCGCCGAAGAAGATTGCGACCTGCCCGAAGTGCACGAGGTGCTCGCACTGATGCGGGCTGCCCCGGCCGCCCACCCAGCTTTTGCCGCCCGAACCGAAGAAAGGCCTTTGCCATGATCCCCTCCGACGTGAAAGCCACGCTGTCGTTCTCTGACGGCAGCCCGAGCATGGACCTGCCCCTATACAAGGGCACCATCGGCCCGGACGTCATCGACATCCGCAAGCTCTACGCGCAGACCGGCAAGTTCACCTACGACCCGGGCTTCCTCAGCACCGCGTCGTGCAACAGCAGCATCACCTACATCGACGGCGACAAGGGTGAACTGCTGTACCGCGGCTACCCCATCGAACAGCTCGCGACGAAGTGCGACTTCCTCGACACCTGCTACCTGCTGCTCTACGGCGACCTGCCCAACGTGCAGCAGCAGAAGGACTTCCACAAGCTCGTCAACAACCACACCATGGTCAACGAGCAGATGCAGTTCTTCCTGCGCGGCTTCCGCCGCGACGCGCACCCGATGGCGGTGATGACCGGCCTGGTCGGCGCGTTGTCGGCCTTCTATCACGACAGCACCGACATCAACAACCCGCAGCACCGCGAGATCGCGGCGATCCGCCTGATCGCCAAGATGCCCACGCTGGTGGCGATGGCCTACAAGTACTCGGCTGGCCAGCCGTACATGTACCCGCGCAACAAGCTCAGCTACGCTGGCAACTTCATGCACATGATGTTCGCCACGCCTTGCGAGGATTACGTGGTG
>NZ_JAVHPH010000087.1:0-5898 GCF_036170495.1 Azonexus sp.
TCGGTTTGGCGACCAAGTACGACGACAACTGGTACGGCGCGGCGCAATCGATCGAGTTCGACATCCAGACGATCAACCTCAATCCGTCAGTGGCTTGGCGCGCCAATGAGTGGCTGTCGCTGGGGGCGGGCGTCAATTATCAGATGCTCAACGCCGAATATCGGAAGGTGGTCGGCACGGCAGGGCCTTTTGCCTCGACCCTGGCGACGGTGAATCTGGATGGTACGGCGTGGGGCTGGAACATCGGCGCATTGATCAAGATCACGCCGGTGACCAAGCTCGGTTTGTCCTATCGTTCGACGACGAAATACGATCTCGATGGTGATGTCGAATTTACCGGCACCCTCGCCCAATCCGGTGCGACAGCCGGCGCAACGACCAATCGCGCCGTTACCGCGACGATTGAATTGCCCGACACCTGGATCTTGAGCGCGACGCATGAACTGAATGACCGCGTCGAGTTGTTGGGCGATATTTCGTGGACGGGCTGGAGTTCCATTCCCAGGGTGAATATCGTCAATGCGCAGACTACCGGTCTGGGCGCGGTTGCCGGCCGAAACATGCAAGTCCTTGACACTGAGTTTCGCGATACGTGGCGCGTCGCAGTGGGGGCCAACTACAAGCTCAACGATGCCTGGAAACTGAAGGCCGGTCTGGCTTATGACCAGACACCGGTTCAGGGCCCGACCACCCGTCTTGTCTCGCTGCCGGACAACGACCGCACCTGGTTCACGCTGGGAACGCAGTGGAAGCCGTCGAAGTCGATGAAGCTTGATATTAGCGCCGCCTACCTGTTGATCAAGGATACCGAGATCGACAATAACCAAAACAGCGCTTCGACCGGCGCTAACCGCGTCACCGGTAACTACGACAACCAGGCATTCCTCATTGGCGCCCAGTTGTCGATGGCCTTCTAAGCCCTTTGATTCGATGCGACATTCAATCCCCGGCTAGCCCGGGGATTTTTTTGAATTTTGGGCAAAAAACCGGTTGACCGTGGGCGTTGCCGTTCTATAATTCAAACGTTCGTTTTATATTAACGAAGCGGAAAATAAGAGACTTAAAAGGAGATGCAATTGAACAAGTTGATCGTGAAGAAAGCCGCCGTTCTGGGTGCTGGCGTGATGGGGGCGCAGATTGCCGCGCACCTCGCCAACGCCAACGTGCCTGTCGTGCTGTTCGACCTGGCTGCAAAAGAAGGTGACAAGAACGGCATCGTCAAGAAGGCGCTTGATGGCCTCAAGAAGCTGGACCCGGCACCGCTGGCCAGCAAGGGCAAGCTGAAGTTCATCGACGCCGCCAATTACGACGAGCACCTGCCGCTGCTCGCCGAGTGCGACCTCGTCATCGAAGCCATCGCCGAGCGCATGGACTGGAAAAACGATCTCTACGCGAAGATCGCGCCGCACCTCGCGCCGAACGCCATCATCGCCTCGAATACCTCCGGCCTGTCGATGAATGCCCTGGCGCAGGGTCTGCCGGAAGCCGTCCGGCCGCGTTTCTGCGGCATCCACTTTTTCAATCCGCCGCGCTACATGCATCTGGTCGAGATCATCGGCACGCAGAGCACCGACGGCAGCACGCTCGACGCGCTGGAAACCTGGCTGACCTCGCTCCTCGGCAAGGGCGTCATCCGTGCCCTCGATACGCCGAACTTCGTCGCGAACCGCATCGGCGTCTTCTCTATTCTTGCCGTCATGCATCACACCCAGGCTTTCGGCCTTGGCTTTGATGAGGTCGACGCGCTGACCGGCCCGAAGATCGGTCGTCCGAAGAGCGCCACCTATCGCACCGCCGATGTCGTCGGCCTCGATACCCTGGCCCACGTCGTCAAGACCATGCAGGACACGCTGCCGAATGATCCGTGGCACGCCTATTTCACCAACCCGGTCTGGCTGCAGGCGCTGATCGCCCAGGGCGCGCTCGGTCAGAAAACCCGTTGCGGCATCTTCCGCAAGCAGGGCAAGGAAATCCAGGTGCTTGACCTGAAGGCGCAGGATTACCGCAAGTCGGCCGGCGAGGTGGCCGAAGAGGTTGCCGCCATTCTGAAGATGAAGAACCCGGCCGAAAAGTTTGCCGCGCTGCGCGCATCGGCGCATCCGCAGGCGCAATTCCTGTGGGCCATCTTCCGCGATATTTTCCACTACGCGGCAGTGCAACTCGAAAGCGTCGCCGACAACGCCCGCGATCTCGATTTCGCCATGCGCTGGGGCTTCGGCTGGGCGCAGGGGCCGTTCGAAACCTGGCAGGCGGCCGGCTGGAGCGATATTGCGCAGGCGATTGCCGCCGACATCGCGGCCGGCAAGACGATGAGCGCCACGGCGCTGCCGGCCTGGGCGCTGGAGGCGGGGCGGACCGGCGTGCATGCGGCGCAGGGTTCGTATTCGGCCAGCCAGAACGCCTATGTCACCCGGTCGACCTTGCCGGTTTATCAGCGCCAGTTATTCCCCGAGCGCGTCCTCGGCGAGAGTGGTTCGACGCCCGAAAAGTCGGGCGAAACGTTGTTTGAGAACGATGGCGTGCGCCTTTGGGTGCTGCCTACGGTCGACCCGAAAATTGGCATCATTTCCATCAAGTCGAAGATGCACACCATCGGCGACGAGGTGCTTGATGGCGTCATCGCCGCTGTGCGTCAGGCCGAAACGACATTGGACGGCGTGGTGCTCTGGCACGAAGCGTCGTTCGCTGTCGGCGCCAATCTGGCGCAGGTGACGGAAGCCATCGTTGCCGGTCAGTTCGACATTCTGGAAAAAACCGTCGAGAAATTCCAGCGCGCTTCGCAAACGCTCAAGTACGCGCAAGTCCCGACCGTCGCGGCGGTGCAGGGCATGGCGCTGGGTGGCGGCTGCGAGTTCGTCATGCATGCCGGCAAGCGCGTGCTGGCGCTGGAAAGCTATGTCGGGCTGGTCGAGGCCGGCGTCGGCCTGATCCCGGCTGGCGGTGGCTGCAAGGAATTTGCCGTGCGCGCCGCCGACTGGGCTGCCCAGTCGAACGTGCCGGGCGAGGTTTTCAATTACCTGCAAAATGCTTTCATGACCATCGCCATGGCCAAGGTGGCGAAGAGCGCCGTGGAGGCTGTCGATTTCGGTTTCGCCAAGCCGTCCGACACCATCCTGTTCAACGCCAACGAACTGCTTTTTGTGGCGATCCGCGAAGCGCGGGCCATGGCCGACGCCGGCTATGCGCCGCCGCCCAAGGCCCGGGCCATCCCGGTGGCCGGCAAGAACGGCATCGCCACCTTCGAGATGATGCTGGTGAACATGAAGGAGGGCGGCATGATTTCGGCCCACGACTATAAGGTGGCCAAGTTCGCTGCTATTGCCCTGTGCGGCGGCGAGATCGAAACCGGCAGCCTGGTCGATGAAGAATGGCTGATTACCGTCGAGCGTCGACTGTTCGTCGAACTGCTGAAAACCCCCGAAACCCAGGCCCGGATCAAGCACATGCTGGATACCGGCAAGCCGTTGAGGAACTAGTTGTTGGTTAGTCGCTAGTTGTTAGTCGCTAGTTGTTAGCGAAAACGAATGACTAGCGGCCAGCAACCAACGGCTAACGGCTAACGACTAACAACTAAGGACTAATAACTATGAGACAAATTCAAGACGCCTACATCGTTGCCGCCACCCGTCTGCCGGTGGCCAAGAAGAACGGCATGTTCAGGAACGTGCGGCCGGATGACATGCTGGCCCACGCCATCAAATCGGTTGTCGCCCAGGTGCCGGGCATCGACCCGGCGCTGATCGGCGATGTTATCGTCGGCTGCGCCATGCCGGAAGCCGAGCAGGGCATG
The DNA here is from genome assembly GCF_036170495.1 of Azonexus sp. Classification (GTDB taxonomy): domain Bacteria; phylum Pseudomonadota; class Gammaproteobacteria; order Burkholderiales; family Rhodocyclaceae; genus Azonexus. Next base: position 3,791 of record NZ_JAVHPH010000087.1, read on the forward strand.
AACGTGGCCCGCATCGGCCTGTTGCTGGCCGGCCTGCCGATTACCGTGCCGGGCATCACCATCAACCGTTTCTGCTCCTCTGGCCTGCAGGCGGTGTCCAATGCGGCCAATCAGATCCGCCTCGGCCTGGCCGACGTGATGATCGCCGCCGGCACCGAGTCGATGAGCGTCATGCCGCAGATGATGGGCAACAAGATGTCGATGAACCCGGCCATTTTCGCCAACGAGGAAAACCTCGGCATCGCCTACGGCATGGGTCTCACCGCCGAAAAGGTGGCGACCCAGTGGAAGGTCAGCCGCGAGGCGCAGGATGCTTTCGCCGTCGAGTCGCACCGCCGGGCCTGTGCGGCGATTGCCGCCGGTCATTTCAAGGCGGAGATTTCCCCCTACATGATTCGCGAAAGCCTGCCCGATCTGGCTTCCGGCGAAATCCGTATCCGCGAGCGCGTGGCCGATACCGACGAAGGCCCGCGCCCCGATTCGGCCCTCGATAAGCTCGCCAAGCTGAAGCCGGTGTTCAATGTGCGCGGTTCGGTGACGGCTGGCAATTCGTCGCAGATGTCCGACGGCGCCGGTGCCGTGATGCTGGTTTCCGAGAAGATTTTGCGCCAACACAACCTGACGCCGCTCGCCCGCTTTGCCGGTTTTGCCGTTGCTGGCGTGGCGCCCGAGATCATGGGCATCGGCCCGGTCGCGGCGATTCCCAAGGTGCTGGCGCAGGTCGGCATTCGCCAGGATGAACTGGACTGGATCGAGCTCAACGAAGCCTTTGCCGCGCAGTCGATCGCAGTCATGCAGGAACTCGGCATCGATCCGACCAAGGTCAATCCGCTCGGTGGCGCCATCGCGCTCGGCCACCCGCTCGGCGCCACCGGCGCCATCCGTATCGCCACCGTCGCGCATGGCCTCCAGCGCACCGGCGGCAAGTACGGCATGGTGACGATGTGCATCGGCACGGGCATGGGCGCCGCCGGCATCATTGAGCGGATTTAAGGGGAAACCGCGAATGCTACGGTCAACCGGAAAAAAAGCCCAAAATTGAAATCATGAAACCCGCCTGGCTGGCCAAACTTTCTCCGACCTGGCGGGCGCGCATGGTGCGCCTGGGCTTCAATTTCCATCCGGCCTTTCGTGGCACCGGGGGCAGGGTGACCCATGTGGCGAAGGATTTGCGCCACATCCGGGTTGCCCTGCCGCTCAACTGGAAGACAAAAAATATCGTCGGCTCGCTCTACGGCGGTTCGCTGTTCGCGATCACCGACGGGGCGCATCCGATGATGTTGATGGCGGCGCTCGGCGACGGCTACATCGTCTGGGACAAGGCGGCGAGCATTCGTTACCGCAAGCCCGGTTTTTCGACGCTGTATGCCGATTTTGTCTTGAGTGACGAGGAAGTGGCAGAAATCCGGGCCGAACTGGCCAAAAACCCGGAGCTTGAGCGCACTTATCTGGTCGAACTGAAAGACCAGTACGGCATCGTGCATACCGTGGTCGAACGCACGGTTTATATCGCCGACAAACATTACTACCGACAAAAGAGCGGTGGAGGAGACAACCAATGATTACATCGACACGCGTCCGCAAGGCGGCGCTCATTGCTGCCTTGCTGGCCGTTCCCGGGCTGCACGCCGCGGAAGTGGCCGGGGTCAAGGTGGACGACAGCATCCGGGTCGGCGGCAGCGAACTGCTGCTGAACGGCGCTGGCCTGCGCAGCAAATTTTTCATCAAGGTCTATGTTGGCGCGCTCTACGTTGGCCAGAAAGCGACCACGTCGGCGGCGATCATCGATAGCCCGCAGCCGCGCCGCATGGTCATGCGCATGATGCGCGATCTCGACGCCGAAGCGCTGAATTCGGCGCTCGACGATGGCCTGCAAAGCAACCACGGCCCGGCCGAGTTGGCTGCGCTCAAAACGCAGGCCGACCAGCTGGCGGCGATCATGAAGGGGATCGGCAAGGCCCGCGAAGGCGATACCATCGGCATTGACTTCTCGGCCGACGGCGTCGCTGTCAGCCTGAACGGGGAAGCGCGTGGCAAGGTGGCCGGGGCAGGTTTCGCGAAAGCGCTGCTCAAGGTCTGGCTCGGCGACAAGCCGGTGGACGCCTCGC
>NZ_JAVHPH010000088.1:0-1411 GCF_036170495.1 Azonexus sp.
GCGCCGCCCAGCGCATCGACCTCGCGGACCAGATGGCCCTTGCCGATGCCGCCGATCGACGGGTTGCAGCTCATCGCCCCCAGCGTATCGAGATTGTGCGTCAGCAGCAGCGTGTTCGCACCGGCCCGGGCGGCGGCAAGGGCAGCCTCGGTACCGGCGTGACCGCCGCCGACGACGATGACATCGAAAAGGGTGGGATAGAGCATGAGTTTGGCTTTGTTGCAGCGCAATAGCGGACTGCGAATTTTACTTCAGGGCGCTGAAATATCACAGGTTTTTGCCGATTCCTTGCCCTGCCCGGCGAACTCAAGTAAGTTGGCGAAATGAGTACAAGCCAAGCCAAAGGGCCCAGCCAGCTCGATAACGAGGAGATGCTGCTGGTTTTGCACCAGTCGCTGACCAAGAAAAGGGTCCTGATCGTTGACCGCCATTCGCCGGCGCGCGATTCGCTGCGCCTGATGCTCGGAGCCCTGGGCGTCACACTGGTGCATGGCGCGGGCAACTCGGCCGAGGTCATCCGCCAGGTCAAGGCCAACCGCTTCGACATCGTGCTCTCCGATTTTGTCCTCGACGATGGCCGCGACGGCCAGCAGTTGCTGGAAGAACTGCGCCACGCCCACCTCATCCCGTTGTCGACGGTGTACATGATCATCACCAGCGAGCGCGGCTACACCAATGTCGTGTCGCTGGCCGAACTGGCGCCTGACGACTACCTGATCAAGCCGTTTACCGCCGAGCAATTGCAGGCCCGGCTGATCCGGGCCATCTACAAAAAACATGTGCTGCGCAAGATCTACGAGCAGATTGAGCGCGGCGCCTTGCAGGAAGCCATCGTCGCCTGCGACCGCGTCATCCAGCAGCAGCCGCAATTCGTCTATGACGCCCTGCGTTTCAAGGGCGATCTGCTGCATACACTAGGCAAGACGCGCGAGGCCGAAGAGGTTTTCCGGCGCGTCCTCGAAGGGCGCGTCGTACCGTGGGCCAAGATGGGCCTGGCCATGGCCTTGCGCGATCGCGGGGCGCTCGACGAAGCCGAAAAATTGGCCGAACAGGTCACGGCGGAGGCCCCGGATTACCTATCCGCCTACGATTTCCTGGCCTCGGTGCACGAAGCCCAGGGCAAGCTCGAGGCGGCCCAGCAGACCCTGCAGCGGGCGGCCGATGCCTCGCCGCACAACACCGTACGGCAACGCCTGGTCGGCGATGTGGCGGCCCGCAACAAGGATCTGCTGGCCGCCGAAAAGGCCTATGGCAAGGTCATCGAGCGCAGCAAGGGTTCAAGCCTGCGGACGGTAGACGATTTTGCCAACCTGTCGCGCGTGTTGGTCGAGCGCGGCCACGTCGATGCCTCGCGCAAAATTGTCGCCGACATGAAGCGCGAATGGCGCGGCGACAAGCAGGCCGAACTGGC
>NZ_JAVHPH010000088.1:1511-5894 GCF_036170495.1 Azonexus sp.
AAATTGTCGCCGACATGAAGCGCGAATGGCGCGGCGACAAGCAGGCCGAACTGGCGGCACTGGTCACCGAAAGCCTGTGCCTGAATAGCGAAGGCTTGGCTGACAAAGCCCAGCATCTGGTCGATCAGGCGCTGGCCTTGCAGAAAACAATCAGCGAAGAAGCGGCCGGCAACGGCAAGCACGTCTCGCAGCGGCTCGCGGTCGATCTGGCCCACGCCTGTTACGCCACCGGCAAGGAAGGCGAAGCGACAAAAATCATGCGCCAGGTAGCGGCCGAAAACCATGAGGACAAAAATCTCATCGACCACATTAGCAGCGTCTTTGAAAAAACCGGCCAGCCCGATGCCGGCAAGGCGATGCTCGACCAGGTCGGCAGGGAAATCGTCGAACTCAATAACAAGGGCGTCCTGGCGGCGCGCCGCGGCGATCTCGAAGGGGCCGTCCAGTTGCTGATCCAGGCCGTCGAGCAGGTGCCCAACCTGCAATTCCTGGTCAACGCCGCCAAGGCCATTTATGCCTTGCTCGACCAGAAGGGCTGGGACGAAGAGCTGGCGGCCAGGGCGCTCGACTACCTGCAGCGCGCCCAGCGCAAGGACCGCAAGAGCCCCAAGGTGGCTTCGGCCCGCGAGCTCTACGTCACGGTCGCCAAGAAATACGGCATTGCGACCGACAACACCTGAGCCATCAGGCCGGCAACATTTTGAAACCATTTAGCCGCAGCGCCGACGCATCCTTTCTCGCGCTGGCGCGTTGATTACACAGCGGCCTGCCTTTTCGTGCGGGCGGCGCTTTTCCTTCGGGAGCTCACGATGCTGCAATCCCTGCAAAAAATTCTTCTCGCACTGACCATGGCCCTTGCCCTGCCGGCCTTGGCACAGAGCGATCCGCCGGCCCGCGTCGGGCGCCTGGGTTATTTTGAAAATCAGGTCGATTTTCGGGTTGACCGTAACGATCAGGGCGGGCCGGCGACGCTCAACTGGCCGATCAGCAGCGGCGCCGTCCTGGAAACCGGACAGCGCGGCCGGGCCGAAGTGTGGATCGGCTCCACGGCCTATCGACTGGCCGACGACAGTCGGGTCGAGTTTTCCGTCGTCGACGATGCGCGGGTCGATGTCCGCGTCAGCGGCGGCAGCCTGGCGGTCAGCGTTCTCGACCGCGATCAGGTCGATGACGTGGTGATCGCCACGCCGGATGGCAATGTCCGCTTCCTGACGCCGGGGCGCTATCGTATCGACGTCTTCGGCGAACGCAGCGAACTCAGCGTGCAGGCCGGCCGCGCCGTTTTCGATGACGGCCAGCGGGCGACACCGGTCGCCGCCGGCCAGAAAATCAGCCGCTGGAGCGACGGCAACGAGCAGCTCGATGCCGACCGCAGCAACGATGCCTTTGACCGCTGGGTGGCCAATCGCGAGAACGTGACACTGGCCAGCCAGTCCCGCCGCCACGTTTCGCCCCACATGACCGGCTATCAGGACCTCGATGCCTACGGTGACTGGCAGACCGCCCCCGACTACGGTGCCATCTGGTACCCGCGCGCTGTGGCCGATGACTGGGCGCCCTACCGCTACGGCCGCTGGGCCTGGGTCGCCCCCTGGGGGTGGACGTGGATCGACCAGGCGCCGTGGGGTTTCGCACCCTTTCACTATGGTCGCTGGGCAATCATCCATGGGCGCTGGGGCTGGGTCCCCGGTCGCCTCGCCGTCCGCCCGGTTTACGCGCCGGCCCTCGTCGCCTGGATCGGCAATCCGGGCTGGAACGTCGGTTTCAGCTTCGGCGCTGCCCCGGCCGTTGGCTGGTTCCCGCTCGCCCCGCGCGAGGTCTACGTGCCCGGCCATCGGCACAGTCCCAACTATGTCCGCCAACTCAATGTCGCTTACGTTCGTGACCTCGGCGTCATCGATCGGGCGGCGCGCGGCGGCCCGCAGGCGCCCTTTACCCATCACGCCTTGCCGCGCGCCGTCACCGTCGTGCCGGCCAACCTGGTCCGCGAAGGCCGCTCAATAACGTCGCGCGAAATCCGCCATCAAGAGCGCCCGGAACTAAGCCGCGCCCCGCTGGCTCGCCACGCACCCAACGCCGACTGGCTGGCCCCGGCCCGGGAGGCCGTTCGTCCGCGCAACGACGAACGGCGCGAGCTGATCAGCCGACCGCGGCGCGATGTCGACGCCCCCCGACTCAACGCCCAGGAGCGCGGCGTACCGCGTTCTGAGCCGATGCAACGCGGTGCCGATCATCCGGTTCTCCGTCCACCCATGCCGGAAGCCGAAAATCCCCGCGATGGCGACAAGCGCCGTGAACGCGGACCGGGGTCGCCCGACCGGCGCCCGGGAAGCGAAAATCAGGCGCGTCCGGTGGATCTTGCGCCACCCCCCGCGCCGCAACGTCGCGCCGTCGTCCCGCCGGAAATTCGCCAGCCAGCCGCTGATGTCGACAAAGCACCGCCGGCCGCCGGGTCGCCGCTGCAGCGTCGTGAAGGCTTCCGCCGTCCGGCTGATGCGCGTCCCGAAACGGAGATGCGAGGTCGCCCGCCCGAGGCTGCCCCAGGGCCAATGCGTCGCGACATGCCGACACCTGAGATGCGTACCGATGAGCGTCAGCCGCGGCCGATGGTGGCCCCCCAGGAAAGGGAGCCGCGGCGCGAAGTGCGGAATGTTGAGCGCATGGAAAATCGGGCGCCACCGCCCCGCGAACGTGAGCTACCGCAAATCACCCGCCAGCCGGAAATGCCGAGGCCAGCGCCGGAAGCCAGGATGCCCGCCCCGCCACCTGTACGCGAAATGCCGCAGCCGCGCGTCGAACCGCCGCGCCAGGTGCAGGAATTCCGGCCCCCGGCGCCCATGCCGCAGCCGCGGGCAGAGCCGCCGCGCCAGCCGGTTCACGAATTCCGGGCACCTCCTCCAGCCCCCGCCGCGATGCCTCAACCGCGGGTTGAGCCGCCGCGTCAGCCGGCGCCGCAAGGCAGCCAGCCGGATCAACGCCGTCGCCACGGCGATGACGACGAGCGGCGCGGACGTTAATCCCTAAATGCGCTGAGCGGGGCCGCGACCGGCCCCGCCCACGCGTCGTTCAGCGCTGCTTTCGCGCCAGCCGACGGCTCAATTGGGCGTGATAAAGTCCGCTTTTTTGCATACGGCAGGAACGGCTATGTTTTCAGGAATCATCGCGGCAGTAGGCCGCATCACTCACCTAACCCCGCGTGAAGTCGGGTACCGTCTGCACGTCGATGGTGGCGGCCTCAAACTTGACGATGTTTCGCTGGGCGATTCGATCGCCCACAACGGCGTCTGCCTGACGGTTGTTGCCCGCGAAGGCAATACCTTTGCCGTCGATGTCTCGCCCGAAACCCTGTCGTGCACCGTCGGACTCGATGCGCCGGGCCCGGTCAATCTGGAAAAGGCGCTGCGCCTCAACGACGTGATCGGCGGCCATCTGGTGTCCGGTCACGTTGATGGCGTCGGCGAAGTGCTGCGCTTCGATCCGGTCGGCGACAACCGCCGGCTCGAAATTCGCGCCCCGAAAGCCATCGCCAAGTTCATCGCGCGCAAGGGCTCGATCGTCGTCGACGGCACCAGCCTGACCACTAACGAGGTCAAGGGCACCGACTTCACCATCAACCTGATCCCGCACACGCTGGAAAACACCACCCTCAATCGGCTCCAGCCGGGCAGCAAGGTCAATCTCGAAGTTGACCTGATCGCCCGCTACTGCGAGCGTTTACTCGCCGCCGATCACGAGTAAGGTCATGCCGAGCCGAATCCTTGTCGTTGCGCTGCTCACCGCCCTGCTCGGCTCTTGCGCGGCCTACGACGGATTCGGTCTGCAACCCGGCACCGCGCGGATCGAGGACATCGTACGGGTCATGGGACTGCCGGCCATGCGCTGGAAAGAAGCCGATGGCGGCGAGACACTGGCCTATCCGCGCGGTCCGATGGGTTATCACACCTTTTTCGTCCGGATTGACCCCCGGGGCACTGTGCTGAGTCGTGAAAATATCCTCGATACCCGGCACTTTGCCCGCATTCAGGCCGGCATGACGGCAGACGAGGTGATGCGCATCCTGGGGCCGTCGGTTGCCGCGTGGACCGTTTATTTCAAGGCGCGTGACGAACGGGTCTGGGAATGGCGTTATTGCGACGACTGGAACGAACCGGCCCGTTTCAATGTGTTGTTCGATGGCACCTCGCAGCGGGTGCGCTCAACCCTGGCCTCGCCTGAAAGTTTGCGCGGGGGTTTCGGTGACGATGACCGCCGGAGCTGGTGCAGCCACTGAATTTGTCCGCCGCGGCGAATCCTCGCTTGAAAAACCCCCACCCCGCCCCCATAATCCTAAGCATGGTTGTAATTCCGGCAATCTGGAGGCGTTCTGGACAGGGGTTCGATTCC
>NZ_JAVHPH010000089.1:0-1175 GCF_036170495.1 Azonexus sp.
GACGAGGAATCGCCACGGATGCCATCCCATTGCGCCTTGACGGCAACATTCCGCATCACGTCCCAGCGCATGCCGGCAAATGTCGTCTGCTGGTCGGAACGCGAATCCTGCATGACGTAGGCAGCGACGGCGCTCGGTGCCTTGCCACGCGACCTCGAGAGCACCCAGGAATAGCCAAGATAGGGCGTAACTTCGCTAATCCGGTAGCCGACCAGCGCATATCCGCCATCCGAACTCTCCAGGGCCCTACTCCCCTGCTCGATGTGGTTCAGCATCAGTTGCGCCTGCCAGGAGCCATGGTCGTATACCAGACCCAAAGAGTAGTAATGGGTGCGCGTATCGTGCGTCGCCAGAAAGGCCGCATCCAAAGGCATCAAGGTCAGGCCAAACTGCTTTTTCAAGACCGGGGCGATCGGCAAATCACGCTTGAAAAGGATGTTGGCGTAGCTTCCCCGTAGCTGCCACGGGCCATGTTGGTACTCGAGATAGCCACCAACCATCGGCGAACCTGAAATATCCCACTGTTCGTCAGCCAACGGAATCCTGCCGTCGGAATGGCCATAAAAAGCCTTGGCCCGCAGGATGCTTTCGCCGAGCGGCACGGTAATCGCCGCATCGGCGCCGTGAATACTGTAGAAAGGCAAATACCAGAAGTAATCACCGGGTGGGCGAACCGTCAGGAAGGAATAACCAACCCAGCGCGAATCGGCCATCATGAAAAACTCCGTACCCAGCCGACCGGCCCGCAGGCTCAGGTTGGGAATCGGATCAAATTTGAGGAAGGCCCAGGAAATATCCGGCGTGAAAGTCTTGTCGTAACGATAGCGACTGGTGGCCTGAACAACTGCCTCAAGCTGCGGATTGATACGCCACCCCGCCTGCAAGCCGAGAACGCTGTCAATCAACGCACTCCATTCCTTGCCGACACCTCGGGGCTGGGAAATATCGCGGACGAACTCGACATTATCGGAAGTCGTTCGGGCCAAGCCAAACGTGCCGAAACCATTGATGCTGAATGCCGAATCGGCTTCGGCCATGGCTTGCGGCGCAACGGCAAGGAGTGCTGAGCCGGCAATCGCCAGGAACAACCGACTGAGCGAAGACGCCGGCACAACCCGGCGCAACAGATTGGCAATCGTCATCATGTCGAGATTTTCGTCAGCACGCGAAGCAGA
>NZ_JAVHPH010000090.1:0-5858 GCF_036170495.1 Azonexus sp.
TGTTGTTGAAGGAAGGCTTCCATGCGCGGATAGAGATTGATCGCCTGATCCAGCACAGGGTCAGCGCCAGGTGAATAGGCGCCAACCGAAATCAGATCGCGTGAGCGCTGGTAGCGGGCAAAAAGTACCTTGAAACGGCGAATCTGATCGAGTTGTGCCGGTTCGATCAGGTTGACCATGGCTCGGCTGATTGATTGCTCGATATCGATGGCTGGGTAATGTCCAGCGTCGGCCAGCGTTCGAGATAACACGATGTGACCGTCGAGAATGGCGCGAGCCGAGTCGGCAATCGGGTCCTGCTGGTCATCGCCTTCGGCTAGAACGGTGTAGAAGGCCGTCATCGAGCCACCACCTTCAGGGCCATTGCCGGCTCGTTCAACGAGTTGTGGCAAACGGGCAAATACCGATGGCGGATAGCCCCTGGTGGCCGGAGGCTCGCCGATGGCGAGGGCAATTTCCCGTTGCGCCATGGCATAACGGGTCAGGGAATCCATGATCAGCAGGACCTGTTTCCCCTGGTCACGGAAATATTCGGCAATGGTTGTTGCATAAGCGGCGCCCTGCAGTCGCATCAGTGGGCCGGTATCGGCCGGTGCGGCGACGACCACGGCTCGACGCATGCCTTCTTCGCCGAGAATTTGCTCGATGAACTCCTTCACTTCCCGGCCGCGTTCGCCGATTAGCCCGACGACAATGACTTCGGCCTCGGTATAGCGAGCCATCATGCCGAGGAGTACCGATTTGCCAACACCGGAGCCAGCGAAAAGCCCCATGCGCTGACCGCGGCCGACGGTCAACAAGGCGTTGATCGAGCGAATGCCGACATCGAGCGGGTGTTCGATGGCCGCCCGGGTCATTGGGTTAATCGGGCGGCTTTGCAAGGGGCGGGTCAGGTTTGATCTGAGCGGACCCTTGCTGTCGAGTGGGCGACCAACGCCGTCAAGAACCCGGCCAAGTAATTCGTCGCCTACCGGCCCCTGCTTGGCTCGATCGATAGCTCGGCGTTTATGTTTGACTGGGAAGTCGACTCGCGGCGCCGGGTTGGGGGTGTCGCAAGCGATGACACGAGCGCCGGGGGCCAGTCCAAAGACGTCATCGGAGGGCATCAGATAGAGCTTTTCTCCGGCGAAGCCCACTACTTCTGCCTCAACCGGCGCTCCGCTGGCCGGGAAGATGTGGCATGAACTGCCTAGCGGTAGTTTCAACCCCGAAGCCTCCATGACGAGGCCGTTGATCCTTGTCAAACGTCCGGCCGGCCAGAGCGGTTGGGCTGATGCCGCAGAAAGCTGGCAGCCTTCAAGGAAACGCTGCCAGCGCCCGACATGGTCGGGTAGCACGATCAAGGTCGGTTCATCCATTCGGAAGGCGCGACACCGATCGACTCAAGTACACGCTTCCAGCGTGTTTCGATCGTGGCATCGACCTCGCTGGCACCGGCAACAAGCAGGCATCCTCCTGGCGAAATCTCCGGGTCGTCAATGATCTGGGCGCCGGTTTGGGCGAGTTGTTCGCCGATCTGCTCGCGAATAACCGTGGCATCGACGGGACTCAGTCGGAGAACGACATGAGCATGATGCAGGGGGAGTGCTGCGAGTGCCTCGCGAATGACGGGCAAAAGCAGTTCGGGGCGGGTGTTGATCGCTCCGCGAAGCACTTGTGCCGCGATTTCAAGGGCGACGCTGAGTACCTGTTCGGCGACGTGCTGGTCGAGATGGGCCAGCGCGATCTGCAGGTTGCCAAGCAGCTCGGCAAATTGCGCTGTTGTTTCGGTCATCGTTGTCGCCATCGCCTGCTGCCCGGCTTCAAGCCCCTCGCGGTAGCCGACGCTGTAGCCATTGGCGCGAGCTTCTTCGTGGAGATGCTCAATCTCTTCAGTGTTCGTCGGGTTCGTTGTGGCATGCACTTCGGGCTGACTGGCGACGACCGAGGATGCAACGGCGGGGGCGGTGCTGGCCGTGTTTTCTGGCGACTGGCTAAGCGCCACTGGTTTTGCATCGAGGGCGCCGATATTCCAGCGTTGGTAGCCGGCGAGTTTGTCCTTGGGAATGACGCCTGCCATCTCGGGTTAGACCATTTGTTCGCCGCCGGCGCCACCCAGGACGATTTGTCCCTCGTCAGCCAGGCGACGTACCACCTTGAGGATTTCCTTTTGCTCGCCTTCGACTTCGGAAAGACGAACGGGGCCTTTCGATTCAAGGTCTTCGCGCAGCATTTCTGCAGCCCGTTGCGACATGTTCTTGAAAATCTTCTCGCGAAGATCGGGCGACGCACCCTTGAGGGCAAGGATCAGGGAGTCAGACTGAACTTCCCGCAAAATGAGCTGGATGGAGCGATCGTCGATGTCCATCAGATTTTCGAAAACGAACATCTCGTCGAGAATCTTCTGGGCGAGATCGGGGTCGTACTCGCGGATTGCATCGACGACCGATGTTTCGTTGGCGGTGCCGATGAAATTGAGGATTTCGGCAACCGTGCGGACGCCGCCCATCGCTGTCCGCTTGACACTGGTTGAGCCGGACAGGATACGCATCATCGCCTCGTTAAGTTCGCGCAGTGCGGAGGGCTGAATCCCTTCCAGCGTGGCGATTCGCAACACGACGTCATTGCGCAGGCGCTCGGTGAAATGATTCAGAATCTCGCTAGAATGGTCGTGCTCAAGATGGACCAGAATCGTCGCGATGATCTGCGGGTGCTCGTTCTTGATCAGATCGGCGACGGTTGTCGCATCCATCCATTTCAAGCCCTCGATGCCCGATGTCTCGCCGCCTTGCAGAATGCGTGAAATAAGGTTCGATGCCTTGTCGTCGCCAAGCGCCTTGGTGAGTACGGAGCGAATATAGCTGTCGGTGTCGACGTGCACCGCCGCATGTTCTTCGGCATTCTTGTGGAATTCGTCGAGGACGCTCTCGACGGTTGTTCGTGGCACGCTCTTGAGTGCCGCCATGGCGTGTCCGAGTTTTTGCACCTCGCGAGGTCCGAGGTGCTTGAGTACTTCGGCGGCATGGTCTTCGCCGAGCGCAATCAGCAGCGTTGCGCTCCTTTCCAGACCGTCTTCAGCGTTAGGAGGCATTGGCGCCCATCCAGTCCTTGATGATGTTGGCGACCGCCTTCGGGTCCGCCCCGGCTATGTCGCGGGCTTTTTGTACTTTGGCGGCGTAGTGGTCGATCCGCACGTGGTCGGCGTCAGGTTCGCCATCGACGCCTGCGATCTTGACGTGCGCTGCGGCGCCGGCGACACCCTCGGCGGTTGATGCGGCCTGGCCATCGGTTGCCGAAGGGAACATGGTTTTTAGCGAGGGCTGGATAACTTTCAGGAACAGGAAGGCCACAACGAGGGCAATCAACAGGTACTTGAAAATGTCCTTGGCGTACGAGATGGTTTCCGGGTCCTTCCAGAGCGGGAGCGCGTTGTCGACTTTTTCGTCGGCGGTGAAGGGTGCGTTGGCAACCGAGATCGAGTCGCCGCGCTCCTTGTTGAAGCCCATCGCCTCGCGGACCAGTTCGTTGATCTGTTTCATTTCCGGTTCGGGAATCGGCTTGTTGACCGGCTGGCCGTTCTTGTCGATGCCCTTGCGATGATTGATGACTACGGCCGCAGACAGTCGCCGGATGTCGCCCATGCCTTGCTTCGTGTGACGAATCGTCTTGTCGACTTCAAAATTGACCGTTGCAGCCTTGCTTGTGTTGATTGGCTGGCCGACGCTATTGAGTGGCGCCGTGACGCCCGCAGCGTCGAGTTTGCCTTGAATTTCGGCCGTTTTTCCCGGTTGACCGGGGGCGCTGCCGGTTGCCGGCTGGGTCAGTGGTGCGGTGGCCGGAACGGGAGGCTGGTTGGTCAATGCGCCCGGAACGCCTCCGGCCGCCTGGTTAACGCTGGCCGATTCGTTGGTCTGCCGACTACGAATAGCGGTGGTTTCCGGTGTGTTGTTGGGGTGGTAGCTTTCAGCGGTTTGCTCGCTTTGCGAAAAATCGATGTCGGCAGCGACCTGAACCTTGAAGTTTTCGCCGCCCAGCATCGGCTTGAGAATGTCCTCAATGCGCTTGATGATGCTGCCTTCAATATCACGAACATATTTGACTTGAGTGGCATCAAGGCCGGCTTCGGTGAGCCTGTTTTTCAGTTGCGAGAGTAGTGCGCCGGTCTGGTCGATGACAGTGACGTTAGTGGCTGGCAATTGCGGTACGCTCGATGAAACCAGGTGCGTAATGCCGGCGATCTGGGCGTTATCCAGAGCGCGTCCGGGATAAACGTTGAGCATCACCGAGGCCGTCGGCTTTTGTTCTTCGCGGACGAAAACCGAGGGTTTGGGAATGGCCAGATGGACGCGGGCCGACTGCACCGCTCCGATTGACTGGATGGTACGGGCCAGTTCGCCTTCCAGGCCGCGCTGGTAATTGACCTGTTCGGCAAACTGACTGATCCCGAATTTCTGGTTTTCCATCAATTCAAAACCAACCATGCCTCCGCGCGGCAGCCCCTGCGAGGCCAGTTTGAGTCGAATGTCATGAACGCGGTCGGCGGGGACCTGCAATGCGCCGTTATCGCTGTAGCGGTGAGGAATGTTTTGCTGCTCGAGAACGGTGACGATCGTCCCGCCATCCTTCTCGTTGAGATTGGAGAATAGTGTTTTCCAGTCTGGCTGACGGCTCCAGAGAATAGCGCCGACGATAAGGGCGATTATGGCGGCCGTTGCCACCATGAAGACAAGCTTCTGCTGACTGCCGAGCCGGTTGAAGGCGTCGCGCAGACGTTCCACCGGATTTCCTGCCGGTGCGTTTCCTGCTGTCGTCTCAGTTGTTGCTGCCATCAATAGCCGGTCAAATTGCGGTGAAACAGAAGAAGAATCAATCGAGAAGCCAAATTATCCTAGAAATATTCTACTATTACCCGAGCTGAATTCCCCCTTTCTTTTTTCGATGTTGCCGTACAGATCAATCTCTTGACACCTGACACAGACACCAAGACAGCCGAATTGCAACGGGCATTTGCCATGTTCAATCAGGTTTCGGCCGAGCTGACCCAGGCCTATGAAGCGCTGCAGGTTCGCGCTGCCTCGCTGACCGAGGAGTTGGCGATCGCCAACGGTGAATTGCGTCGGCAATATCAGGAAAAGGAAGCGCTTTCCGAGCGTCTCTCGTCCTTGCTCGATGCTTTGCCGGCCGGGGTGGTGCTGCTCGATTCGGCGGCCATCGTTGTTGCGGTCAACCCGGCTGCCATGGCCATTTTCGGGGCGGATATGGTTGGGCAGCATTGGGGCGATGTGGCGCGGGCCAGCCTGGAGCCGACAATGGCGATTGGCGAGTGGTTGCACGGCGATTGCCGGTTGTCGATTGGCGAGAGCGCGCTGCCTTCGGCGGGTGGAAAAATTCTGCTTATCCATGATGTAACCGCCGCTCACCGCATGAAAACCGAGCTTGAACGCAACCAGCGCCTGGCGGCCATGGGGGAAATGGCGGCCTCGCTGGCCCATCAGCTGCGCACACCGCTGGCCGCGGCGCTGCTTTATACCTCAAACCTTGGCCAGGCGGGCATTCCGGATGAGGCGAGGGCCCGATTTTCGGAAAAGGCCAGCGGGCAATTGCGGCGCCTTGAGCGGCTGATCCAGGATGTTCTTCTCTTTGCGCGAGGCGAGAGCATCGGGCGGGATGTCATCCCGGTGTCCGATCTGCTGGCGGAGGCGGCGCAAACGGTCGAGCCGCTGATGGGTGAGCGTGGCCTCGCATTAGTGTTGGATGACGCTTGTCGGGGGGCGATGATCGTCGGTAGTCGCAAAGCCTTGTTCGGGGCGTTGGTCAATTTGCTGGAAAATGCCATGCAGGCGACAACGGCGGGCGGCAAAATTTGCCTGTCCGGCAAT
>NZ_JAVHPH010000091.1:0-1173 GCF_036170495.1 Azonexus sp.
GCTACGCCTGTATCGAAGAGATTGAGCGCTCAGTCGTCTCAGAAGGTCAGGTGCTGCTTGGCTGGCGGGATGTGCCGGTCAATCGCGACATGCCGATGTCGCCAACCGTGCGTGCCAAGGAGCCGGTAATTCGTCAGGTATTTGTTGGGCGGGGTCCCGATGTGTTCGTGACTGATGCCCTTGAGCGCAAGCTGTACATTATCCGTCGCCGTGCCGCCAATGCGATCAAGTCGCTAAGGCTGAAATTCGGCCAGGAATTCTACGTTCCGTCCTTTTCCGCTCGTACAGTTAACTACAAAGGTTTGCTGTTGGCGGACCAGGTTGGCGTGTACTACCTTGATTTGCAGGACAAGCGTACCGTTTCGGCCCTTGCCTTGGTGCACCAGCGTTTCTCCACCAACACCTTCCCGACTTGGGATCTGGCACATCCGTTCCGCTACATCGCCCATAACGGTGAAATCAACACGGTGCGTGGTAACGTCAACTGGTTCAAGGCCCGTGAACAGGCGATCTCCTCGCCGATTCTCGGTGATGACCTGAAGAAAGTCTGGCCGCTGCATTATCCCGGACAGTCTGACTCGGCTTCCTTCGACAATGCACTAGAACTGCTGGTCATGGGCGGGGGCTACTCGTTGGCCCAAGCAGTCATGCTGATGATCCCGGAAGCCTGGGAAAAGCATTCGCAGATGGACGAGAACCGTCGCGCCTTCTACGAATACCATGCTGCCATGATGGAGCCGTGGGACGGCCCTGCAGCGGTGGCTTTTACTGATGGTCGCCAAATTGGCGCGACGCTTGACCGTAACGGTCTGCGCCCAGCCCGCTATCTGGTTACCGATGACGATCTCGTCGTGATGGCTTCCGAGTCGGGCGTACTGCCCATTCCGGAAAAGAAGATTGTCCAGAAGTGGCGCCTGCAGCCGGGCAAGATGTTCCTGATCGATATGGAGCAGGGCCGCATTATCGACGACAAGGAACTCAAGGATTCCTTGGCCAACGCCAAGCCGTATCGCGAGTGGATCGAAAAGATCCGCATCAAGCTCGACGAAGTGCCGGCCCCGAATGAAAAATGTTCGGCTCCCGCGGCTTCGCTGCTGGATCGCCAGCAAGCTTTCGGTTACACGCAGGAAGACGTCAAGATCATTCTCGAGCCGATGGTCCAGAATGGTGAAG
>NZ_JAVHPH010000092.1:0-1171 GCF_036170495.1 Azonexus sp.
ACGAATTGATGGACACCGTTTCCCATTTTGCGGAACTGCGGGCCATGCATCCGGCCGATCTTTCCGGTTCCCGGGACAAACTCTTCATGTTCCTTTCTGGCTGGTTTGGTGGCCCCGATCTTTTCGTCGAGAAATTCGGCCACCCCAAGCTGCGCGCCCGCCACATGCCTTTCGCCATCGGTACGAAGGAGCGTGATCAATGGGTCGCCTGCATGGTGCTGGCGATGGAAGATGTTGGTCTGAGCGAGGACGTTCGCAAGTTGCTGCTAACCAATTTCTTCAACACGGCCGACTTTATGCGCAATAAAGAAGGATAAAAAGCTGGCCGGGGATGTTGCGGCGCACCATCGGTGATAGAATCACGCCTTTGATTTTTCAGGCCTTCCCATGTCCGCTCGTCCGATCCGCAACATCGCCATCATCGCGCACGTTGACCACGGTAAAACCACCCTGGTCGACCAATTGCTCCGCCAGTCCGGCACCTTCGCTGCTCACCAACAACTGGTCGAGTGCGTCATGGACTCCAACGACCTCGAAAAAGAACGTGGCATCACGATTCTTTCCAAAAACACCGCAGTCGAGTATCAAGGCGTGCACATCAACATCGTCGATACGCCGGGACACGCCGACTTCGGCGGCGAGGTCGAGCGCGTGCTCGGCATGGTCGATGGCGTGGTGCTGCTTGTCGATGCTGCTGAAGGCCCGATGCCGCAGACTCGTTTCGTTACCAAGAAGGCCTTGGCTCTTGGTCTGCGCCCGATTGTTCTGGTTAACAAGGTTGACCGCGATGGGGCCGATCCTGATCAAGCCGTCAATCTGACCTTCGATCTGTTCGATAAACTCGGCGCGACCGACGAACAACTGGATTTCCCGATCGTTTACGCTTCCGGCCTCAACGGTTGGGCGGCGATGGAGTTGGATCAGCCGCGCGAAAACATGATTCCGCTGTTCGACACGATTCTGCGTCACGTGCCGGCTCCGGATACCGATATCGAAGCGCCGCTGCAATTGCAAATTACCGCCCTTGATTACTCGTCCTACGTCGGTCGTATCGGTGTCGGCAAGATCAATCGCGGCAAGGTCAAGACCGGTCAGAACGTGCTGGTCATGTTCGGTACCGAAGAAGAGGCGGCCGAACACGAGCGTAGTCCGATCAAGGCCAAGATTGGCC
>NZ_JAVHPH010000093.1:0-1163 GCF_036170495.1 Azonexus sp.
TGAATCGACGCGTGGCGCTGTTTACCGGTCCGGCCAACAGCCCGGCCCGACTGGCCCGGGCCCTGCTCACCGCCGGTTACGGCGACGAGGTCAAACTGTCGGTGGCCTGTCGGCTGCGCTGGCCCGATGAAGCCGTCTTCGCCGGACTGGCTGCGGTCGACGCGGCAAATAGGCAATTTCCCGAACCCAATGTCGTCCTGGTCGAACGCCGCCCGGATCACAACGAATTGGCCATGGCGCCACCTTTTGGCCGGGAAGACGGGGAATACATCCAGCGCACCCCGGAAAAAGGCCTGATCACCAAGCAGGAGGCGCGCGTCCTGTCGCTGGCCAAGCTGCGCCTGACGCCCGACGCCGTGGTTTGGGACATCGGCGCCGGCTCCGGCTCGGTCGGCCTGGAAGCGGCCCGTCTGGCGCCGCTCGGCCATGTCTGGGCAATCGAAAAGAACGCCGGCGACGCGGCTAACGCGCGGGCCAACGCCGAACGCTTCCGCGTCGGAAATTACACCTTGTGCGAGGGCAAGGCGCCGGCGCTGCTCGCCACCTGGCCCAACCCGGACGCCGTGTTCATCGGCGGCTCGGGCGGCGAACTGGGCGAACTGATCGGGCTGATCCTGGCCCGGCTGAAACCCGGCGGCCGGCTGGTCATGAATTTCGTCACCATTGAAAACCTGGCCACCGCGACGGCGGCGCTCAAGGCGGTCGGCGCCGGCTGGGAGGTTGTCCAGCTACAGGCCTGCCGCAGCCAACCGATTCTCGACATGCACCGGCTGGCCGCCCAGAACCCGGTGTGGATCGTCACCGCAAGCAAGGACATGGCATGAACCCTGGCGCAAAAACCTATGGAAAACTGATCGGCGCCTCGCTCGGCCCCGGCGACCCTGAGTTGATCACCCGCCGCGCCTGGGCGGTGCTACACAGCGGCGCCCGCTGGCTGTACCCGGTCAAGAAGGCCGAGGAGTCGTCCTACGCGCTGTCCATCGTCGAGCGCGGCGGGCTGTCCACTCCGGCCGATGCCGTCGAGATCGTCTTCCCGATGACACGCGATGCCGGGATCCTCGCCAAAGCCTGGGCGCGGGCAGCGACGCAGACCGTCGAGCTACTCGCTGAAGGGCGCGATCTGGTCTTTCTGGTCGAAGGCGATGCCTCGACCTTCGCCACGT
>NZ_JAVHPH010000094.1:0-3392 GCF_036170495.1 Azonexus sp.
GCACCGTATTCGGGCTGAACGAAGAACAGATCGCAGATTTCTTCTCGACCTGGGGCGTTGGCGCCTTCATCCTCTTCATGCTGTTCATTATTGGCGAGATCGCCTACAAGTCGAAAGCCGGCAAGACGGGCACCTTTGTGCTCTTCTTCGTGCTGGCATTCGGCATGGTCGGGTTCATTGCCAAATCAGTCATTCAGAAAATCTGGGGTATGTAAATGTCGCAATCCGAACGTTATGATGGCGTTTCCGTGGTCAAGAAGGCCAATGTCTATTTTGATGGCAAGTGCGTCAGCCACACCGTGGTGCTGGCCGATGGCACGAAGAAGACGGTCGGCGTGATCCTGCCGGCAAGCCTGACCTTCAATACCGGCGCGCCGGAAATCATGGAAGGCGTCGGCGGTTCGTGCCGCGTCAAGCTCAAGGGCGAGAGCGAATGGAAGACTTATGGCGATGGCCAGTCTTTCAAGGTGCCGGGCAATTCCAGCTTCGACATTGAAGTGGTTGCCGGTGATGCTTACCACTACGTCTGCCATTTCGGGTAATCGCCATGCCGAGCTTTGACTTCACCTCCGAGGCGGACATGGTGGCGTTGAAGAACGCCATTGATGTCACCTCACGCCAGATCGACAATCGCTACGACTTCAAGGGCACCAGCGCCAAGGTCGAGTTGAATGAGAAAGACAAGGTCATCACCCTGTGGGGCGACTCTGACTTCCAGCTTGATCAGATCAAGGACTTGCTTTTCCCGGCCATGGAAAAGAAGGAGAAGGAAAGCGTCAAGCGCCTGGATCACCAGAAGATCGTCAGCGTCTCCGGCAATAAAGTGAAGCAGGAAATGAAGATCAAGGATGGGATCGACAGCGATCTGGCCAAGAAAATCGTCAAGCTGGTCAAGGACGGCAAACTCAAGGTCCAGGCGGCGATTCAGGGCGAAACCGTGCGTGTTACCGGCGCCAAGCGGGATGACCTGCAGGCCTGCATTGCGCTGATTACCAAGTCGATTACCGATTTTCCGATCAAATACGGCAATTTCCGGGATTAAGTGCCCGGGATTAAGTGCATTTCCACGGTCAACCGGGCTTGCTACGGTCTACCGTAAAAAACGGCCAAAATTAAAAACCGGACTGCGCAAGCAGTTCGGTTTTTTATTGAGGATTCAGCACGCCAGCCCCTTGATCCACACGGAATAAAGTTGCTCCGACAACTGGCGCATGACCGGAAGTTTGGCCGGAGTTTCAGCCAGCATGGTTTCCGGCGTCTGGGCGCTGGGCAGGTCGGCGACGGCAACCGCTTCATCGGCCCATTGTTCGCTCCATGTGGCAATCATTTCCGGCGTCATTTCGACATGGCATTGCATGGCAAGGTGTGGGCCGATCACGAACATCTGGTTGGCGCAGTAGCCATTGGACAGCAGGCGGGTGGCGCCGCTCGGGAGGCTGAAGGTCTCGCCGTGCCACTGGAAAACCGTGCCGCTCTGGCCGGCGAAGTCACCCAGCCAGTGGCGTGCCGTGGTGTTGTCCTCGCCATGCGCGCTGCTCCAGCCGATCTCCTTGACGGGATTGCGCGTAATCTGCCCGCCGAGTGCCTTGCTCATCAGTTGCCCGCCGAGGCAATGGCCGATGACTGGGATATTTTTCGCCGCCGCTTCGCGGATCAACGCGCAGACCGGCTCTATCCACGGCAGGGGATCGTTGACGCTCATCGGCCCGCCCATGAAACAGAGCCCTGAAAAACCGTCGACGCTCGCCGGCACTGCAGCGCCTTCGTCGAGGGCAATCAGTGTCCATGGAATCCCTTGCTGCTCAAGGAATATGGCAAAATACCCCGGACCTTCAGTGGGGGAGTGGCGAAAGATGGCGACAGGGTGCATGGCGGCGTTGGGATTCAGAGGAGTGAAGCGTCATTTTACGCTGCTTGCGCTGTTGGCGTTGCTGCTACCCGGCGCAGGAATGGCACAAGATGTCGGGCTGGCCGGGATCATGGGCAGCAAGGCCATGCTCATGATCAATGGCGGCGAGCCGCAGGCCGTACCGGTCGGCAAGACGGTGGACGGCGTCAAGTTGGTCTCCATTCAGGAGGATCAGGTGATCATCGAGGCGGCGGGGCGGAAACGACCGCTGCGCATCGGCCAGCATGCCATCGGCGTTGCCGGGGGCGATGGTTCAGGGAAAATCATCATGACCGCCGACGCCCAAGGGCATTTCTTCACAACTGGCACCATTAACGGAACTTCTGTCCGCTTTCTGGTAGACACCGGGGCGTCCATGATTTCGCTGGGGGCCACCGATGCCCGGCGCATCGGACTCGATTTCAACCGTGGTCAGAAAGCCCTGACCAATACGGCCAATGGCCAGGCCGTGGTGAGCAAAATTCAGGTCGATACGGTACGGATCGGTGACGTGACGATGCACAATGTTGATGCGCTCATTCACCAGAACGACATGCCGATCGCCCTGCTCGGCATGAGTTTTCTGAACCGCATGGAAATGCAGCGCGATGGCAGTACCATGACACTGAAAAAAAGATTCTAGGAGAGAGAAATGCCCCAAAAAGATCAGGAAATTACCTTGTTGCGTGATGAACTGGAAATGCTGATGGGCGAACGCCAGGCGCTGTTGCGCGTGGCTGGGGCATCGGCCGTGATGATTGCCAGCATGGATAGCAAGCGCTTACCGGTCGGCGCCATCGAATCGGCTGACCTGGTGGCGACGACCATTAACGACCTTTCCGAAGAAACGCTTCAGGACGCGCTGGCTGCGGTCAACGCTGAAATCGAGGAAGATTCCAAGGCCGCATGACGCTGGATCTGGAGCGCCTGCGCGCCAGCCTGTTAGCTGAGCCGCTGAGCGGGCATTTCGTCCAGGAAGATGGCGTCGACGACCTGCCGCTGACCCCGGCAGCGGTGCTGTTTCCAATTGTCCTGCGCGATGGTGGCCAGACGGTGCTGCTAACCCAGCGCACTGCGCATCTGCGGGATCACGCCGGGCAGATCAGTTTTCCCGGTGGGCGGGTCGAGGCAGAGGATCTTTCGCCATCGCACACCGCGCTGCGCGAAACTGAGGAGGAAATCGGTCTGCCGCGCGAACGTATTGAAATCCTCGGTTTTCTGCCCGAATATCGGACAGGAACCGGCTTTCGTGTGACCCCGGTGGTTGCCCTGGTCCAGCCACCGTTCGACTTGCGGCCGGACCCGTTTGAGGTAGCCGAAGTCTTCGAAGTGCCGCTCGCCTTTCTGCTTGATCCGGCCAACCATCAACAGCATTCGCTGCATTATCGCGGCGCACTACGTCATTACTTTGCCATGCCCTATGGCGACTATTTCATCTGGGGCGCCACCGCCGGCATGATTCGCTCGCTGAGCGAGCGTCTTGGCCTTATCCAAGGGGCCTGAG
>NZ_JAVHPH010000094.1:3492-5764 GCF_036170495.1 Azonexus sp.
GCCGGCATGATTCGCTCGCTGAGCGAGCGTCTTGGCCTTATCCAAGGGGCCTGAGCTTGTGGTATCGTGACACTTTAAGACATGAAAATAAGCCGAATACGGCAATCATCGGCACCCCATGAGTCTTCTCTCGCTCATCGCAGTTTTTCTCCTCGAGCAACTGCAACCTCTCAACTATCGCCGCATCGTCGCCGAACCTCTCGGCGCATGGGCTGATTTTATTGAATCCCGCTTTAACGCCGGAGCCTACCGGCATGGCGTGCTGGCCTGGTGTCTGGCTGTCCTGCTGCCGGTGGTGCTGCTCGCTGTGGCTTATGGCCTGCTCTATTCCCTGAACCCGCTTTTCGGCTGGGCGCTCAATGTTGGCGTGCTCTATCTGACCATGGGTTTCCGCCAGTTCAGTCACCACTACACCGAAATCCAGCTGGCCCTGCGCCTGGGCGACCTTGAGCGGGCGCGCCATCTGCTTGCCGAGTGGCAGGGCATGTCGGCCTATGGCCTCGGCTCCGAAGATGTTGCCCGGCGCTCCATCGAGGGCGCGCTGGCTGCCTCGCACCGCCACGTCTTTGCTGTCGTGCTCTGGTTCGTTTTGTTGCCCGGCCCTTGCGGGGCGCTGCTCTACCGGCTGTCAGCCGTTGTCGGCGACCGCTGGAATACCAAAAACATGGCCCAGCAAAGCGATTTTTCCGCGTTCTCACGACTGGTTTTCGGTATGATCGACTGGCTACCTTCGCGGACAACGGCAGCGGCTTTCGCTATTGTCGGTGACTTCGAGGATGCGGTTTATTGCTGGCGTACCCAGCCGGCGCAATGGCCGGACCGCGACCTCGGCATCGTTCTCGCGGCGGGGGCCGGCGCGCTGGGGGTCCAACTGGGCCGGCCGGTGGCCGATGGCGTCGAGGTGTCCGATCGGGCCGAACTGGGGCTGGGCGATCCGGCTGATGTAGATTTCATGCAAAGTGCCGTTGGCCTCGTCTGGCGAGCTACTGTGTTATGGATGTTGTTGCTGTTTTTGCTAGGGCTTGCCACGTTGGTGGGCTGAATAATCCTTACAGGAGAGTTACATGAGCAGAGATGTTGTTATTCTGAGTGCCGTCCGTTCCCCAATCGGCACCTTTGGTGGTGCTTTGGCCGATTTCGAAGCCAGTGAGCTGGCCGGTATCGTGATGAAGGAATCGGTCGTCCGCTCCGGTGTCGATCCCCAAATCATCAACTACGTCACGGTCGGTAACACCATGCCGACCGACTCCCGCTATGCCTACGTTTCCCGCGTTGCCTCTATTCAGGCTGGTCTGCCGATGGAATCCGTTGCCATGCAGGTTTCCCGTCTGTGTTCGTCTGGCCTGCAGGCTATTGTGACCACCGCCCAGAACATCATGCTGAACGATGCCGATTACGGCGTCGGTGGCGGTGTTGAAGTCATGTCCAAGGCGGCTTACATGATGCCCTCGTTGCGTACGGGCGCCCGCATGGGTGATACCAAGGCCATCGACTCGATGGTTGCCGTGCTGACCGACCCGTTCGGCGTTGGCCACATGGGCATCACCGCCGAAAAACTGGTTGAGAAGTATGGCTTCACCCGTGAAGACCAGGATGCATTGGCTGTTGAATCCCACCGTCGCGCTGCTGCGGCCATCGATGCCGGTCGCTTTAAATCGCAGATCGTGCCGATCGTCAAGCAGACGCGCAAGGGCGAAGTGGTTTTCGATACCGACGAGCACGTCAAGCGTGGCACAACCATGGAATCGCTGGCCAAGATGAAGCCGGCCTTCAAGAAGGACGGCTCGGTCACCGCTGGTAACGCTTCCGGCATCAACGACGGCGCTGCCTTCTTCGTGCTGGCTGCCGCCGATGTAGCCGCCAAGGCCGGTCACAAGGCTTTGGCCCGCATCGCTGGTTATGCCGTCGCTGGTGTCCCGAACGATGTCATGGGCGAAGGTCCGATCCCGGCTACCCGGCTGGCGCTCAAGAAGGCTGGCCTGACGCTGGATCAGATGGACGTCATCGAATCAAATGAAGCCTTTGCTGCCCAGGCGCTGACTGTTGCCAAGGTGCTTGGCCTTGATCCGGCCAAGACCAACCCGAACGGTGGCGCTATCGCCCTCGGTCACCCGGTCGGCTGTTCCGGTGCCTTTATCGCCACCAAGGCGCTCTACGAGCTGGAGCGGATCGGTGGCAAGTACGCTTTGGTGACGATGTGTATCGGTGGTGGCCAGGGTATTGCGGTGATCTTCGAACGCGCCTGATCGCTGCGGCGTTTCAGTTGTACAGA
>NZ_JAVHPH010000095.1:0-5746 GCF_036170495.1 Azonexus sp.
TGTCGCCGCCGCCACATCCGTCCATCCTGACCAGGGCGCCGGGCGCGCCGTAGCTCTCCGGCTGCATGGGAAATGCCCACATTTCGAGGCCGGGCGGGCTTTCCAGCTTGCTCAGTTCCACCTCGAACACCGCTTCATAGAACGCCTTGGCGCGCTCCATTTCCTTTATATAAATCTCAAACCAGCCTACCGGATTGTTCATGATCGTCCTTTCGGAAGTGGCGTTGAAGGTGATGCCTGATTGCTGTGCAGAAAGTATAAGCGCATGGCATAGGCTGGTTTCGTTTAGATTGCTTGGCCGCTAGCCGGTTCCATGTCCGGCGAAAATATCCGCTGGCGAATCCGTCGATCAGGCGAAACGAAAAACGTGGCTTTCCGGCGTCAGTTCGCGCTGCCAGACAGTCAGTCCGGGCGGCTTGAGCCACAGTGTCCAGCCATGCTGGACGTTACGGAATGCCTCGTCGACGCCCTTGAATACCTGCGGCGTCAGGATGGCCAGGCAGTGGCCTTCGGGATGACGGACGGACTGGTAGCGGATCAACTGGATGCCGGCTTGCCGCGCCGTGCCGGCAACTTTCTGGGTAGCGCTGTAATCGGCCGGGTCGGTCCAACTGGCCCGATCGGCGACGAGCGGCGGCGTTGTCAGGTCGAGCATCTGTGGCGTGGCGCCGTGGAATTCGAAGAGCGTGATCGGGATCGATGCCTCGCGCCCGGCCAGGCCTTCGCTATCCAGCCAGAAACGCAGGCGCCAGTAGCCGCATTCGGCGCAGGCAGTTTTTTCCTCGTCGGCGCCATAGAACACGCCGGCATCGGTGCGCGCCCGGAAACGCGAGCCGGAGGGCGGTTTCGGCCAGTAGCGGAAAGGTGTGGCGAGCAGCCAGTGCAGGCCGTTCGCTTCACGCGGCAAGACGGGCTTGGCTTCTTCGATCATGTCTTCGAGCAGCGACTGGTCGCCGAGATCGCCGTGCACCAGCGTCATCGTCGCCACCCGGTGCAGCGCCTCGACGGCGCGCCAGCCCTTGCCCGACCAGGGCCGGGCTTCAGACGCGAGCGCGGTGGGCGTCCAGGTATTCGCAGACATGGAGCAGGCCTTCGACGCGTTTGACGACTTCCAGCGGGTGGCGGTTGTCGAAAGCCTGGTTGCTGGATTTGAGCCAGCTCCGGGCCAGATCGTCGTTGCCGCCGACCAGTGAGGAAATCGAGCGGTAGAGACGGACGAAATGAGCCGAAAGCTCCCAGGTCTTGCTGCCTTCGGGGATGAAATATTTGCCGTTGAGCAGGCGCGAGGCCGAGGGCTGGCTGGTCCCGATGATGGCGTTGAGGTCGGTGGAACCCAGCCCGAGGCGTCTGGCGGCTTCAACCACGGCCGTCGACAGAACGCGGGAGCGGTCGGAGAGCGGATTGGCTTGCAAGGCGGTCGGCATGATGGCGTTTCCAAGTGGCGTTATATTTATTCTACAGAATAAAATGTGTTTTGAAAGTTATTTATGAATAGATGATTGTGCGGCCCGGCGAGGCTGGCATTGCGCCGATCAGCGTAGAATTTGCGCCATGAAATTACTGATGATTGTCTTCATTGGCCTGGCGGGCTGTTCGTCGTGGCACTGGGAAAAGCGCGGGGCGCTTGACGGCGACTACAAGCGCGACGAAATCTTCTGCAAACAGCAGGTCTACACCACAGCCGATGGCGTGGTCACCCAGGCCAGCGTGCGCCGGATGCACGCCTGTATGCTAGCCAAGGGCTGGCAGAAGGTGGATAACTGAGCGCTTTCGCTCTGGATTGAGGTTGCCTTACTCGATGCTCAGGCTGCGAATCCAGCGCGAGTCGGGCGCAATTTCGCTGCGCTCGCCCGGGCCGTAAGGCGGAATCGAAGTATCGGCCGGCGGCACGCCGATCAGGGCGAGATCGACGGCTTGCGGCGTGCCGACGATGCCGTGTTCGGTCAGCGCCATCTCGTAGTAAAGGCCATTCCACAGCCGGGCGCCGAAATCCTTGGGCTGCTTGTAGAGGAAGAGCAGTGAATGCTCCAGCCAGCGCAGGTCGTTACGGCTCACCGTGCCCGGATTGGCGTAGGGATAGGGCACGTGGCAATGAATTTCCTCGCCCTCCAGACATTTGAATTCCTTCATGGAGAGGAAGAAATCCTTCAGTTTGGCGTGGTCGAGGTTGAGCTTGAAGCGGCTTTGTTCACCCTCGGGGGTGAAGTCTACGTGGCCGATCGCAATCGACTGGCCGTCCCGCGTGTGCAGCGTGATGAGCTTGCTGCCGCTCAGCTCCCACGCGGTGGCCGGCGTTGCCAGCGCGATGGCGACAAGCCCGCAGAACAGGCTGGCAAGCTGGCGCAGATTCTGGATCATGGTGTGGCCTCATCCGGAGTGGGGTCTGGCCATGATACGTCGCTGGCGCCGGAAAAGGCTCATTCGCCGGCGTGCTTTTCTTCTTCCATGACCCACAGCCGATGGGCGTCGAGCTGCAGGCGGTAACGCAGTTCGAGTGCTTCGAGCTGGATCAGGCGAGCCGCTAGCTGGGCTTCGTTGGCCAGCCGGCGGGCGGCGAGCAGGTCGTTGAGGCTGCCTTCGCCGAGCTGGTAGGCGCGGGCGGTCATGTCGGCCGCCTGGCCGAGGCGCTCGGCGGCGCTGCGGCTGGCCTGCCAGGTCGAAAAGGCGGCGTTGGCCGACTGGTAGAGCATGGCCGATTCGGCGGTGATTTTTTGCGTGGTGAAGGCTTCGCGCCGACCGGCCACATCGGCCTGGGCCAGTGCCGCATCGGAGCCGGCACGGCGGGCGCCGCCGGGCAGCGGGATGCTGATGTAGGCGCCGAAAATCTGGTCCTCGCCGGCCCGTTCGCGGGAGACATGCAGGCCGATGGTCGGGTCGGGCATCCGGTCGCGGCTGGCGCGGCCGGCGATGATTTGGGCGCGTTGGGTCTCGCCGCGGGCGAATTCCAGTTCGTGGCTGTGTTCGAGGATGGCGTTGATCCACTCGGCTTCGCTGCCGTCGATGGGTGTCGGTTCGGCAATCGTGTTCTCGGTGACGAGCGGCAGGCCGGGGTAGCGGCGGCGCAGGTCTTCACCGGCGGTTTGCTGGCGCACTTTGGCCTGGGCCAATGCGGCTTCGGCCTGGGCCAGGGCGGCTGCGGCCTGGATGGACTCGAGACGGGCAGCGTCGCCGAGTTGCTGGCGGCGCTGGATGGCCTTGGCCTGCTGGTCGAGCAGGGCCAATTGTTCGCTCCATTGCGCCGCGGAGGCGCTTTCCTTGAGCCAGACGAACCACGATTTGAGGAGGTTGCGGCTGGCTTCGTGCTGGGCGTCGCCGTGCGCCGTTTCGGCCAGCGCGACGCCGGCCGCGCCGAGTTCGCCATCGAGCCGGCCTTTGCCAGGCAGGCGCAGCGGGCGTTCGATGGCAGCATTCCATTCGTTGAAACGTTCATCGGTGCCGGTGGCCGGCTTGCTTCGGCGCTGCTGGCCGCCGAGGCGGACGTTCCATTCGTATTGCCCGGCTTCGAGACGGCGGCGGTTGGCTTCCTCGACACGGACCTGGCCGGCGGCGGCTTGCACCGACAGGTTGGTTTGCAGGACGCGGGTGACGATTTCGCTCGGCGGCAGGTTAGGCATCGTTTCGGCAGCGAAACCGGTGCCGCCGATGCCGCTGGTGCCGGCGATGCCGATTGCTACGGTCAACCGGAAAAAAAGACCAATTTTCATAACCGCCCCATCTCGATGATTGGCACCAGCCAGAAGAAAATATTGGCTCTGGGCAGCTCGGCCTTGATCAGCGCCAGGACTGCGCGCATGGCTTCTTCCGTTCCGGCCAGCCGGATCTGCAGGCGTGGCGAGTGGCCGCTGACCAGCTCAGCCGGCTCGACCAGCGGGACGACGCTACCATGACCTTCAGCCATGCTGGCGGTGAAGCCGCGGACGAGATCGGGTCGTGAGAGCAGCAGGTCCTCGACGTGCTGGGCGACGTCGTTGGGCATGGTCAGCGAAAGCAGGACATCAGCCATGGCGGCGGCCCTCGGTAAAGGAGACGGTGGTTTTGACGCCGAAGCGGCGGAACAGGATGGGCAGCAGAACGAGGGTCAGCGCCGTCGAGGTGAGCAGGCCGCCGATGACGACGATGGCCAGCGGGCGTTGCACTTCCGAGCCGGGGCCGCTGGCGAAGAGCATCGGCACGAGGCCGAAGGCGGCGATGCTGGCGGTCATCAATACCGGCCGCAGGCGGCGTTTGGCGCCCTCGACGACAACCTCGCCGACGGCCATGCCGCGAGCCAGCAACTGGTTGAAATAGGTGACCATCACCACGCCGTTGAGCACGGCAATGCCGAGCAGGGCGATGAAGCCGACTGAGGCCGGCACCGACAGGTATTCGCCCGAGATGAGCAGGCCGAAAACGCCGCCGATCATGGCGAACGGCACGTTGGAGAGAACCAGCAGGGCCTGGCGCACTGAGCGGAAGGTCGAGAACAGCAGGAAGAAGATGAGGGCGAGGGCAACCGGGACGACGATGGCCAGGCGGGCAGCCGCCCGTTGCTGGTTCTCGAACTGGCCGCCCCACGACAGCCGGTAGCCGGCCGGCAGCTTGACGTCGCGGGCGACGGCGGCGCGGGCATCGTCGACGAAGCCAACGAGGTCGCGGTCGCGGACATTGGACTGGACGACGACGTAACGCTGCGCATTTTCGCGGTCGACCTTGACCGGCCCGTCGATGCGGCCGATTTTGGCGACGCTGGCCAGCGGCACGCTGCCGCCGCCGGGCACGGAGAGGCGCAGCGCTTCGAAATCGGCCGGCGAATTGAGCAGGCTCGATGGTCCGCGCAGGACGACCGGGACGCGCCGGCCCTGCTCGATGACGACGCCGACATTGCGGCCTTCGAGCAGGGATTTGAGGTCGTTCTGGATGTCATCGACATTGAGCCCGAAGCGGCCGGCGGCCAGACGGTCGACGGCAATCTTGAGGTACTGCACGCCGTCATTCTTGAGCGTGAAAGTGTCTTCGGCACCGGGTACCTTTTTGACCGTGGCGACAATCGCGTTGGACAGGCGGTTCAGCGTCGCCAGATCAGGGCCGAAAATCTTGATGGCCAGATCGCCGCGTACGCCGGTCAGCATTTCCGACACGCGCATGTCGATCGGTTGCGTGAAGGAGAAGCCGATGCCGGGGAAGTCGGCCATGACAGCACGCAACTGGTCGGCCAGCCAGGCCGGGTCCGGCTTGCGCCAGGTATCGCGCGGCTGGAGGACCATGAAGGTGTCGGTCTGGTTGAGGCCCATCGGGTCGAGGCCCAGTTCGTCCGAACCGGCGCGGGCGACGATGGCTTTGATCTCGGGCACCTGGGCCAGCACGGCCTTCTGCACGGCGCTGTCGATGGCGATGGTCTGGTCGAGGCTGATCGACGGTAGCTTTTCGAGCTGCATGATCAGGTCGCCCTCGTCCATCGTCGGCATGAAGCTTTTGCCAAGCAGTAAAAAGGCGCCCGCCGCCGCGGCCAAGGCAATCGTCGCAGCGATCATGAAATTCCGGCTGTTGGCCAGCGCGGTGCTCAGCGTGCGGTCGTAGAGGGCGGCCAGCTTTCTGACCAGCCACGGTTCGTGATGCACGCCGCGCTTGATCAGGTAGGAGGCGAGCACCGGCACCACGGTCAGCGACAGCAGCAGTGATGAGGCCAGGGCGAAGACGATGGTCAGCGCCACCGGCCCGAACATCTTGCCCTCCAGCCCCTGCAGCGTGAGCAGCGGCAGGAAGACGA
>NZ_JAVHPH010000096.1:0-5726 GCF_036170495.1 Azonexus sp.
CCGGCGCGCTCAGCGGCGGCCGGCCGCAGCCGAGGCAGTAGCCGGAATCGGGGTCGGCCATGCAAATGCCGACGCATTGGTAGAGCTCTTCCTGGTTATCCATTTTGTTGGGCATGGCTGCTGGGTTCGATTTTCGGCGGGTCGCATTCGAGCCGTCGTTGGGCGATATTGGCCAGGATTTCTGTGCGCGCCGCATCGCCGAGCTGCGACCACGAGGCGATTTCATCGATCGTGCGGAAACAGCCCTGGCAGAGCTTGCTGACCGGGTCCATCTGGCAAATATAGCGGCAGGGTGAGGGGATCATTTAAATCAGCATGAAACGATGTTGCTGGTCGCGGACCATTTCAACCGCTTCGCGGGCTTCGTCGCGACTGATTCTGGCCAGCATGGCCAGATGAAGACGGCGGTCGCGGGCAGTAAGTTCCGGGAAATTGAGGGTATGGCTGTTGATGTCCGCGTTGCCGTCATCGGCAACGACGCCTTGACGGTCGACCGTGATGCTGACCGGGGTCAGGTGCAGGGCCGGCTCGGGCGAGCGGAGGTAGTCGGCCAGTGCGTCGAGCAGCTGTTCCGGCATCAGCGATTCGGCGGTGTGGCGGAGTTTGGCGTCGAGTTCGGCCAGGTGGCGGGTGCCGACTTCAAGCGAATGGCTGCCCGAACGGTCGCGCCGGACGGTGAGGTGGGCGCGTTCGACCGAAACGTCGGCGCGCAAGCCCTCGCGCTCCTCGCGCAGGGCCTTGACGTGGGCGTGGAAGGTGTGGAGCAGGCTTTCGAGGGCCTTGCAGCGCAGGCCGTGCCGGGTGGCATCGAGCTGGCAGCTCGGCTCGATCAGCGTCTGGCCGGAGAAAAAGAGCACGAGCTGGGGGACGTCGCTGCGAATAACATCGCCCTGTTGCGCCATGCCGAGCTGCTTTTTCTGCTGTCGGCGGGCGGCGAACATGGCGTAGAAATAGTCGCTTTCCCAGCTGCATGGCGTGGCGAGAAAGTCGCGCACGGCCTGGCTACGGCCGAGCATCTGCTCGATGTCGCCGGCCGTGGCGAACAGCGCGTGCACCAGCGGATCGTTGGCGAAGGCCTGGCGGTTGATGTCGATCGGCCCGGGCAGCGCAGCGACCAGGCCGTCGCAGTAACCCAGAGCGTACTGAAGCGGCCCGCTCAGGTGTTTTTCAAAACCGGGGGCGGCCTTGAGCATCGGGTCCACCATCTCGGCTACCCGGTCGAGCGCCTTGCGCAGGGACGGGTCCGGCGGAGGGGCGGGCTTGAGAAAATCAGCGACGGTGGAAAGAAGGCTCACTGGTGGTCTGCTTCGTAATGGGCGGAACTGAATGAAAGCGCCGGATTTGTGTTCCTGGCTCGGCGCGAACCACAGCGATAGCCTTTGCTGTCGCGAGGATGAGCAACAACGCCAGGGACGCAAAGACCAGCTTTCATGTTTCGTTAATTGCGAAGCAGACCACTAAGTCCTTGCACAAAGGGCCCGGCCGGCCTTGGCGCCATTCGGGCGGTTGATGGCGCTGGAAATCCAGTCGCCGACAACGGCCAGTTTACCCAGATTGATGCCGGTTTCAATGCCCAGGCCCTGCAGTAGATAAACAACGTCTTCCGTCGCCACGTTGCCGGAGGCGCCTTTGGCGTAGGGACAGCCGCCGAGGCCGGCAATCGAGCTGTCGAAAACGGCCATGCCCATCTGCAGCGAAGCGTAGATGTTGGCGATGGCCATGCCGTAGGTGTCGTGATAATGGCCGGCCAGTTTTTCGATGGGCACCTGTCTGGCGCAGGCTTCGATGAGGCGTTTGACCGAGGCCGGATTGCCGACGCCGATGGTGTCGCCGAGCGAGACTTCGTAACAGCCCATGGCGAAGAGCGTTTTGGCGACTTCGGCGGCTTTTTTCGGGTCGACGGCGCCCTCGTACGGGCAGCCGACGACGCAAGAGACATAGCCGCGCACGTTGATTTCCAGCGATGAGGCGACCGAAAGAATGGGTTCAAAGCGCTTCAGACTTTCGGCTATCGAGCAATTGATGTTTTTCCGCGAAAAGCTCTCCGATGCCGCGCCAAAAATGGCGACTTCAGTGGCGCCGGCTTCAATGGCCGCATCGAAACCTTGCAAATTTGGCGTTAAAACCGGGTAGACCGTAGCAGCCTGACGTTTGATGCCGCGCATCACCGCCGCGTTGTCGCCCATCTGCGGCACCCACTTCGACGAAACGAAAGAAGTTGCTTCGATGACGCGCAGGCCGGCCTCGGCGAGGCGTTCGATCAGTTCGATCTTGATCGCCGTCGGGACGACCTGGGCTTCGTTTTGCAGCCCGTCGCGCGGGCCGACTTCGACGATTTTTACCTTGCTGGGCAGCTGCATGGGAGTACCTCGTTAACTCCCTCCCCTTTATGTCCCGCAGGGACGGTATCCCAGGGGACAAGGCGAGGGCAGGGGTGGGGATGGGTTTCGGCAAGGGCAGCCATGATTGTCTCGATGACAGCCTCAATTTCCTGAAAAACCTGATTATTCCAAAACCGCAGAATTCGAAAGCCGTTTGTTGCTAGTTCCCGTGTTCTGGTTTCGTCCTTGATAGTAGCTGCTGAATGCTGTCCGCCATCGAGTTCAACGACCACCTTCTTCTCCAGACAGACGAAATCGAGCACGAAATTGTTGAACGGGTGTTGGCGCCGGAATTTCACGCCAAGCTGCTGGCCGCGGAGATATTGCCAAAGCAGGCGTTCGGCATCGGTGGCGTGGTTACGGAGTTCCTGGGGAATCCGGTTTTGCCGCAACCACTCGTTGTCTTGTCCGTGCATCGTTTTACCCATCCCCACCCTAGCCCTCCCCTTGAAGGGGAGGGGACTTAGTTCGGCTCGAATTCGACCAGTTCGGCACCATCTGCCACCTGTTCGCCGGCCGCGTAGCAGAAAGCCTTGACCGTGCCGGCGGCGGGGGCGGTGATGGTGTGCTCCATTTTCATCGCTTCGAGGATGAGCAGCGGGGCGCCTTTTTCGACCTTCTGCCCGGGCTGGGCGAGCAGGGCGACGACCTTGCCGGGCATCGGGGCAGTCAGGCCACCGCCTTGTGTTCCTCCGGCTTCAATCAAATGCAACGGGTCGTCACGCTGAAGTGAGTACATGCTCCCATTGAGGAAGATGCTGCGTTTTTCAGCGACGGCAACGACGCTGGCGATCAGGCGGCGGTCGTCGAGTTCGACGGTGAAGCGGTCGTCTTCCTGCTTTTTGCCGCGGGCTATCGTGGTCTGCCCGTTGATCGTGATCTGCCATTTGTCGCCCTGGTAGCGCACCATCGCTTCGATCAGGCTGTCGCCGTCGCGGAAGCCGATCAGGCGGGCGGCCGACAGGTTCATCCGCCAGCCGTCGCGGGCGTGCCAGGGCGAGCCGGGATCGCCGCTGGTTTTGGCCGCTTGCCAGGCAGCATGCTGTTCCCAGAGCAGCTCGCCGACCGTGGCGACGAGCAGGGCATCGCGCGGCACGGCCTGGGCGGCGGGGAAAAGGAAATCCTTCTGGCGTTCGATCAGGCCGGTGTCGAGATCGGCGCCAGCAAAGGCCGGGCAGGCGACGAGGCGGGAGAGGAAATCGATGTTGGTGGTGACACCCGCCACCTGATAGTCGGCCAGCGCCTTGCGCATGCGGGCCAGGGCGGCGTCGCGGTGCTCGTCCCAGACGATCAGCTTGGCGATCATCGGGTCGTAGAAAGGCGTGATGTCATCGCCTTCCTCGACGCCGGTATCGACGCGGACGTTGAGGCTTTCGGCCGGCGGCGACAGGCGAACGAGACGGCCGGTCGAGGGCAGGAAGCCTTTGTTGGCGTCCTCGGCGTAAATACGTGCTTCGAGGGCGTGGCCGCGAATCTGCAGCTGTTCCTGGGCGAGCGGGAGCGGCTGGCCGGCGGCGACGCGCAACTGCCATTCGACGAGATCCTGGCCGGTGATCATTTCGGTGACCGGATGCTCGACCTGCAGGCGGGTGTTCATTTCCATGAAGTAGAAGGAGCCGTCCTGATTGGCGATGAACTCGACCGTGCCGGCGCCGACGTAGCCAACCGCTTTGGCCGCGGCGACGGCGGCTTCGCCCATCTGGCGGCGGCGTTCGAGCGTCATGCCGGGGGCGGGGGCTTCTTCGAGCACCTTCTGGTGGCGCCGCTGCACCGAGCAGTCGCGCTCGAACAAGTAAACGCAGTTGCCCTGGGTATCGGCGAAGATCTGGATTTCGATGTGGCGCGGCTGGGTGATGTATTTCTCGATGAGCACGTGCTCGTTGCCGAAACTGGAGGCGGCTTCGCGCTTGCACGAGGCGAGGGCGTCGGGGAAGTCCTCGGTGCGTTCGACGAGGCGCATCCCCTTGCCGCCGCCACCGGCTGCGGCCTTGATCAGCACCGGGTAGCCGATGGCGTCGGCTTCCTGATGGAGCAGAGCAGGTGTCTGGTCGTCGCCGTGATAGCCCGGGGTCAGCGGCACGGCGGCCTTGCCCATCAGTTTCTTGGCTTCGGATTTGGAGCCCATGGCGCGAATCGCCGAGGCCGGCGGGCCGATGAAGGCGATGCCGTTGGCGGCCAGCGCATCGGCGAAATCGGCGTTCTCGGAGAGGAAACCGTAGCCCGGATGGACGGCCTGGGCGCCGGTGCGCTTGCAGGCATCGACGATCCTGTCGGCAACCAGATAGGACTCGCGGGCGGCGGCCGGGCCGAGCAGGACAGCTTCGTCGGCGAGACGGACATGGCGGGCGTTGGCATCGGCCTCGGAATAAACGGCGACGGTGCGGATGCCCATGCGGCGGGCGGTTTTGATGACCCGGCAGGCTATTTCCCCGCGGTTGGCAATCAGGATTTTGTTAAACATGGCTTATTCCCCAATCCAGTTGGGCTGACGTTTGTCGAGGAAGGCGGCGATGCCTTCGCGGGCTTCCGGCGTGGCGCGCAGATGGGCGATGCGGTGGGCGGTGTCGTCGACCAACGTGTCGTTGATCGGCCGGCCGCTGACAGTGCGGATCAGGTCCTTGGCGGCGGCCTGGGAAAGCGGGCCGCCTTGTAGCAGCGAGCCGACGATTTCCTGCACCTTGGCATCGAGTTGTTCCGGCTCGACGGTTTCATGGACGAGGCCGATCTCGCGGGCGCGGGCGGCGTCGATGCGCTCGGCCGACTGGAAGTAACGGTAAGCCTGCCGGGCGCCGATGGCGCGCAGCACGTAGGGCGAAATGGTCGAGGGGATGATGCCGAACTTGACCTCGGAGGTGGCGAAGACGGCCTTGGTCGAGGCAACGGCGATGTCGCAGGCGGCAGCCAACCCCATGCCGCCCCCGAGCGCGGCGCCCTGGATGCGGGCGATGGTCGGCTTCTTCATCTCGGCCAGCACGCGGAGCATGCGGGCCAGGGCGCGCGCGTCGTTGAGGTTGTCGTCGAGGCCGTTGTTGGCGGCGCGTTTCATCCAGTTGAGGTCGGCGCCGGCCGAGAAGCTCTTGCCGCGGCCGGCCAGGATGACGACGCGGATGTCGGCGTCTTCATCGAGGGCGATGCAGGCGGCGGTCAGTTCGGCGATGAGGGTTTCGTCGAAGGCGTTGTGGAGGTCGGGGCGGTTCATCCAGATCGTGGCGACCGGGCCGGTGGGTTGTATTTCCAGGGCTTGGAAGGGCATTTTGGTTGTCTCGGTTTTGTTATTTGGTTTTGTTTAATTGGCTGGGGGTTCCGCCCTTGCGGGGCGTCTTACTTTCTTTTGCTTCGCCAAAA
>NZ_JAVHPH010000097.1:0-1148 GCF_036170495.1 Azonexus sp.
GATCTTCGCGCACGGCTTTCTCACGGTCGACGGCGCAAAAATGTCGAAATCGCGCGGCACCTTCATCACCGCCCAGAGCTACCTCGACACTGGCCTCAACCCGGAATGGCTGCGCTACTACTACGCCGCCAAGCTGGCGGCCAGCATGGAAGACATCGACCTCAACCTTCAAGACTTCGCCGCCCGCGTCAATTCCGACCTCGTTGGCAAGTATGTCAACATCGCCAGCCGCTCGGCCGGCTTCATCACCAAGCGTTTCAACGGCCAACTAGCGCCGGCTGCCGCTGAGTTGCCGGCCATCAAGGCCATCCAGGACGCCGCCGGTCGCGTCGCCGAACTCTACGAAGCCCGAGAATTCGGCAAGGCCATGCGCGAAATCATGGCGCTCACCGATGCCGCCAATCAGTACGTCGACAGCGTCAAGCCCTGGGAACTGGCCAAGCAGGAAGGCCGCGAAGTCGAACTGCACGCGGCCTGCACCAATGCGCTCAACCTCTTCCGCCTGCTCACCGTACTGCTCAAGCCGATCCTGCCGGTGGTCGCCGGCCAAGTCGAGAAATTCCTCAACATCGCGCCGCTCACCTGGACCGATACGCAGAGCCTGCTCGCCGCCGGCCACGGCATCAATGTTTACGAGCATTTGATGACCCGTGTCGATCCGAAACTGATCGAAAAACTGGTCGAAGCCAACAAAGAAACGCTGGCCCCAGCGCAGGAGCAGCTGTCACCACAGCGCCACGCCGAGCACCAGCAAAACGAAGTCAAGGCCGAAAGCCCGTGGGAGCCGTTCTGCAATATTGACGACTTCATGAAGGTCGACCTGCGCATTGTCCGCATCGCCAACGCCGAACACGTCGAAGGCGCCGACAAGCTGATTCGCCTGACCCTTGATGTCGGCAACAACGAAACGCGCAATGTCTTCGCCGGCATCAAGGCAGCTTACGACCCCGCCCAGTTGATCGGACGGCTAACCGTCATGGTCGCTAATTTAGCGCCGCGAAAAATGAAATTCGGGTTGTCCGAGGGGATGGTCCTCGCCGCTTCGGATAGCGAGGGCAAAACCCCCGGGATTTTCCTTTTGTCGCCGGATTCGGGCGCTCAACCTGGAATGCGAGTGAAATAAAACGATGCGGCTGGCAACGACTGGC
>NZ_JAVHPH010000098.1:0-1147 GCF_036170495.1 Azonexus sp.
ACGCCGTGATTACCAACGCCCCGAAAACCCGCGCTTACGGCGAAGTTTTCGAGAACGCCACCAACGCCGCTTACCTCGAACAAGGCCAGGGCGCCACCTGCCCCGATGCGGCAACCCTGGCCAGCAACATGGCTGCCGCCGAAAAGCGGCTGCAAGCGAGCTTCCCCGCCGCCCAATGATTCGCCACGGCGCGCTACTCCTTGCCCTGCTCTGCGCCAGCCCGGTTTTTGCCCAGGCCAGCCACAGCCTTGAACGGCTGACCGATGCGAACCCGGAAATCAATCCGCGCTACCTGCTGCAGGACCCGAACGGCCGCTCCGTCACCAGTGACGATTTTCGCGGCCGCTTCCAGCTCATCGCCTTCGGCTACACCTACTGTCCGGACATTTGCCCGACCACGCTCGTCGAGATGGCCGAAATTCTTAAGCAACTCGGCGACGATGCCGCCCGCGTCCAGCCCATTTTCATTTCGGTCGACCCGGAACGCGACACCCGCAAAGTTCTCAAAACCTACACTGAGTTCTTCGATTCCCGCATTCTCGGCCTGACCGCCTCACCCGCCCTGGTCCGCCGGGCAGCCGACAATTTCAAGATCCGCTACGCCAAAGTTCACGAGCCGGGCACCCCGCCTGATCGCTACGCCGTCGATCACTCGGCCGGCATGATCCTGCTCGGCCCCGATGGCACATTCATCAAGAAATTCGCCTTTGCCATGCCCGTGACGAATATCACGGAGCAGATCAGAAATTTCATCAAAAATCCCTGAATTGCGTGAAACCACAATTGCTTTGGCATAGTCGCTAAGGCAATATTCGGGCAATGCCACGGCTTGTCCTGCTCGCCCTCTTTTCCCTGTTTTCTTTGGCCCTGCCGGCTTGGGGCGGGACTATTGCGCTCGTCCTGAGCGAGCAGGGGGGTGCCTATTCGGACTTCTCCGGGACACTGGAAGAAGGCTTGGTCGGGACAAACTGGACCATTGTTGCCAGACACCAGGCCAGTTTTCTCCCGATGCTGGCCGGCCAGGCCGACCTGGTCGTTACCGTCGGCAGCGAAGCCTTGCGCAAGACGCTCGGCCGCGGCGACAACCCGCCAATCATCGCGACCCTGCTGCCCCGGCAGAGCTACGAGAAAATTCTCGCCGAATTTC
>NZ_JAVHPH010000099.1:0-4024 GCF_036170495.1 Azonexus sp.
TATTCCCAAAATTAAAAATTACCGTATCGACAAGTCGATATGCGACGGTACAATAGCGTTTTCTCATACTTTTGGAATAGGAATGACGAAGCAGCGGGTGGTTTCCGTTCCTCACATGGTCGGCGCTGCTGTCGATGATTTGTCTGAAAGTACGGCCTACTGGCTGTCGACCGGTGAGTTGCCGGCCGAGTTGATTACCGGTCACAAACTGATCGATTCCGAGCACCATTTCCTGATTGGCGCCATCGCCAACTTGCGCCGGGTATGCCTTGATCACGTCAATCTGAAGGACTGCACAGGCTGCAGCCATGACCGGCAAGAGCGTTGCGAGGCCGACGTGATTGCCATGCTCGGCGATGTTTTCGCCTTTATCCTCGACCATTTCAAAACGGAAGAAATGGTCATGCGCGATTCGCTGCTGCTGATGGTCGACCGTGACGTCTGCGAGGCGCACATGGAAGATCATGCGGCGATTTCAGCAACGGTGCAGCAGATTGTTTCGTCGCTCGACTCGCAGCATATCGTTTCGCGCATCCGCGAACTGGATGCCCTGCTTGCCCGCTGGGAAACTAACCATATTGCGCTGCACGACCTGATCCTGTCGCGCTGGATTGCTCGCGAGGATTCGCTGCTCAAGGATTTGTGAGCACTCTCCGAGATTGTTCGGCTCGTGGCGCCGGCGCGGTAAAATCCGCCTTCCCGTTGTTCGAAAGCAGCCATGTCCTCCCGCCTGATTTACGGTTTTCATGCCGTTACCGCCAAACTTCGCCACGACCCGGAGTCGGTCAAGGAAATTGTCATCGATGCCACCCGCCACGATGCGCGGG
This sequence comes from Azonexus sp., assembly GCF_036170495.1. Lineage (GTDB taxonomy): Bacteria > Pseudomonadota > Gammaproteobacteria > Burkholderiales > Rhodocyclaceae > Azonexus. Next base: position 828 of record NZ_JAVHPH010000099.1, read on the forward strand.
CGCGTGATCTGCTCGCCCACGCCGAGTTGCAGGGCGTCAAGGTGATCGGGGCCGACGGCAAGCGGCTCGACGGCATGGCGCCGGGTGCCAGGCATCAAGGTGTTCTGGCCCTGATTGAGGGTGATCGCAAGCTGGCGCATCTCGACGATGTGCTCGATACGCTCGAAGAACCGGCATTTCTGCTCGTGCTGGATGGCATCACCGACCCGCGCAACCTCGGCGCCTGCCTGCGTGTGGCCGATGCGGCCGGTGTTCATGCCGTCATCGCACCGAAGGACCGTGCTGTCGGTCTGACCGATGTGGCGGCCAAGACGGCCTGCGGGGCGGCCGAAACGATGCCTTACGTGATGGTGACCAATCTGGCGCGGACGCTGCGCGAATTGCAGGAACGCGAGATCTGGGTAGTCGGTACGGCCGGTGAGGCGGAGAGTGATCTTTACGCCGCCGAATGGCCGAAGGCGACGGCCTGGGTGCTCGGCGCCGAAGGCGAGGGCATGCGCCGCCTGACGCGTGAAAATTGCGACCAGTTGGTCAAGATTCCGATGCACGGTTCCGTCGAAAGCCTCAACGTTTCGGTCGCAGCAGGCGTCTGCCTGTTCGAGGCGCGTCGGCGTCTGGGCTAAAAGCTAAGCTGTTTCGGCCACGACAGTGCGGTTCCGGCCCGCCTCCTTGGCCCGGTAGAGCGCCGCATCGGCAGCGGCGATCAGGGTTTCCAGACTACTCTCCGAATCGGCTATGAGGGTTGAGACGCCGAGGCTGATCGTGACCTGCGGCGCCGTTGCTGAGGCGGCATGCGGAATCTCCAGCGCCCGAATGGCCAGGCAGATGCGTTCGGCCACGGCGCGGGCGCCGGCCAGATCAGTGTTGGGCATGACGACGGCGAATTCCTCGCCACCATAGCGGGCCGTCATGTCGGCCGGGCGGAAGACGGCGGCGCCAACGGCCCCGGCCACTGCACGCAGGCACTCGTCGCCTTTCTGGTGGCCGTAGTGATCGTTGTAAAGCTTGAAGTGGTCAATGTCAGCGATCACGAATGCGAGCGAAGTGCCAGTACGCTGGCTACATTTCCATTCGAGTTGCAACTTGTCGTCCAGCGAGCGGCGATTGGCCAGACCGGTCAGGCTGTCCTTGGTTGCCAGGTTTTGCAGCGCCATTTCGGCGAGTTTCTGTTCGGTCATGTCGCGCAGTGTTTCGACGATGGCAATCAGCGTGCCCTGGTCGTCGTAAATCGGCCCGGCATCGACGGCGAGATAGCGGCGCTCGCCCTTGACCGGCATGACGCACCAGTTTTCAGCACGCAGGCCGAAGCCGAATTCGCCGGGGCTCGTGTGGGCGGCATAGAGCTCGGCGAGCTGGTCAAATTTTTCGAGTGCGATGAGGTCGGCCAGGCAGTGGCGCGGTTCATTGTAAAAGCCGCGCCAGTGGTCGCTGGTGCCCAGCATCTCAGCGGCGGGAATGCCAGTCAGGCGTTCGCAGGCGTGGTTCCAGATGGTGACCCGGCGCTCGGCGTCGAGCACGAAGGTGGGGACGACCAGGTGCTGCATGAGGCGGACCGCCATGCTGTGGTCGACGTCGCTGCCAAAGGTGTGCTTGGTATGGTTGCCGGAAGCCAACGATATTCTCCTTGCTGAGGATAAAAAATGCGTTCTCGCGGGGGAATATTGCCAGCCTGATGATCGGCCGGTCTGTTGGGGAAAGGACCTTACGCCATGACTTTGGTCGTGTCAAAGCGCGGCCGACCTTGTGCTGCCAGCGATTTCATTTTTGGCCTTTTTTTCCGGTTGACCGTGCAAGTGCCGGTAGCGGCGGACGGGTCCCCGTGGGCGCAGGGACCACCGCCTCAGCCGGCGACCCAGCCGCCGCCGAGCGCCTTGAAGAGATCAACGGCTGCACCGAGCCGGCTCTTGCGGCTGGCCAGGTACTGCAACTGGGCGCTGTTCAGCGTGCGCTGGGCGTCGAGCAGATCCATGTAGCCGGAATAGCCGGACTCGTAACGCTTCTGGGCCAGATCGAGGGCCTTTTGCGAGGAACCGACCTGAGCCGAGTAGGCGGTTTCTTCTTCGCTGTATTCGCGCAGGCCGACGATGGCGTCGTTCACTTCCTTGAAGGCGGTTTGCACGGTCTTCCGGTAGTTGGCCAGGCTTTCCTTCTGCACGGCCGTCGCCTGATCGACCCGGGCGCCGGTGCGGCCGGCGTCGAAGATCGGCATGGCGAGGCCGGCGGCAGCTGACCAGATGCCGGCGCCGCTGGTGAACAGATTGGACAGCGCCATGCTTTCGCTACCGAACAACCCGGTCAGGCTGATCGTCGGGTAGTAGGCGGCCTTGGCGACGCCAATGCGGGCGTTGGCGGCGACCAGCTTTTCCTCGGCCTGACGGATGTCCGGGCGGGCTTCGAGCAGTGCCGAGGGCAGGCCGGCCGGCGGGGTCGGCGGCAACGGCAGCTTGTCGAAGCCGGCGGCACTGATCTTGAGGCCGGGCTGGCCGCTGAGCAGGCCGATCTGGCTTTCGGACAGGGCGCGCAGCCGTTGCAACTGGCTCCACTGGGCCTGGGCGCCGTTCAGCGCGCTTTCGGCCTGGGCCAGTTCGAGGCCCGAGGCGCTGCCGGCATCGAGGCGAGCCTGGACGATCTTGAGCGCCTGCTTGCGTGATTCGAGCGTCTGGGCCGTGACTTCAATTTGGCCGTCGAGGCTGCGCAGGTTGAGGTATTCGTTGGCGACCTGGCCGACCAGCGTCAGGCGCAGGCTGTCGCGGCCGAAACGGCTGGCCAGCGCTTCAGCCCGGGCCGCTTCGTTGCTGCGCCGGATGCGGCCCCAGAGGTCGAGCTCGTAGCTCAGTGTCGCGGCAACCCGGTTGTTGTCGTAGGTGGCGCCGCCCTGTTTCCGGCCGTTGAAGGTTTCGCCGCTGCTCTTGCTGCGCCCGGTGCTGGCTTCCAGACCGACACGCGGCAGGGTGTCGGCGCCGGCTTCGCGGGCTGCCGCTTCGGCTGCTTCGAGGCGGGCGATGGCGGCTTGCAGATCCTGGTTGGCGGCCAGCGTCTGGTCGACCAGCGTGTTCAGATCGGCATCGCCGAACAGCGTCCACCACGTCGGGTTGATCGGCGCTTCAGCCGTGGCGACGGCCGCAGCCGGTTCAGGCAGGGGCGACGCCGGGCGGAAGTAGTTCGGGCCGATGGCGCAGCCGCTCAGGGCGATTGCC
>NZ_JAVHPH010000099.1:4124-5710 GCF_036170495.1 Azonexus sp.
CGACGCCGGGCGGAAGTAGTTCGGGCCGATGGCGCAGCCGCTCAGGGCGATTGCCACGGTCAACCCGAAAAACGGGCGAAATTTGAAATGTTTGGGGAGCAGGGAATGCATCTTAGTTTTCCTCCGTCGGGGTGGTCGGCTTGTGCTGCTTGCCGTGTTCCACCCACTTGAAGAACAGCGGGATGAAAATGGTGGCGATGAAGGTGGCGGCGATCATCCCGCCGAAGACGCCGGTCCCCATCGACTGACGAGCGCCGGCGCCGGCGCCGGTGGCCTTGACCAGCGGGAAGACGCCGAGCACGAAGGCCAGCGAGGTCATGATGATCGGCCGCAGGCGCAGGCGCGCCGCTTCGACGGCCGCCTGGGCGACAGTCATCCCTTCGTCGTATTTCTGGGCGGCGAATTCGACGATCAGGATGGCGTTTTTCGAAGCCAGCCCGATCAGTACCACCAACCCGATCTGGAAGTAGATGTCGTTCGGCATGCCGCGCAGCCAGATCGCCGTCAGCGCGCCCATCAGCGCGAAGGGCACGGCCATCACGACGGCGATGGGCAGCGACCACTTTTCGTACTGGGCGGCGAGGATCAGGAAGACCATCACGATGGCAAAGCCGAAGGCCTGCAGCGACGAGCCGGATGTGCGCTTTTCCTGGAAGACCTGGCCGGTCCAGGCGATGCCGAAGCCGTCGGGCAGCGTCGCGGCGGCGACTTCCTCGACGATCTTGATGGCGTCGCCCGAACTGACACCCGGTTTGCTATCACCCAGGACCTTGGCCGAGGTGAAGCCGTTGTAGCGTTCGATCTGCTCAGGTCCGACGATGTTCTTGACCTGGCTGACCGCCGACAGCGGAATCATCGCGCCGGTCGTCGCGCTCTTCACATAGACCTTGCCGATGTCGTCCGGCTTAATCCGGGCGTTGGCTTCGGCCTGCAACTGCACGCGGTAAACGCGGCCGCCCTTGTTGAAGTCATTGACGTAGAGGGCGCCCATCGTGCTTTGTAGTGTCGAGTAGATGTCGGCAATCGGGATGCCCAGCGCCAGCGCCTTCTGCTCGTCGACCTCGACGAACAGTTGCGGCACGGTCGGCCGGAAGAAGGTGTTGATGCGGGTGAATTCCGGATGCTTCTGCAGATCGGCAATGAACTGCTGGGTGACCTCGTTGAGCTTGCGGACATCGCCGTCCACGCGGTTCTGGACATAGACTTCGAAGCCGCCGGCGGTGCCGAGGCCGCGGATGGGCGGCGGATTGAAGACCAGGCCGAGGCCGTCCGGCTGCATCATGCCGAAGCCCATGAACTTGCCGGCCAGGTCCTGCGCCTTGCCCTGGCGCTCCGACCAGTCCTTGAGCGGGATGAAGATGGTGCCGGCGTTGGGCTTGTTGCCGCCGCCGATCAGGTCGAAGCCGGAAACGATGAAGGTATGAGCCACCGCCTCGTCCTTGGCAAACATCTGGCGCATGCTTTCGCCGGTCTTCTCGGTGCGCTTCAGCGTCGCACCGTCGGGCAGGATCAGCGCCGAGATCAGATAGCCCTGGTCTTCGGCCGGCACGAAACCGCCGGGGATGACGCGGAAGTAGGCGACGGTC
>NZ_JAVHPH010000100.1:0-23665 GCF_036170495.1 Azonexus sp.
CCGCAAACGAGGGCGGCGTCGATGCTGCCGAGCTCAAGCTGGCGGGCGGCCGCGGCGAAGACCTTGGCGCTCGACGAACAGGCGGTCGAAATGGCCATGGCCATGCCTTCCAGCCCGAAATAGTCGCGCGTGAATTCGGCTAGCGAGAAAGAGTTGTGCGTGGTGCGGTAGTGGAAATCGTCAGGCAAGGCACCGGTTTCCGGGTCGCGCCGGCGATAGGCCAACTCGGTCTGCAGAATGCCGGCCGTGCTGGTGCCAAGGAAGACGCCGACCCGCGACTTGCCATAACGGGCGATGGCTGCGCGCACGCGATCAGCGAAACCATCGGTTTCGAGCGCCATCTGCGCCAGCCGGTTGTTGCGGCAATCGTAGATGGCCAGCGATGCCGGCAGTTTTTGGGCGTCGACCGCGGCCACCTCGCCCATCCAGGTATCCAGCTGAACGGTCTCGAAAGCGCATGGCACCAGGCCGCTCCGCCCGCTGCGCAAGGCCTCGCGCATGGCATCAAGCCCCCGGCCGAGGCAGGTGGTGGCGGTGTAGGCAGAAATCAGCAGCGGAGTCACGGTGGTGCTCAAAGTGGGATTATTGTCGATTTTAGCAGAGGCGATGCATGGCAAGCGGTTGGTACCGCTTACTAACAGGGCTGGAGCGTCAAAACGGTGAGTCCTGGTGGCAGAAGGTTGGGTTGAACTCGCCGCTGTGTTGCCACTGCCGAATTGGAATAGCTTGAATTTTTCTTCGCCTTCAACCCGAGGGATTTGGCGCAGATGTATTTCTGATTTTGGCCGGAATGTCCGGTTGACCGTCGCAGAGGCGCAGTAGGTGATTTGCGTCGGCGATAAAGGTGGCGGTCGACAAAAGTCGTGGCCCCTCTGCTTTTCCATGCCACGCCGGACGATTTCGGTTGATCGAATCACCCCTCCCCCCCTACAATGACGCGCGCATTGGGGTATGTAGTGCGCATTCTCGACGTTCTGTCTTCCAGACATATTACGAATCTCAAGAACCGACCTACGGACCTATCCATGCACACAAGAAAAACACTCATTGCGCTGGCGATTGCCGCGCTCTCTCCTTATTTCGCCGGAACCGCGAGCGCGCAAGACAGCCTGACCGATATCGGCACGCTGGGAGGCACGTTTTCGTGGGCCTACGGAGTGTCTGCCGACGGCACGGTGGTTGTTGGGGAGGCAGCCACGGCTGGGAATTCGATCCACGCGTACCGCTGGACAAATAACGTTATGACCGACCTCGGTACCTTGGGCAGTTCGTACTCGGCCGCCTACGGCGTCTCTGCTGACGGTTCCGTGGTGGTGGGATTCTCCGCGGTAGGTGCTGGCGTTAGCCATGCTTTCCGATGGTCGAACAATGCCATGACCGACCTAGGTACCCTGGGCGGAGACAACTCGGTCGCCAAAGGCGTGTCCGCCGACGGAGCCGTCGTGGTAGGTCATTCTCAAATTACTAATAGCCTCACCCTACATGCCTACCGGTGGACCAACAACGTCATGACCGACCTTGGCACCCTGGGAGGCCCGAACAACTCGCACGCCTACGGCGTTTCCGCTAATGGCGCTGTGGTGGTGGGCGACGCTGATACCGTTGGCGGCTGGGATCATGCTTTTCGGTGGACCAACAATGTCATGACTGACCTTGGCACCTTGGGTGGCAACTATTCGTCAGCCTACGGCGTTTCTGCTGACGGCGCGGTGGTGGTGGGTTCTAGCGATCTTGCAAACAATACTCACCATGCTTTCCGCTGGACGAACAACGTCATGGCGGATCTAGGTACGTTGGGCGGTACGTCTTCGGTGGCAGCCGGCGTATCAGCTGACGGTAGAGTGGTGGTGGGCGGTTCACCTACAACAGGAGATACGGCCTGGCGCGCCTTCCGCTGGACGAGTAGTGGCATGCAAAGCGTAGAAAACTGGTTGCGTGCTGCCGGTGTGACGGTGCCGACGGATATCACGCTGACGGCCTATGCTACTAACAGCGACGGCAGCGTCGTGGTTGGCGAACTCGAAACAAATCGGGCCTTCGTCGCTCGTGTTGCTACCGTTGGCAGCGGCCTGGTGACGCTGGCTGATGTGCAGCAAAGCCTGGCTGGCACGGCGGTTGGCGGCAACGTTGCGCTGGGTGCTGCCAGTCTGGTGATCAATGGCGCGCACAGTCGGCCCTTGGCCCGGCGCGTGGCAGCAGGACAAAAGACTTTCTGGCTGGCCGGGGATTGGGGCAAGGATGATCATGGCGGGCGGAATGGCGACCTGGGTTTGGCTGAGGTCGGCTTTGGTCGCAACCTGGGTTTCGCTCAGGTAAATCTCTCGCTCGGCCAGACTTGGGCCAAGCAGAATCTTGCCTTGAACGGCCAAGCCAAGACCGATGGCACCTATCTGCTCGCCGAACTCTTGTTGCCCGTTGGCGATATCGGTGCTGGCAAATTGTGGGCAACCATCGGTGGTTACGGCCACTGGGCCAGTGCCGACCTCCGGCGTGGTTACCTGAATGCTGGGGTGCAGACGGCTTCCAACGGTGCGCCGGACGTTGATACCTGGGGCCTGCGTGTCCGCCTGGATTGGGACAGTGCCTGGCGTGTCGCCGGCACCGATGTGGCGCCTTACGTCGATCTTTCTTATAGCGAGGCCAAACTGGCGGCCTATACCGAAACCGGCGGCGGCTTTCCGGCGCGCTTCAATGCCCGCAAGGACAACGCTACCGAACTGCGCCTCGGTGTCAGTGCGGCAAAGCCGATCTCGGGAAACATCCAACTCGTGGGCTTGCTTGAAGCGGCTCACCGTTTCGAGCGTAACGGTGCCCGTACGTCGGGTGATGTGATCGGGCTGTTCGGTTTTGACCTTGCCGGAACCAGCAACCAACGCGACTGGCTACGTGCCGGCGTCGGTTTGGAAGGGCAGGTTGGCGCAGGTAAGGGCTCGTTGATGGTTAATGCCACGACCAAAGGCGAAGTGCCAAACTATTGGCTGGCAGTTAACTGGCAAATGGCGTTCTGAATTAACGGGGGGCAGGCAAAAATTGCCCCCGTTGTCAGATCGGTATTTCATCCCGCTACTGCGCAGCCATCTCCGGTGCTCGGCTAACCTTCGGGGCCGGACGCTGTTCCGCCACCCACAGATCGTAATCCATCTGCATTCCCAGCCAGAGCTGGGCGTTGCCGCCGCGGTCGGTGCCTAGCCAGGCTTCGATGCGCCGGGCCATTTCGGGGGAAATGGCGGCGTGGCCGTTGAGTACCCGCGAGAGGGCGGTTCGGGTGACGCCGAGCTGCCTCGCCGCATCGGTGACGGAGAGGTTCAGGGCGGGAAGGATGTCTTCCTTGAGGGTTTCGCCGGGGTGCGGCGGGTTGAACATGCGTGCCATGAGTGCTCCTAGTGGTAGTCCTGATAGTCGACCAAGATGGCATCTTCGCCGTCAAAACTGAAGGTCAGACGCCAGTTGCCGTTGATCCACACCGACCAGTGGCCGGCTAGGTCCTGCGCCAGCGGGTGCAGTTTCCAGCCCGGCACGTTCATGTCCTCCGGTCGTTTTGCCCGGTCAAGGTGCTTGAGCTGGCGGGCGATTTTCGCTGCATGGTGCGGCTGGATACCGGCTTTGGACCCTGTCGTGAAAAAGGCTTCGATTCCTCGATGGCGGAAGGTCTTGATCATGTGTGTAGCGTAGCTTAACGGATGGTGCGTTTCAAGCGATTTTCCGGGGAAAAAGAAATTTCATTTTTGGCCCATTTTTCCGGTTGACCGTGGCAATGAGCTATTTGCCACTGCTCCGCGCCAAACAACTGCGGTAGCGCCCTTCTACCCTCCTGGCGAACCACTCTGTCGTCAGCTTGCGGCTGATTTTCGGGCTTTTCAGGTCGATCTGCGGCAGGGCCTGGCGGGGCAGCGGCCGGCCGGCTTTTTCAGCCCGTTCGAAGACGCGGTTGAAGAGCGGGCTACGGCCGAAGGCGGCGGTTTTTTCGAGGAGCAGGTCGCGGCGGATTTGCGGGCGGCTCATGTCGAGCTGCCTGGCGATGCCGATGGCGGCTGCCTCGACGCTGCTCGGGACCGCTGCCGGCTGGCCGTTTTCATAGCGCATCAGGTCGCCGTCCGGGGCCAGCGGTTGGCCCGTGAGTTTGCCGAGCGCGATCTGGAAAGCGGCGTTGCGGCTGCTGTAGCGGCCGGCGTTGAAGTCGCCGAAACGATAGACGATGGCGTCGTAGGGCACTTCGTAGTCGAGCAGGATGGCGCTGCCAAAATAGACGCCGCCGCGTCGCGTGAACACCTCGTCACGAACCTTTTTCGCCATCGGGTACGGGTAGTTGCGCTCCCTGACTTGCAGCGTCGCGAAATCGATGCTGACCTGCATCGGCCCGCCGGTGCGCACGGGGTTGTAGTCGGCGAACAATTGGCGGCCGAAAGGCAGCTCGCCGGTCATGTCCTCGAACAGCGCATTGACCTGCTTCTCGGTTTTCAGCGCGTCGATGCGCTCGTTGTAGGTCTTGCCATCGGGCGACTTCTTGCTCAGCGCGGCATTGACGAGCAGCGATGGCACGCCGTAGCGGCCGGCCCGGTTATCCAGCTCGCGGCGGACGATGTTGGGCAGGCCGGGCACGCTCGGGTCGGCCTGGAAGCTCGACTCCTGCTCGATGATGGCGATGGCGGCGCAATAGGTTGGCGTCGCGTGCGGCACTTCCAGCGCCTTGAAGGCGGTGTGCAGGTCGTCGGCCCAGCCTTGCCGATCTTTGGCGTAAGCGGGAATCAGGCGGACGATGCGCTTTTTGACCTCGGCTTCGGCCAGCGACGTCGGCCAGGCCGTGGCTGTCCGGCCATCGGCGCGGCGGGCCATGTCGGAGGGTAGCGCGCCGCCCTCCTCCTCGCCTTCCTCGAACAGCGAGCAGCCAGCCAGGATGGCGAGCAACGCGGCGGACAGCACAACGAGGCGGATTTTTAGACGCATCGGATCAGGCCGGAACGCGGCAGACGAGCATGACGTTGGCGAAGGGCTTGATGTCGTTCATCGGGTCGGTGTCGACCGTGAAGCCGAGACTTTGGAGCAGCGCGATCCACTCGGCGAGCGGCCGGCAATAGAGGCGCGGCAGGCGATGGCCGCGCACGAAGGTCACGGCGTGGTCGACCCAGTTGCACAGGTGGTAAGGCAGGCCGGCCGAGGCGTCGCCGACGCGGGTGAGGAACAGGCCGCCGGGTGGCAAGGCGGCGCGGATGCGCTTGATGACGTCCTTCTGGTGGGCGTGGTCGAAGTAGTGGAGCGCGTCGAGGATGGTGATCACGTCAGCCTGGCCGAAATCGGCCTTGGTCATGTCGCCCTGCTCGATGTGCAGGACCGGATGGTCGGCGCCGAAAGCGCGGGCGGCGCGGTCGACGTCCTTTTGCATGAGTTCGATACCGCGCAGGCTCAGGGCTTTCGGCGCGACCGGCCAGCCTGCCGGCCAGTGGCCGGCGTCGTACAGCTGGCGGGCGGCGAGCAGCCAGGAGAACAGGCTGCCCTGGCCGCAGCCGAGGTCGAGGTAATGCGCTTCAGCCGGGAACAGGCCGCGCTTGAGGATTTCGCGGAAGATGCTGTCGGAAGACAGCTTGCCGCGCGCGTAGTGGTAGGCGAAATGGCCACCCCCCTGGAAGGGGCGGCTGGCTTCGTCGAGCAGGGTGCGCAGGAAACGCTTGGTCATGAGGTGACGTCGGGCAAGGTGACGGGGTTGAGTGAATGTTGGCGCAGCGCGGTGATCAGGCGCGGCAGCACGGCGAGAATGACCGGCTGGCCGTCTGGTGTGCGGGCGGCGTGGCCATCGTGCAGGAGCAGGATGTCGCCGGGGCCAAGGTCGCGGCTCAGGCGCTGGAAAACGATGTCCGGGTCGGCGCAGCGCGTGTCGTAGGCGCGGCGCGTCCAGCTCGCCAGCCTGAGGCCGAGGCCGTGCAGGACGGCGTCGAGGAAAGGATTGCGCAACCCTGCCGTGGCGCGGAAGTAGCGTGGTGACTGGCCGGTGATGTCGGTGAAGCTGGCCTGGGCGGCGGCGATGTCGGCCTGCATGCGGCCCGGGCCGAAGAAGGCGAAGGCCTTGGAATGCGAGTCGCCATGGTTCTCGACGCGATGGCCGCGGGCGACGATTTCCCGGCACAAGGCCGGGTTTTGGCGGGCGCGCCAGCCGATGCAGAAGAAGGTGGCTTTGGCATTGGCGGCGTCGAGCAGGTCGAGGACGCGCGGCGTGACTTCCGGGTCGGGGCCATCGTCGATGGTGATGGCGACTTCGCGGCGGGCGACGGCGTCATCCGGCAGACGGTTGAGGTTGGGGCCGAGCAGCGTCGTGCGCGGCAGCAGGCCGGCGGTGGTGATGATGGCGTGGTTGATGACCAGCGCGCCGACCGCCCACGGCCAGATTCCCGGCGCGACCAGACAGCCGACGGCGGCGGCAGCATGGACCGCGAGCGTGGCTTGGATGGCGAAGGTCGGTTTCCAGGGCGTTGGCATGTCAGGCGGCGAAGTGGCCAAGGTTGAGGAAATGTTCCCATAAATCGCGCCAGACCGGCCAGTCGTGGTCGCCCGGCAAGGCACAGCGGGCGGCGCCCGGGAAGCGTTCGGCGATGGCTCGCATGCCGTCGGCGAAGCGGTCCTCTGTGCCGTAGCCAACGAAGACCGGGAAGCCGGCCGGCGGCGCCTTGAGCCAGCGGTAGGCGCGGAACTCGGGGTCGCTCAGGTCGACGGCGGTTGGTTCCCAGGCATCGAGGCCGCCGGCCCGCTGGATGGCGTTGGTGGTCAGCCGGCTGCCGGGGTACGGCGCGATCAGGCAGAGGCCATCGACGAGGCCGGGATGGTCGGCGTTGACGCAGAGCGCGAGCAGGCCGCCGAGCGAGATGCCGCCGAGCCAGACCCGCCGATACTTGGCGCGGGCCGGGACGAGGATCTGCTCGATGACCACCGGCAGCGCATCGCCGCTCGACACGGCATCGAGGCCGAGGTCGACGGCGACAATGTCGAGCTTGAGGTGGCGCACGCTGGCATCGGCAAAAAAGCCGTTGGCGGCGAAATGTTCGGGCGTCATGTAGGCACCGGGGAGCAGGACGAGCAGGCTGTCGCCGCCGCTGTCATGGCGCAGGGTGCGGAGCGCGGCGCTCATGCGCCGGTTTCACGTGAAACGTGGCTTTTCATTTTTGGCCGAAATTTCCGGTTGACCGTGGAAAGCCGGCTATTCACGCTCGCGCCCCGAAAAACACGCAGCAAGCAACAGTGCCAGCACGGCGCCCGGACCAACGGTGATGCCGACGGCGTGCAGCACCGGGACGCTGGACAGGGCGAGCGTGCCGAAGCCGATGGCGGTGGTCAGGTTGGCGATGGTCATCGAGGCCAGGGTCGGCGGATCGAGCCGGTGTTCATTGCCGGCCCGGTCGAAGAACAGCGCGTAATTGGAGCCGACGGCGACGATCAGCAACATGCCGATCAGGTGCATGAGGTGCAGTTGTTCGCCCGCCAGGTGCACGCCGGTGATGACCAGGATGACGGCGAGGAGCAGCGGCAGCAGGACGGCGCCGAGCCGGCGGGCGGAGCGCAGCGTGACGGCGAGCAGCGCGACGATGGCGGCAAAACCGGCCAGCGAGAGCAACGTCGCCTCGTCGAGATAATCGTTGTAGAGCCGGTCGAATTCGAACTTCATGTCGATGAATAGCGCGCCGCTACCGGCCAGTGCCGTGCGCACCGGCTCGATGTCGATGTCCACGCCTTTGACGCCGGCGGGCGGGCGCAACGGCAGCAGCACGCTCCAGCTGTCCGGTCGTGGCATGAGCAGCGAATCGACGACCAGCGCCAGGCTGGTGCCGTTGAGCGTTTCGCGAGTGATGGCGCCCTGCTCTTTCGCCTTGGCGACTTCGTCGAGGAAGGCGCCGAGTTTGTTGGCGGCGAGTGGGGAATCGGCCTGCGCCAATTTAAGACGTGCGGCCAGTTCCTCGCCGGTCGGCAAGCTGGCCCGGCGGGTGGCCTGCATGGCCTGGCTGGGCAGGAAGCGGGCCGGGCTGTCGTAGCCGCCGATGATGCCCTGGGCGACCAGCGCGTCGAGCTGCCGCCCGGCCCGTTCGGCGGCCTGCAGTGCCGCTTCGCGGTCCGCTGCGGTGATCACCGCCATGTAGCGTGAATCCGGGGCGCCAATGTCGGCGCGCAAGGCCATGTCGGTTGCCGAGTCTTCGGCGCTGACCGTGCTCAGCGCCGACAGGTTCGGGTGCCAGAGCTGGTGGCGGTCGATGATGAGGACCGTGAGCGCGGCGATGGTGAGAAGGATGACCGGCCAGCGCAGGCTCTGCAGCACCCGGATGCCCTGTTTGAGGGGGGGGGCGAGGTGGCTCAGATCGCGCACCGGGTGATCGTTGCCGGCCAGCGCCGGCAGGATGAAACGGGTGACCAGCGCGGCGGCCAGCACGCCGCTCAGCGAATAGAGGCCGAGCTGGGCCAGGCCGGGGAAACCGGAAAAAAGGAGCGCCGAGAAGCCGCACACGGAGGTCAGCACGCCGAGGCGGATGGTCGGCCAGAAGCGCGCCCGCCATTCAGCCGCACCGAGCCGGCCGGACTGGACGAAATAATAGATCGAGTAATCGACCGCCTCGCCGATCAGCGCCGCGCCAAAGCCAACGGTGATGCCGAACACCGTGCCGTAAACGAGGCTGACAGCGACGATGCCGGCCAGCGCACCACTGACCACGGGCAGCAGGCCGAGGCTGAGCAGGCGGCCCGAGCGATAGACGAAAAACAGCACGGCGACGATGGCCAGCGTGCTGATCGTCGACAGCTTGCTGACTTCGCTCTTGATCGTTTCGCGCGATTTGACGGCGAAAACGCCGGGCCCGGAAATCACGATCCGGGCGTCGCTGAAGCCGGCCTCGCGGGCGCTCTCGGCAAACTGGCGGCGAAGGGTGGCAGTCGCCTGTTCCTGGGCGTCGGTGTCCGAGCCGAGGGCGGCGCTCTGGATCAGCAGCATGGCTCGTTCGCCGTCACGCGAGGCCCAGACGCCCTCGCGCACATTGGGCTGGGCGCCAGAACTGAGGCCGGAGAGCAGTTCGATCATTTCGCCGGTCGGGTCGCGCGGCAGCAGCGGCTTGATCATCATGCCGGCCGGCGAGGCGAGCAGATCGACGCTGTTGGCGATACTGTCGCGCAGGCCGTCCACCGTGAAACGCTCGGGCTTGACGGCCGGGCTGAGCAGGTAGCGGTGGCGGAACAGAAAGTCGCGGTCGGCGTCGAGGCTGCCGGCCTGGCCGTTCTGGACGCTGACGAATTCGGGCAATTTTTCCAGTCGACCGTGCAACTGGCGCGAAATGGCCGCCCGCTGCGCCGCATCGCCGCCTTCGAGGGCGACCATGAGCAGCCGGGTGACGACGCCTTCCTTCAACTGGTCGACCAGCACCTGTTGCGCGGCGCTCGGCCGGGCCGGCAGGAAAAACGACATGTCGGCCGAAAAATGGCTGTTCCAGACGACGATGGCGCCGGCCAGCATGGCCAGCAGCCAGATCAGGAAGGCACGCGCCGCCGCGCTCATTTGGTCTCGATCGGCTCCATGTTGAGCACCGAACGGTCACCGTCGGCCTGCAGGTACTCGATGCTGCGGATCAGGCTCTGGCTGCCGCTGACCGTGATGCGCAGCACGAGGGCGGAAATTTTCTGGTCGCTGGGCAGTAACGTGAGCACCCACTTGTTGGCATTACCCGATAAATGCAGGGCATAGTTTTTCTCAAGCGCCGCCCGGTTGCCCGACAGCGTGCCGCGGATGCTGTCGACGAAGGCCAGCGCTTCCGGCTGGTTGGCCAGGTTGATGCTGAGTTTCTGCTTTTCGCGCTCGATGGACAGCATGTCCTTGTCGAGCAACAGGGTTTCGACCTTGGGCTGCAAGGTCCGTTTTTCGAGGCGGTCGGGCGCCGTGTAGCTCATTTCGCCGGACGAGACGACGGGCTTGTCGAGCAGCGAGATGTACTTCTTCTCGGTGAATTTCGCCTTGCCGCCTTTGTTTTTGGCGAGATCGGTCATCAGCTGTCCGACATCGAAGGCGGCAGCCGGCAGGGCGGCAGCGAGCAGCATCAGGGTGCTGAGCAGGCGCTTGTAAGCCCGCCAATTCACCGCCCGTTCGCCCTGAGCCCGTCGAAGGGCTTCGACCGGCTCAGCCCGAACGGAAGTTGGGTCATTGGTTGCCACGTGAATGATCATTTTTTCTGCCAGAAATCGAAGAAATTGAACCAGTTGTACGGGGCCAGACGGCAAAAATACGTCAGGCGGTCAGCGTAATGTTGCATGGCTGCCTGAATGGCAGTGTCGCGTTCTTCACGCGTCGTATCGGAAAAATCGGCCAGCGGCTCGAAATGCAGCTGGTAGCGGTTGCCGCCCAGATACAGCCCGGTCATGAAGAAAACGGGACGGCGCAGCATGGCGGCCATGCGGAAGGGGCCGAGCGGGAACGGGGCCGGTTTGCCGAGAAAATCGCAGTCGACCGTGGCATCGTCGCCCAGCCCGCGGTCGGCCAGCAGGCCGACAAGGTAGCCCGCGTCAAGCCGGTCGCGGGCCTGCAGCATCGAATCCATGCGGCCGAGTGCGATGATGTCCTGACTGGCCGCCGGGTTGATCGCTTCGAGGGTCGAATTGATTTTGCGGGCGTTTTCCTCGTACATCAGCATCGCCACCTTGAGCCCCTGCTGCCCTCGCCCGACGGCGCGCAGGACTTCAAAGCTGCCGAGATGGGCGCCGATGAGCAAGGCGCCGGGGTGCTCAGCGGCGACTTTCTGGACGGCTTCGTTGCCGATGATCTCGATGTCGAAGAGGTCGAAACGGTCGTTGAGCAGGTAGATCCGGTCGTGGATCGTGCTCGCGAAGCTGAAGACATGGCGGAAGCCGTCCGACCATTCGGCCCAGCGGTTCAGCGCCAGATGCAGGTAGTCGCGGCTGAAGCGGCGGGCGCGCGGGGCGAACAGGACGAAATAGGCGGCGATGCCGTAGAGGACGAGGCGGCCGACCCGGCGGCCGAAGGTCAGCGAAATCCAGACCATCAGCTTGAGGATGGCCAGATTGCTGCGTTCCTGCTGGCGCATCCAGTCGGCGTCGGTCGGCTCTTTCTGGCTCATGGCACGGCGGCGGTCAGGCTGCCGGAGGCCACGTCGCGCTCGGCGGCGCGCACGGTGAAAGAAATGGCCCCGCTTGGCTTGGTGGTTAGCGAGAAAGTGAGCGCTTCCTCAGGTCCAACCGGGCTGAAAAACTTGGCGTTGCCGACCTGCCAATTCAGTCCCGGCTGACCCAGCATTGCTTCAGCGAACAGGATGGCGCGGTCGAGTAACACAACCCCCGGCACGATGGGCCGGCCGGGAAAATGTCCGGCAAAGGCCGGATGGTCGGCCGGGATCAGCCAGTGAAATTCAGCGTCCGCCATGACTGACTTTCTCGGCATACAGCGCCTGCAGATCGCCGCGCGGCAGCTTGCCGGTGCTGTTGCGCGGCAGCTGGTCGACGAGGACGAGCGGCCGGGGCAGGAAGATGGCGTCGATGCGCTGGCGCAGTTCGACGCTGACTTGTCGGGCAGTCAGGCCGGGCGCGACGACGAAGGCGGTCAGGCGGGTGATGCCGTCCGGGCCCTCCTCGTCGGGCAGGAAGAAGGCGCCATCGACGACGCCGGGCACGGCAGAAAGCTGATGATTGAGATAGGCCAGCGAGGTGCGTTTGCCGGCGATATTGACGAGGTCGGCGTGGCGGCCGTGGAGCAGAAAACGCTGGTCGGGCAGCAGCTCAATGAGGTCGGAGAGCGCGACGCGACCTTCGACATGGCCGTCGCAGGCAACAGTGTCGTCGCCGTCCTGCTCAAGGCGGACGCCGGGCAGCAGCGTCCACGCCGCGCCGTCGGTGGTGCGCCGGGTGGCCAGCTGACCGGATTCAGTCGAGCCATAGATTTCGCGCAGCGGGGCATCGGTGCGCGCTTCGGCTTGAGCGGCCAGGGTCGTCGACAGCGGCGCGGTGGCGGAGAGCAGCAGGTCGACGGGCGGCAGCTCGATTTCGGCCGAGAGCAGCGCCGACAGGTGGAAAGGCGTGGTGACGAGGAGGCGCGGCTGCGGTACGGCGGCCAGCGCGCCGGCGATGTCCTGCGGATAGAACGGCTTGCCGGCCCAGAAGGCGCAGCCGCCGTGCAGGGCGAGCAGGAAGGTCGATTCGAAACCGTAGCTGTGCTGGACCGGCACGGTGCCGACGATGGCGTGCGGCTGGCGGTCGAGGCCGAGGGCGACGGCTTCGGCCCGGCCGTTGGCGACGAGC
The DNA here is from genome assembly GCF_036170495.1 of Azonexus sp. GTDB lineage: Bacteria > Pseudomonadota > Gammaproteobacteria > Burkholderiales > Rhodocyclaceae > Azonexus. Next base: position 12,262 of record NZ_JAVHPH010000100.1, read on the forward strand.
TTGCCCCAGGTCTTGCGCTGGGCCTGCGGCAGGCCGGTCGAGCCGGAGGTGAACAGGATGGCGGCAAGGTGATCGGCCGGAATCTGCGGGATGGCCGATGTCGTTTTTGGGCTATTTTTCCGGTTGACCGTGGAAGTGCCCGAAAAATCGCTCGGGAAGTCGAGGCGCGGCAAGTCGAGCGTGTCGGCGGCGCCGTCGCACAGGCAAACCAGCCCGGGGTACTCGGCCTGCAGCCGGCGGAAGGTTTCCGCCGATTGCGACGACGGTTGCAGGCTGGTCATGCCGCGCAGCAGGCCGGCCGCAAAGCCGACGGCGAAGCGGTAACGGTCGTGGCAGAGGTTGAGCAGATAGCCGGTGGCCGGCAATTGTTCGGCCAGCCGGTGGGCGTCGGCGAGGTAGCCGTCGACGCTGATCGGGCCTTCTGGCGTCCAGGCGAAAACGGCGTCGAGATCGCCGTGGGCGAGGAGCGGAGCTGTCATGGTTTGGCCGGCGGCGGTTGTTGCTGGCTGCGCAGGCGGTAGGCACGGGCGACCTGGGCAATGCTCGGCCGCTCTTCCGGCGGCAGGGCATTGCCCCGCCAGAGGTGTTCGCCGATGAACATGGCGGCGAGCAGCGGGGCCGACAGCAGGTTGGCGAAGACCGACCAGACAGGGTGTGGGGCGAACAGCCAAAGCATCGCCGAGATCAGCGCGTTACTCAGAAAAAACAGCGTCCAGGCCAGCGTTGCCTGGCGCGTGTAGCGGTACTTGCGCGCGGACAGTTCGCCCTGATGGACGGCGCGGGCGAGCTGGGTGATCAGCGCTTCGCCGCCGCCGAGCAGGCTGCGCCCGAATAGCGTGCCGAGCGCCAGGTTGGTGCCGAGGTGCTGGATGAAAAAAAGCAGTGCGATGTTGTCGCGCAAGGTCGGCCACAGCCAGGCCAGGCCGCCGAGCATGGCGAGAATGCCGGTGGCGGTCAGCGCCGGGTGACTGCTGCGCCAGAGCAGCAGGCCGAGGGTGGCGACAATCGGGGCGATGCCGAGGAGCACCGAGAGATCGCCCGAGCCTTCGCCGGCGCTGCCGGTGTGGGCCAGGAAGGCCCAGGCGGCGAGAAAGACGACGACGGCCAGGCCGCGCAGCAGCTGGCCCGGTGAAAGACTCATTTGGTCCGCTGGGCGGCGATGTGGGTGGCCAGGGCGCGCAGCGACGAGAAGATGCGCAGGTTATCTTCGTTGTCCGACTTGAGCTGGAAGCCGTATTTCTTCGAAATGACCAGGGCGATTTCGAGCACGTCGATCGAGTCGAGGCCGAGACCTTCGCCGAACAGCGGCGCATCCGGCGCGATCTCGGCTGGCGGCAGGTCGAGATTGAGCGCCGTGACGATCAGCTCGGCGACTTCCGGCAGCAGGGCTTCGATGATTTCCGGGGAAATGGCTTCAGACATGGCGGTACATCCGTGGGGTTACAGGTCGACGGCGCGGAACGCGAGGACCGCGTTGCTACCGCCAAAAGCGAAGGAATTGGACAGCGCGGCGCGCAGCGGCTGGCCGTGACGGGCCGTTGTCACGTGGTCGACACCGGTGCAGGCCGGGTCGATGGCGCCGAGATGGGCGGTCGGCGGAATAATCCCGTCGCGCAGGGCAAGTACGCTGACGATGGCTTCGATGGCCGCCGAGCCGCCGAGCAGATGGCCGTGCATCGACTTGGTGGCGCTGACCGGCAGGCTTGCCGCGCGCTCGCCGAAAACGGCTTTCAGGGCGGCAACTTCAACCGGGTCACCTTCGGCCGTCGCCGTGCCGTGGGCGTTGACGTAATCGATGTCGCCGGCGCTCAGGCCGGCATCGGCCAGGGTGAGCCGGATGGCGCGAATTTGCCCGTCGGCTTCCGGACGGACGAGATGGTGGTGGTCGCAGGTCGTGCCGTAGCCGACGATCTCGCCGTGGATGCGGGCGCCGCGGGCGACGGCATGCGCCCAGTCTTCGAGGACCAGGGCCGCCCCGCCCTCGCCGAGCACCAGGCCGCGGCGCTCGGCGGAAAAAGGCCGGCAGGCGGCGGCCGAGGTGTCGGCATCGCCCGGCGCCATGACGCGCAAGGCTTCCCAGGCGCGGGCAACGCCGTAGGCCTGCGGCACATCGGAGCCGCCGGTCAACATCACCGTCGCCTCGCCGCTGCGCACGCGGCGGAAAGCTTCGCCGATGGCGATGGCCGACGAGGCGCAGGCTACCGTGTGGCTCATGCTGACGCCGCCCAGCCCGAGCTGGATCGAAATGTGGGCGTTGGCTGCATTGTTCATTCCGAGCACGACGGAAAGCGGCGACAGGCGTTCGCGGCCCTTTTGCCACAGCTCGCGGTAGCCCTTTTCGTAGGCCAGTGTGCCACCGAGCGCTGTTCCCCAGGCCACGCCCCAGCGATCGCGCGACTCGCCGTCGGCCTGGCGCGGCAGGCCGCTGTCGTCCCAGGCCGCAAAGGCGGCTGCCATGCCGAGCTGGGCGAAGCGGTCCATCATCGAGGCGAGCGGCTTGCCGAGGGCGGCATCGGGGTCGAAATCCGGGCAACTGACGAAAGGAATGGATAGCGGGCGCGGCAGATCATCGGTGAGCAGGTAGCGCACGGCCGACTGGCCAGCGCACAGGCGCCTGAAGAAATCGGCGAGGTCGCCGCCATAAGGGCTGACCAGCCCGAGGCCAGTAATCGCCACCCGCCGCTGGCTCATCGTTCAGGACTTCTGGCTGGTGATCAGCCCGTCCATCAGCGACACCATTTCGCCGACGGTCCGGGGGGTTTTCAGGTCGCTGGACAGTTTGACGCCGAAGCGATCCTCGAACTCGAACATCAGTTCGAGCATCATCAGCGAGTCTACGCCGAGCTCAGCCAGCAGGGCCCCGGGAACGACATTTCCCGGCTCGACGCCAAGGCGGTCCTGGAGAAAATCGCGAATCAGGCCAATAGATTCCATAGCCGGCAATTTTAGCCGAAAGGCCATGTTTTCCAAAGGCTTGCCGCAAAGGTGGCAGGCTTCGCCGGCGGCTACCTGTGACTGCTGGTGTTTTGCTACCATGCGACTCAATTCATGCCAAACCACGCTATCGCGCCAACCATGCCCCCGTCCGCCAGATCGCACTGGATACGGCAGATCGCCGCACGGATGGTCTATCAGATGCCGCTCAAGGCAGTCGGTACGGCAGCCTTTATGCTGCTTTTTTTCTGGGCCTATTTCTGGGTGCTGCGCAATCCGCAGTTTCCGGTAACGGAAATGCCCCTGATTTTTATCGATACGTGGATTCCGGTCTGCGGGCTGGCCTTTCCAGTTTACGCCTCGCTATGGGTCTATGTTTCGCTGCCGGCCGCGCTGCTCAGGGAAATCCAGCCGCTCGTCCGGTTCGGGATCTGGATGGCGGCCCTGTGTCTGTTCTGCCTGGGTATTTTCTGGCTGTTCCCGACTGGCGTGCCGCCCGCCGGCATTGACTGGCGCCTCTATCCGGAAATGGCGATGATCAAGGATGTCGATGCCAGCGGCAACGCGTGTCCTTCGCTGCACGTCGCCTCGGCGGTTTTCGCCGCCATCTGGCTGGCGCGGATTGCCCGGACCATCGGGGGGCGTCGCTGGGTGTCAGGGCTGATCTGGCTGCATTGTCTGGCCATTCTGTGGTCCACCGTGGCGACGCGTCAGCATGTCGCGCTCGACGTACTGGCCGGGGTGCTGACCGGGGGCGTGTTCGGTCTTCTTGGTTTGCGCCAGGCGCTGCGCAGCGCGTCGGCCGGGGATCTCTAAACCTTGACGAGGTTTCAACGCTAACCGGCGCTGGCGACCCGCTGCAGGGATTTCATGAACTGTGCCGCGTCCTGAAAACCGACGATGCGCACGGTGCTGATTTCCTGCCCTTTGCTATCGTAAAAAATGATGCCCGGCGGGCCAAACAGCTTGAATTTGGCCAGTAAGGCCTTGTCGTCTTCGGTGTTGGCGGTGACATCGGCCTGCAATAGCGTGAAACCGGCCAATTTGCCCTGAATCGCGGGGTCAGAGAGAGTGAAACGCTCCATTTCCTTGCACGAGACGCACCAGTCGGCGTAGAAATCGAGCATGACCGGGCGGCCGGCGGCGTTGACTCTGGCGTCCAGTTCGGCCACCGAGGCGATGCGTTCGAACGGCAGCTTTGTCTCTTCGGCGGCGACGGCTGGCCCGCGCAGCCCGGCCAGCGGTTGCAGCGGGTCGCGGCCGCCGGCCAGGGCGCCGATGAGCAGCGCAGCGCCGGTCAGCAGCATGACGATGCCGATGCCCTTCCAGAAACGGTGCCAGCCCGTGGCGTGCGGTGGCAGCGGGTCGAGGGCATGGAGGTAGATGGCCGGGATGATGAGCAGCGCCGCCCAGGCCAGCATAGCCGCGACCGGCGGGACGACCGGTGAGACAAGCCAGACGGCAGTGGCCAGCAGCAGCACGCCAAACGCTTTCTTGACGCCTTCCATCCATGGCCCGGTCTTGGGCAGCAGCGAACCGCCGGCCACGCCGACGGCAATGAGCGGCGCGCCCATGCCCAGCGCCATGACGAAAAGCGCCGCACCGCCGAAAACGGCGTCGCCGGTCTGCCCGATGTAGAGCAGCGCACCGGCCAGCGGGGCGGCAACACAGGGGCCGACGATGAGCGCCGACAGCGCGCCCATCAGGAAGACGCCGATGCCGCGCCCGCCCTGCAGGTGGCCGGATTCTTCCGACAGCTTGCTTTGCAGCGCGGTCGGCAATTGCAGTTCGTAGAAGCCGAACATCGAGAACGAGAGCACGACGAAAACCAGTGCGAAACTGCCGAGCACCCACGGGTTTTGCAACGCAGCGGAAATCAGCGTGCCGCTCAGGCCGGCCGCGACACCGGCCGCGGCGTAGGTGACGGCCATGCCGAGGACGTAGGCGATGGACAGCGCGAAACCGCGGGCATGCGAGTTTTTGTCGCCCTGACCGGCGATGATGCCGGAGAGAATGGGGATCATCGGGAAGACGCAGGGGGTCAGCGCCAGACCGAGGCCGGCGATGAAAAAGAAGGCGAGGCTGGTCCAGAAGCCGGCATTCTTGAGCGTGGCGGCGATTTGTCCGCTTTCGTCGCCTTCGGCCGGCGCTGCCGAGGCTGGCGGTGCGCTGGCCGGGTCGGGCAGTTCGACGCTGAGCGGCTGGGTCTGCGGCGGATAGCAGATGCCGGCATCGGCGCAGCCTTGCGAAGTGACGTTGAGTTTTAGCGGCAAGGGGCCGGAGGACATGCCCCCCAAGGGGACTTCCTTCGGGGCGCGCTCGACCGGGACGCGGATGGCGACCGAGTTGTAATAGACCTCGACCTTGCCGAAATTCTCGTCGTCATGCTCCTTGCCTTTCGGGAAGGTCGGCGTGCCGAAGGTGACCGTTTCAGCCTCGACGCGGAAACGGAATTTGTCGCGGTAGAGGTAGTAGCCCTTGGCGATTTCGTAGCTGATTTCGAGCGTCTGCCCGTCGAGGGCCTTGACCGAGGGCTTGAAGGCGACGGCCGGATCGAGAAATTCCTCGGCGTGGGCGAGCGAGAGGAAAAAGGCAAAGACGAGGAAGAGGAGGCGCATGGTCATTTAATCGTTTGCCTGAGCAAGTTTTGCAATTCGTAAGATTGCACGGGCCAAGCTTGGGGAGTTATCGGCTGCACGTTGTGCTGACCAATACGTTTTTACAAAGTGACAAAGGTGTGGGTTATAACCGGTTCCTTGCTTGCTGATATCCGTCTGAGAAACCATTTCAAGACGAAGTTCGCGATTTGTAGATTTTCGCGCCAAATTCAGTACATGCCTCTTTGGGTCCGCTTCGTTGTCAGGGGTTTTCGAAACATGTTTTTCCGGGATGCCAAGAAAATCGGCGATGGATTTTCGGTCGGCAATCAGCCAGCTTTCGGCTTCTGCAACGGCAAGCCTGAGGCAAAAATTGCGGGGCAAGGCTTTGGGCAACCAGTTGGCAAGCAATTCCTTGACACATTTTCCATCGTTGTCGGCGATGCACAAAACGGGCTGGAACTTTGCCTGCTTAATGAACCGTGGAAATTCGGGAATGAGTTTGGTGACGCCCTTCTTGTTGATCGGTGCCGTCGGCATGATCCAGTTGGGTAGCAGTTCCTTAACCAGTTGTTCGCCTAGCGCACAGGTTAAGGAGTCTTCGCCGACAACCAGAATTTGACTCATCCAAACAGACCCATCTGATCTATTTGTTCGGGGCGGGTTTTGGGGAGCAAGACTTCCGCCGGATTGAGGCCATGTTGCATAGCCTCAGTCTCTGCCGTGTCCGGCGTACGAATAATCGATCCGTTGCCGCTCGGTTCTAAGAGAAGAACTGCTTGGGGGTCGCCTACTTCGGCAATCAGGTTATCGCTGTGAGTACTTATCAGCACTTGACGCGACGATTTTCGTTTGCGTAGTACGCGGTCAATGATGAGCGGGATGTGTTCGGTAATCGCATCGTTTAGGGATAGCTCCGGTTCCTCAAGAAGTAGCAGCCCATCGCCTTCCTGCAAAGCCCATAGCAACCCAAGTAGACGCAAAGTACCATCGGAAAACTGATCTTCTCTTTGCCAGGAGCCATGAACTCGCCAATGCTTGAAATTAGCCTTCAGGTGGGGGCTGCCAGTGATTGGATCTTGCTCAAATTCCAGTTCGGAAAACTGAGGAACAGCAATTTCCAGCGCCTTCTGAATGCGGTCCAAGCGGGCTTTTCGGGTTCTTGGCTGCGTTTTGGCAATTCTCTGCAACAAGCCTTGGCCGAACGGGTCACTTTCGACTATCCGGCCACTGATCTCGTCACTGTGCTTTAGCAGCTGAGGTACCAAGTGCAGGTAGGTAGTGGCGGCAAAATAATCGCCTAATTCACGAAAGCCGGCGTTGTTGTTGATCTGCTCAAGGTGGGTTTGAGTCAGTCGGGCAGGATCGGAGCGATCTTCAGGGCCTGGCCGTACCAGCACCTCTTCGTTGCCGTGATAAACCGACTCCTCGGTAATCAGCACACGTTGCAATCCTTTACCCTCACTTTTGAAGGCAAGCGTGTAACTCCACGTTGGCGAACTGTCGGCCAACGATTCCGAGAGTTCGATTTCGATGCGAACCTCGGGATCCTTGCGTGCGTGAAGACTGCGGAGCTTGGTCAAACCTCCACGGTCTTTCAAGGCTTTTTGCAAGCCACCACCTTCGCTCTGGGCAATTGTCCGTAAAAAGCGAAAAACATCCAGGAAGTTGGATTTGCCAGAGGCATTTGCGCCGATCAAATAACCGCGAGGTCCTAACTTGACGTCAACGTCACGGAAATTTCTCCAGTTTTTGAGCTTAAGTCGGGTAATCAACATCCCGTGCCTCCTGTTTGTGCCGTTTGCATGTTTGGCAGATTATCGAACGGTGAAGGCTGATTGTCATTTCTCTGTTTCTGCCGCCACCCAGTTCAGGTAGGCGGGCAAGCCGTGGCTGAGCGGCAGGGCGATAATTTCGGGCAGCTCGTAGGGATGGAGTTCGCGGATTCGGGCTTCGAGCGCCGGGTAGTTGGCTACGGTCGACTTGAAAAAAAGCGGAATTTCGGAAGTCGATTCGACCTTGCCCTGCCAACGATAGACCGACTGGACGCGCGGCAGGATGTTCGCGCAGGCGGCCAGCTTGGCCTCGACGGCGGCGAGCGCGATGGCGTTGGCGGTTTCTTCGTCCGGGCAGTGGGTGATGACGAGCAGGGTTTCCATTAGCGCGAATTCTACTGTGTCTACTTGAGCAGGCGGCGCCGGGTCAGGTGGAGGGCGATGGTGAAGGCTACGGCCGTGGTGGCGAGCAGCGCCATGATGTGGATCAGGGCGTCGGCCGGGATCTGGCCGGCGAGTAGCGGGCGAACCAGCGCGACGCCCTGGGCCAGCGGCAGCCAGCCACCGATCAGGGCCAGCCAGCCGGGGAGCTGGTCGGTCGGGAAGAAGACGCCGGAAATGAGGGTCATTGGCGTGATGAATAGCGTGAAGTAATACATGAAGAAATCGTAGGACGGCGCCAGCGCGTTCCAGATCAGGCCGAGGGCGGCGAAGGCCAGCCCGGTGAGGACGATGGCGGGCAGCGCCCAGAGCATGAGCGGGCCGTTGGTTAGGCCCATGGCGGTGATGACGACGAGAATCGCGGCGCCCGAGAGCAGCGATTTGGTCGCCGCCCAGAACAGTTCGCCGGCGACGACATCGCCCAGCCCGAGCGGCGTGTTGAGGATGGCTTCCCAGGTTTTCTGGACGTGCATGCGCGAAAAGGCCGAGTACAGGGCCTCGAAAGTGGCGGCGTTCATGGTCGACGCGCAGACTGTTCCCCCAGCCAGGAAAGCGATGTAGGGCTGGCCTTCGATGGTCGGTAGCATGGCACCCAGGCCGTAGCCGAGGCCGAGCATGTAAATCAGCGGATCGGCCAGGTTGCCGAGGATGGACGGCAGGGCGAGCTTGCGCCAGACCAGGAAATTGCGTTGCCAGACGGGAAGCCAGCCGAGCAGGGAGGGTTGAGGCAGCATGGGGCGGATCGAACGAAACGGATGACGCATTTTAGCCTCTGTCCAGAAAGCAAGCGTTTATGTTCTGTGCCCTGTCGATTTTGATTTTTGCCCTTTTTTCCGGTTGACCGTGGGAACGCTACGGATGGCCTCGGCGAAGCTGTCAAAATGGCGAAATGCCGCCCGCCATCATCCTCAGCACGCTCAACGCCAAATACATCCACGCCTCGCTCGGCCTGCGCTACCTGCTCGCCAACATGGACCGGCATGGCGGCGCCGGGCTCCGCGAACGGGCCCTTCTGCGCGAATTTACCATCGCCCGGCCGGTGCCGGAAATCGTCGACGCCCTGCTCGCCGAAGAACCGCAGATCATCGGCTTTGGTGTCTATATCTGGAACGTCGAGGCAACGACCGAGGTTGTCCGGCGCCTCAAACAAGCGCGGCCGGCGCTGAAAATTGTCGTCGGCGGGCCGGAAGTCAGTTACGAATGGGAGGGGCAGGAAATCGTTCGGTTGGCTGACCACCTGATCACCGGCTGGGGCGACGTCAGCTTCCCGAAGCTGTGCCGAGCCCTGCTCGACGGCCCGCCGCCGCTGATGAAAGTGATCCCCGGCGAACAGCCGGTGCTGGACGTGATCGCCCTGCCCTACGCCGAGTTCAGCGCCGACGATCTGGCGCATCGCCTGCTTTACGTCGAAGCCTCGCGCGGCTGCCCGTTCAAGTGCGAGTTCTGCCTCAGTTCGCTCGACAAAACGGCCTGGGCCTTCGATCAAGAGCGCTTTCTTGCCGCGCTCGAAACGCTCTACGAGCGCGGGGCGCGCAACTTCAAGTTCGTCGACCGCACCTTCAATCTCAAGATCGACAGCTCGCTGAGCATCCTGCGATTTTTCCTCGACCGCCTGACGCCGGACCTCTTCCTGCATTTCGAGGTGATTCCCGATCACCTGCCCGAACGGTTGAAAGACATGATCGCCCGCTTCCCGCCCGGCGTGCTGCAGTTCGAAGTCGGCATCCAGACCTTCAACCCGGAGGTCCAGCAGGCGATTTCACGTCGGCAGGACAACGACCAAACCTGCGAAAATCTCGATTGGCTGGTCAATCAAAGCCACGCGCACCTGCACACTGACCTCATTTTCGGCCTGCCCGGCGAAACGCTGGCCAGTTTCGCCGCCGGCTTCGACCGCCTGTATGCGCTGCGCCCGCACGAAATCCAGCTCGGCGTCCTGAAACGCCTGCGCGGCACGCCGATCGCTCGCCATGGCCTGGCTTACGGCATGGTCTACGCCACCGAACCCCCCTACACCGTCCGCCAAAGCGCCGTGGTTGACGCACCGACCGTCGAGCGCTTCACCCGCCTGGCCCGCTACTGGGATCTGCTCGCCAATTCCGGCCGCTTCCGGCAAACCCTGCCTCTCCTGCTGGCCGGCCCGTCGCCCTTCCATGCTTTCCTCGCCTTGGCCGACTGGCTCTGGCAAAGCACCAGCCAGACCAACCGCCTGACGCCGGAAATACTGGTCGATAGCCTGTTCGATTACCTGACCGGCGTGGTCGGAATGGAAAAGGAAGGCGTTCGCCGGACCTTGCTCGCCGACTATCAAGCCAGCGGTGCCCGCGCCAATCCCAGGTGTCTGCAGGGTTTGTTGAAGGACCGGGAAAAGCCGGTGCGGCGGGTGGCCGGGGCGTTGGCGTCGCGGCAAGGCAGGCATGCCAGTAATGATTAAACTTTCGCCAATGACGACCATCGAACGATGGTCAAAATTTTTCTGAGGGGGCTGAGATGGTGCCGACAATTTCACCGAAGGCCGTCCTGATCGATCTGGCCGGGGTTCTGCACACTGGCGACGATGCCTTGCCGGGGGCGGTTCGGGCGCTGGATCGGCTGCGCATGTCCGGCTTGCCGCTACGTTTTCTGACCAACACGACGCGGACGCCGAGCAACATTTTGTTCGCCAAGCTGCAGCGCATGGGCTTCACGCTGGCCGCCAGCGAGATTCAGACGGCGGCGCTGGCGGCGCGGACGCTGGTTCGTCGCCGGGGGCTGCGTCCGCTGTGGCTGATTCACCCGGACATTGCCGCCGAAATGGGCGAAAGCCATCCCGAACCAGATATTGTCGTGCTCGGCGACATGGGGACGCATTTCACCTACCCGATTCTGAACTATGCTTTCCGGCTGCTCATGCAGGGCTTGCCGCTCATGGCGATGGCGCGCAATCGCTATTTTATGGAACCCGATGGGCTGTCGCTGGACATGGGCGCTTTTGTCGCCGGGCTGGAGTATTCGGCCGGGATTGCTGCCGAAATTACCGGCAAGCCGGCGCCGGCTTTCTTCAATGCGGCGCTGGCTGAATTGGGTGTCGCGCCGGCCGAGGCGGTGCTGATCGGCGACGATCTGAGCGATGACATCGGCGGCGCGCAGGCGGCGGGTATTCCGGGGATTTTGGTGCGGACGGGGAAGTTCCGGGGCGGCGACGAAGCGCATCCGGACATCCGTCCGGCTGCTGTTTACGATGATTTTTCTGCTGCGGTCGACGCCCTGCTCGGCTGAGAAATCAGCCGAACTTGCGTTGATGCGCGGCAACGGCTGCGAGGCGCGCTTCCTTGAGGCGAAGCAGGACTGAATCGGGAAGCGCCTCGTCGGTGTCTGGCACCTGGCTCAGGGCGTGGGCTTCGACCGCCTTGAGCCGCGCCACCATGAGGCGGAGCCGAATGTGACCGGGCAGGTCATCGCGATCGGCTTCTTCGCCGGCTGATTTATCGACAACTTTGGGGCGATTGAACGAGCGGTGCAGGTCCAGTTCGTCGAGACCGCCCTGATAATTGTCGTTCGGGTCGTAGGTGAAAACCTGTGGCTCGCCGGCCTGCGTGCTGGCGGTCAGCAGCGCAACCTGGCGGCGCTCGGTACGGCTCAGCATGATGGCCGTCGACGCCTTTTTCTTGGCGATGC
>NZ_JAVHPH010000101.1:0-1144 GCF_036170495.1 Azonexus sp.
TCTCGGCCTTGGCCTTGTAGAGATAGAAATTGCCCGGTGGCTCGTCGAGGCAGAAAACCTTGACCTCCTGGCGCTGGGCCGCGTCGATCAGTTCGCTGTAATTGCGGTAAAGAAGCAGGTTGGAAATGCCGTTCTCGGCCAGTTTGTCGATGCAGGCGTCGCCAGCCTTGACCCCGACCTGGAAGCCGCGCAGCGTCGATACGCCGCTGATGCCGGCGATCGAGGCGTGATGGTAGATGGCGACCGGGAGATCAGCGTAGGGCGCCGAGAAGTCATATAAAGCCTCGCGCTGCGGCGTGCGAAAAATCATGTCGATGACGTCCGCCCGGCCAGCCAGGAGGATTTGCTGGGCGTCGGCCCAGTTTGTTGCGGTCAACCGGATTTTTACGCCATTTTTCTTTTCCCAGAGCTGCCAGTAGTCGACCAGATAGCCTTCGGGTTCACCGGCCGAGTTGCGGAAAAGATAGGGCGGGTAGTTGTCGTCGGTGACGACATCAAGCTGGCGGGGCATGCTGTCGTTTGCTCCGATGGCCGGGACGGTGCAGAACATGCCAAAAAGACCGCACAGAAAAATGCTCAGGCGCCAAAAGCGCAATGGTCGATTGAATGATTTTGGCATTTTTATTCCTGTCCTCGCGCCATGCACGGAGCATCTCTCCAACGGCTTTCATCCTAGCCCAAGGACTCGCCAACTGCACGATAAGGATTTCGCGAATGGCGTGCGATGGCTGGCTTTTTATTGTTTTGGCGATGTTCGCGGGAACCCTGCCGTTAAGATACGGCCCTACCCGCATCCGCCCGTTGTGGCGGCCAGACTGATCGAACGGAAGATTTGCCATGACCACTGCCCTCATCCTCTTCGCCCACGGCGCCCGCGACCCGGCCTGGGCCAATCCCATGCGCCGCGTACAAGCGGCCATTCGCCAGCGTATGACAAGCGTGCCGGTCGAGCTGGCGTTCCTTGAATTCATGGCGCCGACCTTGCCGGACTGCGCCGCCGGGCTGATTGCGCAAGGGGCGGACAGGATCGTCGTCATGCCGATGTTCGTCGCCCGCGGCGGACATTTGAAGAAGGAAACGCCAGAGCTTATCGAAAACCTGCGGTCGACCTACCCGAATGTCGAATTTTCACTGGGCGACGCCA
>NZ_JAVHPH010000102.1:0-1232 GCF_036170495.1 Azonexus sp.
GCGACGATACCTTCAGCGGCGACGCGGGTCGCGGCCTTGGAGGCCTTGTTGCCGAGCTTGACACGAAGAATTTCTTCGGCCTTGGTCATGTCACCATCGGCTTCGGTCAAGGCCTTCTTGCATTCCATCATGGGCGCGTCGGTCTTGCCGCGCAGTTCTGCCACCATGCTTGCGGTAATTGCCGCCATATTTTTCTCCTGAGCTTTTAAAACAGGCGGAGCTTAGCGCCCCGCCGTTACAACTTTATTCAGCTGCGTCCACAACTTCGACGAATTCGTCGTCGCTACCAGCGGAAACAATTTCCTGCATGACCTGATTGCGGCCTTCGAGGATGGCATCAGCCACGCCGCGGGCGTAGAGCTGGATGGCACGGGAAGAGTCGTCGTTACCCGGGATGACGTAAGCCACGCCGTCCGGAGAGTGGTTGGTATCGACCACGCCGATGACCGGGATGCCGAGCTTTTCGGCTTCGGTGATGGCGATCTTGTGATAACCGACGTCGACAACGAAGATGGCGTCCGGCAGGCCGCCCATTTCCTTGATGCCACCGATGGATTTCTGGAGCTTTTCCAGTTCGCGACGGAAGGTCAGCGCTTCCTTCTTCGGCATTTTTTCCAGCTCGCCGGCTTCAACGGCCACTTCCATGTCCTTCAGACGCTTGATCGAGGTCTTGACGGTCTTGAAGTTGGTCAGCATGCCACCCAGCCAGCGCTGATCAACGAACGGCGACTTGGCGCGCAGCGCTTCTTCACCGATGATTTCGCGCGCTTGGCGCTTGGTACCAACGAACAAAACCGAACCACGATTGGCCGACAGCTTCTTCACGAAAGCCATGGCTTCGTTGTACTTGGCCAGGGTCTTTTCGAGGTTGACGATGTGAATCTTGTTGCGGGCACCGAAGATATACGGGGCCATCTTGGGGGACCAGAAACGGGTTTGGTGACCGAAGTGGACACCGGCTTCCAGCATTTCGCGCATGGTAACGGACATGGTAAAACTCCTTAAGGGTTGAACCTCCACCCGCCTGAAACGTCCGCCATTATTGAATTTTGGCAGACACCCTTAATCGGCGGATGTGTGGATTTTGGTCGCCTGCACCGTGCAGACCACCGTCTTTTCAGCCATAACGGCTGAGAAAAACCTGTGGATTATAGCAGCAGAACAGGCGTTCCGGAAGCTCAATAACCGTTCTGCTTGAGCGCCAGCAACTGCAGCATGCGCTCCAGATAGGG
>NZ_JAVHPH010000102.1:1332-23622 GCF_036170495.1 Azonexus sp.
CTCAATAACCGTTCTGCTTGAGCGCCAGCAACTGCAGCATGCGCTCCAGATAGGGTTGCCAGTCGGGCATCTGCAAGCCGAAATCGCTTTCGAGGCGAGTGCAGTCGAGACGCGAATTGGCCGGGCGCCGGCCCGGCGTCGGATACTCTGCCGTCGTGATGGCGTGAATCGCTTCCGGCTTCAGGGACAGGTTGAAACCCGGCATCTGCCCGGCCAGTTCGACGATGGTCCGGGCGAACTCGCACCAGCTAACCGGCCGTGCGGCAGCCAGATGGTAAATTTCATTTTTGGCCATTTTTTCCGGTTGACCGTGGCGAATCATGGCCAACACGACGCCGGTCACCGTCGCGATCAGCGCTGCCGGGGTCGGCGAACCGACCTGGTCAGCAACAACATTGAGACTATCCTTTTCCCGGGCCAGACGCAGGATGGTCTTGACGAAATTGCCGCCGCGCGCGCCAAAGACCCAGCTCGTGCGGAAGATCAGCGACCGCCCGCCGACGGCGCGAATCGCCTCCTCACCGGCCAGCTTGCTCTGCCCGTAAACGCTCTGCGGCGCAGTCGGATCGGTTTCGACGTAAGACGTGGTTTTGCTGCCGTCGTAGACATAGTCGGTCGAGTAATGGACGAGCAAGGCGCCGAGTGCGGCGGCCTCCGCGGCCAGAATGCCCGGGGCCTCGGCGTTAATTCGATGCGCCAGATCAGGTTCCGACTCGGCCTTGTCTACAGCCGTGTAAGCCGTTGCGTTGACGATGACCGACGGCTGAACCTGGCGAACGACGGAACGAATCTGCGCCGCATCGGACAAATCGCACTGAGCGCGGCCACAAGCCACCACAGCACCGTGCGGCGCCAGCGAACGTTGGAGTTGCCAGCCAACCTGGCCATCCTTGCCGAGCAGAAGAATCGTCATCAGAAAATTCACAAATCGAAGAGCGCAAGTATGCCACGCTGGCCGCGCTCAGCTTTGCGAAACCCGCCCCATCATTTATCCTTGCCCCTTCCCAACGCACCACAGAGCAGCCGCCATGAGCATCAGCATCAAGACCCCAGAAGAAATCGAAAAAATGAGAATTGCCGGGCGCCTGGCCGGGGAAGTCCTCGACTACATCGAACCTTACGTCAAGGCTGGCATCACCACGGACGAACTCGACAAGCTTTGCCACGACTACATGGTCGATGTACAAGGCTGCATCCCTGCCCCGCTCAACTATGCGCCGTCGGGCTACAACCCTTACCCAAAATCGATCTGTACCTCGGTCAACCAGCAGGTCTGCCACGGTGTTCCCGGCGAACGGGTGCTGAAGAATGGCGACATCATCAATCTCGACATCACGACCATCAAGGATGGCTACCACGGCGACACCAGCCGGATGTTCATCGTCGGCGAGGGTTCCATCCAGGCCAAACGCCTGTGCGAAATCACCTTTGAGTGCATGTGGCTGGGCATTTCGGTCGTCAAGCCGGGCGCCCATCTCGGCGACATCGGCGCGATCATCCAGAAATATGCCGAAAAGAACGGCTGCTCGGTCGTCCGCGAATTCTGCGGCCACGGCATCGGCGCCAAGTTCCACGAAGACCCGCAGGTGCTGCATTACGGCAAGGGCGGCACCGGCCCACGGCTGGAGCCGGGCATGATCTTCACCATCGAGCCGATGATCAATGCCGGCAAGGCGGCCATCCGCGAAATGGCCGACGGCTGGACCATCGTCACCAAGGACCGCAGCCTGTCGGCGCAATGGGAACACACCGTACTGGTCACCGAGACCGGCTACGAAATCATGACGCTTTCCACCGGGGGCCGCGCCAAGCCTGACTGGATCAACTGATGCCTTGCGACGTTGCCGCCCTGCGCGCTGAAGTCAAGGCGGCGCAAATCCGTCTGCAGGAAAACTACGAACGAACCAACGATGCCAAAGCCCTGCTCGCCGAGCGTAGCCAGCAGGTCGACAGCGTTCTCGAAAAACTTTGGGGGGCGTTCGACTTTCCGGCCACCCTGGCCCTGGCCGCGGTCGGCGGCTACGGCCGTGGCGAGCTCTACCCGGCCTCCGATATCGATCTGCTGATTCTCCTTCCCAAGGAAGCGAATGGCGTTCTCCAGGAAAAACTGGAGCGGCTGATCAGCTCATTCTGGGACATCGGCCTGGAGATCGGGCACAGCGTCCGCACCATCCAGGACTGTCTGAACGAAGCCGAAAACGACATCACGGTTCAAACCGCGCTGCTTGAGGCACGCCTGCTGACCGGCAATGCCAAGCTGTTCACCACCTTCGAGAAACGGCTGCGCGGCCATCTCGACCCGCTCGTCTTCTGTGAAGCCAAGCGGATCGAACAACAGGAGCGTTATCTCCGTTTCAACGAGACGCCGTACAGCCTGGAACCCAACTGCAAGGATTCCCCGGGTGGCCTGCGCGACTTTCAGGTCATTTTCTGGATCGCCAAGGCAGCCGGCTACGGTGCGACCTGGGAAGACTTGCATAAAAACGGCATCATCACGCAGGAAGGCATGATCCAGGCTCGGGAGTGCCAGGCCTACCTCTCCCACCTGCGCATTCGCCTGCATTTGATGATCGGGCGACGCGAAGATCGACTGCTCTTCGACTACCAGAGCAACCTCGCCGCCAAATACGGCTTTGTCTCGAACGAGGCGAAGCGCGCCTCCGAACAGCTCATGCAGGTTTACTACCGCAACGCCAAATCGGTCTGCCTGCTCAACACCATCCTGCTGCAAAACATGGCGTCGGCGCTGACCCCGGAAAACGAACAGACACCACAGCCGCTCGACGAGCATTTCCAGATCGTCGGCAACCTGCTTGACGTCCGGGACGAAGCCCTGTTTGAAAAAGAGCCATCGGCCATTTTCGACAGCTTCCTGGTTATGCAAGAAACCCACGAGCTTTCGGGCATGACCACGCGCACGCTACGCGCCCTGTGGCGGGCCGGCGAGCAGATGACCCCGGAATTTCGCGCCGATCCGGCCAACCGGGCGATGTTCCTGAAACTGCTGCAAAGCGAGCGCGGCATCATTCATGAATTCCGGCGCATGAATCAGCTCGACATTCTGGGCGCCTACCTGCCCAATTTCGGGCGCATCGTCGGCCAGATGCAGCACGACCTGTTCCACGTGTACACCGTCGACCAGCACATCCTGCAAGTCCTGCGCAACCTTCGCCGCTTCACGATGAGCGAATTCGCCCACGAATACCCGTTGTGCTCGCGCATCGTCAGCGAACTGGAACGTCCGTGGCTACTCTACGTTGCCGCGCTGTTCCACGATATTGCCAAGGGCCGCGGCGGCGACCACTCCGAACTCGGTACGGTCGACACCTTGGAATTTTGCCAAAATCACCGGTTGACCGTGGAAGACAGCGAACTGGTCGTCTGGCTGGTCAGGAACCACCTCGTCATGTCGCACGTCGCCCAAAAGGAAGACCTCAGCGACCCCGACGTAATCGACAAATTCGTCAAACTGGTCGGCGACATCCGCCATCTGCAGGCGCTCTACCTATTGACCCACGCCGACATCCGGGGGACCAGCCCGAAAGTGTGGAATCATTGGAAAGGCAAGCTGCTGGCCGATCTCTACTACCTCACCCAGCACCACCTGAATCGTGGCGAAGCGCCCGCCACGCACGGCGTCATCGCCGAACGCCAGGCCGAAGCAATGCGCCTGCTACGCTTCTTCGCGCTCTCCGACACCGTCCACGAACGCCTGTGGAAGCAGCTCGACACCGTTTATTTCCTGCGCCATTCGGCCGAAGAAATTGCCTGGCACACGCGCTCACTGCACTACCGCATCTACAACAACCAGCCGGTCGTCCGCGCCCGCCCCTACCAGGAAGGCGACGGCCTCCAGGTCATGGTCTACACCCAGGACCAGCCCGATCTTTTCGCCCGCATCGTCGGCTTCTTCGCCCGCGCCGGCTACAGCATTGTCGATGCCAAGATTCACACCACGGCGCATGGCTACGCGCTCGACAGCTTCGTCGTGCTGGATGTTGAAAACCGCGACAACGACCGGGAAATGGTCGCTTACATCGAGCACGAACTGGAACAGCGGCTAGTCCTTCAGATGCCGATTGATGTCCCGTCGGCGGGGCGCCTGTCGCGGCAAGTCAAGCATTTCCCGATCAAGCCCGAAGTCGGCATTCACGGCGACGAAAAGGGATCGCACTTCATCCTGTCGCTGACCGCCGCCGACCGCCCCGGACTGCTCTACACAGTGGCCAACACGCTCACCGAGCACGGTGCCTATTTGCATACCGCCAAAATCACGACGCTCGGCGAACGAGCCGAAGACGTTTTCCTGATCAGCGGTGGCGACCTGCGCGACACCAGCAAACGCATCAGGCTGGAAACCGAACTGATGGAACGTCTGAAGGTTGGTTAGTTGTTAGTCGCTAGCGCTAACTACTAATAACTCCCTACTCCCGACTAAACCGACATCCCCATCGGCTGGCAACTATCGGTACTGCCGACCAGCGTCTCGATGACCGACTTGACCCGCCCCATCGCCTCGTGCAGCACGTGCTCGAGGCTTTCGAAGTGGATGCCGTTGATGCTGTTGCCACGGCCCGCCGCATGGTTGGCGACGACGTTGATCGCGGCATAGGGCAAACCGAGTTCGCGAGCCAGGATGGCTTCCGGCATCCCGGTCATGCCGACGACATCGGCCCCGTCGCGCTCCAGGCGATTGATTTCCGCTGCGGTTTCGAGGCGCGGCCCCTGCGTCGCGGCATAAACCGCGTCGACCTTGATCTCGATGCTCAATTGCTGGCCAGCCGCCAGAATGCGCCGGCGCAGCTCGGCATCGTAGGGTTCGGTGAAGTCGACGTGGGTAACGGGCGTGCCGTTGCCGTCGAACATCGTTGATTTGCGGCCCCAGGTGTAGTCGATGATCTGATCGGGCAGGACGATGTCGCCGGGCTGCAGGTCGGGGCGAATACTGCCGACCGAGGCGACCGAAATGATGCCGGTCACCTTGTGGTGATGCAGTGCCCACATATTGGCCCGGTAATTGACCATATGCGGCGGAATGGTGTGGCCGTAGCCGTGGCGCGGCAGAAAAACCGCCGGCTGGCCGCTGATCTGCCCGAAAACCAGCGCGCCGGAGGCTTCGCCGTAAGGTGTGCGGACGACTTCGCGGTGCGAAACGTCGAGATTGGACAGCGTGGTCAGGCCGCTGCCGCCGATGATTGCCAACATATTATTTTTTCCTTTCCGCCAGCAACGAAGCCAGCGTCGGCACCACGCCCTTGAGCGACGGGTGCATTTTTCGGTTTGGAGCGTTGTTGACCGTATCGTCGCCCAGCTTGCGGTAGAGGGCGTTGGCACGCACCGCAACAAATGGCAGGTCGAGCAGGGTTTTGCCACCATGGTAATTGACCAGCGTATCGCGGCCAATGTCCTTGGCCTGCCACGGAATCACCGTGCGATCGACGAAATGCAAAGCCTGCACGGTCGGCAACCCGGCGGCCAGCTCGGCGACCAGACGATGCAGCTTTTCGCGGTAGGCGATGACCGCGCGGCCGGCATCAGTCGGCAGCGCGCCGGTCGTCTCGGCTGGCGCGCCCATCAGCCAGCAGACCACCGTATCGGGCGCGAAGGCTTCGATGGCGGCGCGCTGCGCGTCGGTCAGTGCCGTCAGATCAGCCAGTAGCAGCGTCACATCGGCACCTTCGACGCGTTGCCGGGTCAGTTCCAGGCATTCGCCCAGCGAATCGATGGAGAGCACGGTCAAACCACGCCTGGCCAGCGCCTGCGTGGCAAAACCAACGCCGCAGCCGATTTCCAGCACGCGCTGGCCGGGGACCAGCGCTGCCATCCAGTCGTAATCGCCGCGCCGGACGTAGGCCTGGCCTTCAGTTTCCCAGTAACCGATGAACTCGGTGACCGTGGTACCACTCATGCGTCGTCCTTCATGGCATAGACGGCCGGCAGGTTGCGCCAGACGCCGCCAGCATCCATGCCGAAGCCGAAGACAAAGCGATCGGGCACGGTCAGGCCGACAAAATCGGCGGCAATCGGTTTGACCTTGCCGTTGAGTTTGTCGGCAAAGACGGCAGTCAGCACCTCTTCGGCCCCCATGCGGCGCAGGCTTTCCTTGACGGCGGCGAGCGTCACGCCTTCATCGAGAATGTCGTCAACGACCAGCACCGAGCGCCCCTTGACCGAGGTCCACGGTGCCGAGCGCCAGGAAATCTTGCCGCCCTGCGTTTCCGGGCCGTAGCGCGTGGCGTGCAGGTAGTCGAAGTCGAGCGGAAAATCGAGCTGGGTGAGCAGTTGACCGCAGAAGACGACGCCGCCGGTCATCACGCAGAGGACCAGCGGGTACTTGTCGGCGAGGCGCGCGCGAACGGCCGCGGCGACTTCGGCCACCGCCCCCTGTACCGCCGCCTCGCTGTGAATCAATTCGGCATTGGCCAGCATGGCCTGTGCTTTTTGCAAATCCATTCAGCCTCCCAGGCTTTTCAGGTACGCATCGAATTCGGCGCCGACTTCCGGGTGGCGCTGGCCGAAAACGACCGTCGCCTGCAGGTAGCCCAACTTGGAGCCGCAATCGTAGCGCGTGCCGTCGTAGCGATAGGCGAGAACCTGCTCTTCGCTGAGCAGCGAGGCGATGCCGTCGGTCAGCTGGATTTCGCCGCCGGCGCCCGGCTTGACGTTTTCAAGGTGATGGAAGATGCGCGGCGTCAGGATGTAGCGGCCGACCACGGCCAGCGTCGACGGGGCATCCTCGGGCTTCGGCTTCTCGACGATGGCGTTGATCTGCTCGACCCGATCAGCCACGGCGCGGGCATCGACGATGCCGTAGCTGCGCGTGTCGGCACGCGGCACATCCTGCACACCGAGCACCGAACAACAGTAGTAGTCGTAGGTGTCAGTCATCTGCTTCATGACCGGCGGGTTGCCGTCGAGCAGGTCGTCGGCCAGGATCACGGCGAACGGTTCGTCGCCAATCACCGGCTTGGCGCACAGCACGGCATGGCCAAGGCCAAGGGCTTCGGCCTGGCGGATGTAGATGCAGTTGATATTTTTCGGAATCATGTTGCGCACGAAGTCGAGCAATTCGCTCTTGCCGCGCGCTTCGAGTTCGCTTTCGAGCTCGTAGGCCTTGTCGAAGTGATCTTCGATCGAGCGCTTGGAACGGCCGGTCACGAAGACCATGTCGGTAATACCGGCGGCAACCGCTTCCTCGACGGCGAACTGGATCAAGGGTTTGTCGACGATGGGCAGCATTTCCTTCGGGCTGGCCTTGGTGGCGGGAAGAAAACGGGTGCCCATACCGGCCACCGGAAATACGGCTTTGCGAACTTTTTTCATTCTTGAACTCCCTTTTCGAGCAATTTCAACAATTCAGCTTCATCGATCACCGCGACGCCCAGCTCCAAGGCCTTTTCCAGCTTGGAGCCAGCTTCCTCGCCAGCGACCACGAAATCGGTTTTTTTCGATACCGAGCCAGCCACCTTGCCACCAGCCGCTTCGATCATCGCCTTGGCGTCGTCGCGTTTGAGCCTCGGCAGCGTGCCGGTCAGAACCAGCGTCTTGCCGGCCAGCAGCTTTGGCCCGGCATCTGCCGCTTCGCCTTCCGTCCAATGCAGGCCGGCAGCGCGTAGCTGGGCGATGATTTCCCGGTTATGCGACTCAGCGAAGAAAGTGACGATGCTGGCCGCGACAATCGGCCCAACATCGGGCACCAGCTGCAAGGTTGCGCGATCGGCCGCGATGATGCCATCGAGCTTGCCGAAATGCCGGGCCAGATCGCGCGCCGTCGCCTCGCCAACATTGCGGATGCCGAGCGCAAAGATGAAACGGGCGAGCGTCGTCTGCCGGCTGGCATCGATGGCAGCGACGAGGTTCTGGGCCGATTTTTCGCCCATGCGGTCGAGCCCGGCCAGCGTTTCGACGGTCAGCCCGTAGAGATCGGCTGGCGTATGAACCAGGCCGGCATCGACCAGCTGATCGACAATCTTGTCGCCCAGGCCTTCGATGTCCATGGCCCGCCGCGCCGCGTAGTGCCACAGCGCCTGCTTGCGCTGGGCCGGGCAATAAAGGCCACCGGTGCAGCGGGCGATGGCTTCGTCCTCGCCCCTGGCTACGGTCGACCCGCATTCCGGGCAAATTTTGGGCAGCTCAAACGGCGGATGCAGCGGCTCGCCGCCGAACAGGTCGCGCCTCGGCCGCTTTTCCGGGACGATGGCAACGACTTCCGGAATAACGTCGCCGGCCCGGCGGACGATGACGGTATCGCCGACTCGCACATCCTTGCGGCGGACTTCGTCCTCGTTGTGCAGCGTCGCGTTGGTCACCGTAACGCCGCCGACGAAAACCGGCTTGAGCCGGGCGACCGGGGTAATCGCGCCGGTGCGGCCGACCTGGACATCGATGCCAAGCACTTCGGTGAGCGCCTCTTCGGCCGGGAATTTGTGGGCGATGGCGAAACGCGGGGCGCGTGAGACGAAACCGAGGCGCGCCTGCCAGTCGAGCCGGTTGACCTTATAGACTACGCCGTCGATGTCGTAGGGCAGACCCGGCCGCAAGCTTCCAATTTTGGCGAAAAATTCCAGTTGACCGTGGGCACCGCCCACGACGGCGCGCTCGGCGGCCACCGGAAAACCCCAGGCGGCGAGTTTTTCCATGAGTTCGCTGTGCGTTTTGACGGCCAGCGCATCCGCCCCGGCGCCAACGCCGTAAGCGAAGAAAGACAGCGGCCGGCTGGCGGTAATTTTCGAATCGAGCTGGCGCAGGCTGCCGGCGGCGGCGTTGCGCGGGTTGGCGAATTCCTTGTCGCCGCGCTGGCGCTGGCGGGCATTGAGCTCGGCGAAATCGGCCTTGAACATGAGCACTTCGCCGCGCACCTCGATCAGCGCCGGCCAGCCCTCGCCGTGCAGGCGCAGCGGGATGTTGCGTACGGTGCGCAGGTTGGGTGTCACTTCCTCGCCGGTCACGCCGTCGCCGCGGGTGGCGCCGCAGGTAAACACGCCTTTTTCGTAGGTCAGGCTGATGGCCAGGCCGTCGAATTTCGGCTCGACGGCGTAGTCGACCGTGGCAATCGTCTCCAGCCCGTCGCGCACGCGCTTATCGAAGGCTTCGACTTCCTCCGGCGCAAAAGCGTTGTTGAGCGAGAGCATGGGCACGCCGTGCCGGCGCGGCGGGAATTCTTTGAGCGCGGCGCCACCGACGCGCTGGGTCGGCGAATCGGCCGTCAGCAGTTCGGGATAGTCAGCCTCCAGCCCCTGCAATTCGCGGAACAGTTTGTCGTACTCGGCATCCGGAATGGTCGGCGTATCGAGGACGTAATAGGCGTGGTTGTGACGCTCCAGCTCGGCGCGCAGCTCGGCCGCGCGCTCCGCTGCCACGGCGGGAGCGACCATCAGGAGAACAGCCGCAGGGCCTGGGGCGAACCGGCTACCAGGCCGTAGCTGGCCATCGTCGCCTGCGGCTTGCCGATGAATTCGCGGCGGATGTGGTCGAGCTGCGATTCGCTGAGCGGCTGGCGATTGTCGTCGACCAGCGCACCGTTGAGCGTTTCGGCGAAGCGTTTGGCGATCTCAGTCATCTGCGTGAAGGTGCGTTCGCCGTGATCGACACGCGGCACATCGAGCAGGAAAGTCAGGCCGTGGGTCGTCAACGTGCGCAGCGTGTCGGCCGAGAACTGCGTACTTTCATAGTTTTGCAGGCTGAACAGGACACGGCCGTTGTCGTCGTAGCGCGTGAAGACACCGCCCAGGCCGAGCACCAGGCCGGCCGCTTCGGCCAGGGCGCGAATCTTGGTGCCGGTGAAGGCACTGCCACGACTGACCAGATTGAGGCCGATTTCGAGGTCGACCGCAGCACAGAACTGATCGATTTCGGCCGCCTGGTCGAGGACCTGCGACGAGGGCATGTCGGCCACGGCCATCAGCTCGTCGGCCAGCGCCTGCATGGCGTTGGTGAAGATGGTCATGTCGCCTTCGGAAAGCGGGCCCTGACGATTGACAAGTTGCAGGCCGACGCGCAGGCGGCGCAGCTTGAGGTCGCTATCGGACGCCAGGCGTTCCCATTCGCGGCTGCGCTCGTTGTAGCCGACCCAATGCACGGGCTTGCTGAGGCGGACCAGGGCGGGACGCTGCGAATGGATGATGTCCATGGCGGAAACCGGCTCGACCAGTTCCATGGCCACGATGAATTCGAGCCGCGGGTCGAGCAGTTCGGCTGGCAAGGCGCCGGCAGGAACGTCTGGAACATCATCCGGCATGTCAGCCGAAATATCGGCTGGAGCCTGCGCGAACATCGGTGCCGGCGCCGCCGGTGTTTGGAAAGCCGGCGCTTCGGGCAGGGGAATATCGTCCGTCGCGGCAATCATGTCCTCCGACGGCAATGTCGGATGCGGATCGACGAAAACCGGTTCGACGCGCTCACCACCGGGCGCCGGCGTGTCTACGCGAAAGGCCGGTTCGCTGCGCTCAACCACCTGCGGTTGCGACGGCGTCTTCGGCCCGTCGCCGAGCAGAATGTCGGCGTGATGCGGCTTGAGCACCGCCTCGGCCAGTTTGCGCTGGCGGTATTCCTGCCATTTGTTGTAGCCGAAGACGCCGACCACTGCCGTCGCACCCAGCCCGATCAATCCTAATTGAAGCTCGGTCATTTAAGCCGCATCCCTCATTTTCAAGGCTTCCTGAATATCCACTTCCACCACGCGCGAGACACCGCTTTCCTGCATGGTGACGCCGACCAGCTGTTCGGCCATTTCCATGGCGATTTTATTATGGGAAATGAACAGGAATTGCGTTGCCCCTGACATTTTCTTGACCATTTCGCAGAAGCGCTCGGTGTTGCTGTCGTCGAGCGGCGCATCGACCTCGTCGAGCAGACAGAACGGCGCCGGATTGAGCTGGAACATCGAGAAGACCAAGGCAATCGCGGTCAGCGCCTTTTCGCCGCCGGAGAGCAGATGGATGGTCGAATTTTTCTTGCCCGGCGGCTGGGCGATGACCTGGACACCGGCATCGAGAATTTCGTCGCCAGTCATCACCAGCTCGGCGCGTCCGCCACCAAAGAGTTCCGGGAAAAGCCGCCCGAAATGGCCGTTGACCGTATCAAACGTGCTTTGCAGCAGGTCGCGCGTTTCGCGGTCGATGCGGCGGATGGCGTTTTCCAGCGTTTCCATGGCCTCGTTGAGGTCGGCCGCCTGCATGTCGAGGTAGCCCTTGCGCTCAGTCGCCGTTTCAAGTTCCTGCAGGGCAGCCATATTGACGGCGCCGAGTTCGGCGATGGCGTTGGTCAGCCGGGTGATTTCGCCCTGCAGTCCAGCCGGTCGCGCATTGCCGAGTTCGGCTTGCAGTGCCTCTTCGTTGGCGCCGGCTTCGAGCAACTGCATGGCGAACTGTTCGGTATTGAGCGCTGCCGCCTGCTCTTTCAGCTTCAAATCACCGATCCGCACCCGCAACGGCTCAAGCCCCTGCTCGATACGCAGGCGCTGTTCCTCAAAACCACGCAACGCGTTGGTTGCCGCTTCGAGCGCATCGCGCTTGTCGGCCAGCACCTGCTCGGCCACCTGACGCGCTTCGAGCGCCGCCTGCAGCGCGCCTTCCATGACATCCGGCGGCGCCGCCTCGACCTGCTCGGCACACTGGGCGCGGTCCTTCTCGATACGGTTGAGCTCGCGCTGGGCCATGGCCTGCTGGGCGAAAACGTCCTGCAGCTTGCCGTCGCATTCGCGTAGCGAGAACTGCGCTTCGCGCAGGGCGCGGTCGAAATCGGCGTTGCGCTCGCGCTCGGCGCGCACGGCGCTTTCGCATTCGTCGAGCCGGGTTTGCGCGCCGTGCACGAGCACGCGGATGCGGCTCAGCCCATCGCGGATTTCAGCGATGCGCTCGTCGGCGGCCATTTCCCGCTCGCGTTCGCCCTCTTCTTCCTCGGCCAACTCGGCCAATTGCTCCTGCAGGCGGGCCTTCTGTTCCTTGTGGCGCTCGATGGCCTGTGCCAGTTTGAGCACATCCATCTGCACGGCATGCACGCGCTGCTGGCGATCGGCGACGTATTGGCGAATTTCGCCCATCTCGGCCAGTTTGTCTTCGACCTGCTCGTCGAACATGAGCAGCTGTTCGCGGAGGGACTCGGCCTTTTCCTCGGCCATGGCGATGCCTTCGCCGAGCGCTTCGATTTCGCGCTGGCGTTCGAGCAGGCCGTGTTCGCCCTGATCCGGCGCAAAGAAGGTGACGCTGGCGGCGCTGACCAGATCGCCGTCGCGCGTCACGATGACCGCCCCCGGCGGCAGATCGGCGCGCTGCCCCAACGCCTCGGCCAGCGTTTCTGCCGTGCGCACATGGCCGAGCCAGTCGTCGAGCCCGGCCTGAAGGGCCGGTTCGTCGCTGCGCACCCGCGCCGATAGCACGCCTACGGTCAACCGGAAATTCTGGCCAAAATTAAAATCGCCCGGCAGCACCACGCTAAGCCGCGCTTCCGGCCGGTCGTGCAGCCAGGCGTCGAGCTTGGCCGGATCGGCGCAGGCGATGGCGCTCAGACGCTCGCGCAAGACCGCCTCGACCGCCTCTTCCCAGCCGGCTTCAACATGAATTTTCTGCCACAGCGGCGGCGCGTTTTCGAGGTCGTGGCGGCGCAACCATTCCGGTAGCTTGCCGCTCTGCTGCGTGCGTGCCTGCATCTGCTCCAGCGCGGCGCGGCGAGCCTGCCCGGCGGCCAGTTCGCGTTCGATGCGCTGCACTTCGCCCTGCGCTTGCTTGCGCCGTGCTTCGAGCTGCGGCATTTCCTGCTGCAACTGCTCGAGCTGATCCTGGTCGCCGGCCAACTCCTCGCGCAGCAGGGCCAGCTCTTCTTCCTTCTCGGCGAGGTCGAGTTCGTCGGGCGGATTGATGCCGCCGGTTTCCTCACGCAAGCGTTCGCGACGCTGAATGATCGCCTGCAGGGCGCGCTGGGCGTGCGCCTTGTTGGTCAGCTCGACTTCGAGTTTTTGCTCGCTGTTGGTCGTCCGCGCCTTGAGGCGCTGCAGTTCTTCCTGCGCCTGGGCGTGGTCGGCCTCGACCTGCGGCGCAATGTTCATGTGCTCGTGCAGCTTGGCCTCGGCCTCCTCGACGCGCAGCTGGGTGATTTCCTTGGTTTCTTCCCACTTTTGCCGGTCGACCGTAAGCTTCTCCGCCGTCTCGCTCCAGTGTTTGAGTTCGTCTTCAAGCTGGGTCAGGCGCGCCTCTAGCTGGCTGCGCGATTCGCGGCGATGGCGGATTTCCGCCTCAAGCCGGGCGACTTCGGCGTTGGCCGTGTACATGTCGCTTTGCGCGTTGTGCAAGGCGTCGCCGGCGGCGAAATGGGCTTCACGGGTTTCCTCGGCGCGCGCCTCGGTTTCGCGCAGGGCGGCGCTTTGCGCTTCGAGATCGGTCACGGCGCGCTCGACTTCCAACGACAGCCGTTGCCGTTCGGCCTCGGCCTCGCGCTTCTTGAGCAGCCACAGCACCTGCTGGCGCAGCACCAGTTGTTCGTTCAGCCCCTGGTAACGACGCGCCACTTCGGCCTGGACCTCCAGCCGCTGCATCTGGTTGCCAAGTTCAAGGCGAATATCCTCGACGCGCAGCAGGTTTTCGCGCGTGTCCTCCAGCCGGCCGTTCGTTTCCTTGCGCCGCTCCTTGTAGCGGGTGACGCCGGCCGCTTCTTCGAGGAAAACGCGCAGGTCGTCCGGCCGAGCCTCGATGATGCGCGAGATCATGCCCTGGCCAATGATGGCGTAGGCACGCGGACCGAGACCGGTACCGAGGAACAGATCGGTAATGTCCTTGCGCCGGACCTTCAGATTATTGATGAAGTAGTCCGACTGCCCCTGCCGCGTCAGCGTGCGCTTGACCGACAGTTCGGTGTATTGCGACCACTGGCCAAGCGCCCGGCCGAGCAGGTTCTCGAAAATCAGCTCAACCGAAGCACGCGACACGGGCTTGCGGTTCGACGAGCCGTTGAAGATGACGTCCATCATCGACTCGCCGCGCAGCTCGGAGGCTTTCGACTCGCCCAGCACCCAGCGCACGGCATCCATGATGTTGGATTTGCCGCAGCCATTGGGGCCGACGACGCCGACCAACTGGCCGGGAACGGCCACCGATGTCGGATCGACGAAGGACTTGAAGCCGGCGAGTTTGAGTTTGGTGAGACGCATGCCTGATTGCGGCGGAGCACATGCTCCCGCCATGATGGGGGCCGTATAATAACATCGACTATTTGATCGCCCGGCCCTCAGGAAGGATCGCCCAGATGACCGATGACCAGTTTCTCGCCCGCGCCATCGAACTGGCCCGGCACGGCAGCGAAAGCGGCGAAGGCGGGCCGTTCGGCGCCCTCATCGTGCGCGACGGCAAGATCATCGCCGAAGGCTGGAACCGCGTCGTCGCCAGCCACGACCCGACGGCCCACGCCGAAATCAGCGCCATCCGCACGGCCTGCGCCGGCACCGACCATTTCCACCTGCCCGGCTGCACCCTCTACGCCTCGAGCGAACCCTGCCCGATGTGCCTGTCCGCCGCTTACTGGGCGCGCATCGAACGCATCGTCTTCGCCAACAGCCGGGCCGAAGCAGCCGCCATCGGCTTCTGCGACGATGAACTTTACAGCGAACTGAACCGGCATTTTTCGGCGCGCAGCATCGTCATGGAACACCACCCAACGCCCGGTTCGCTCGAACCGCTGGAACGCTGGGCGGCCAATCCGGATCGAATCCCGTATTGATTCGGCGGTCAGAACTATGCACACCAACACCATCCCGCAACGCGCCGAAACCCTGCAGGTGCTTCGCCTGATGGGCCCGTTCGAGCCCATTCTGATGCTCACGGGCGACGACGATGGCTACGGCGCGCGCTGGACACTCTCCGGCCAACAGGTCCAACCGGCCATCGCCCAATTCCTGATGGAATCCGGCTTCATCGCCGACAACGGCAAAACCGAATTCGGCGCCATCAAACTGATCCTGACTGAAAAAGGCCGTGAATTCCGGGAAAGAGGCCTGGCCTGGTGGGCCGAACTGAATTTTCTGGAAAAGTTGAAGATCACGGTGTTTGGTTAAGCGCGCCCGAGACGCTGAAGCCACCCTTCGACGGCCAACCGGGCTGGCTACGGTCAACCGGAAAAAACGGTCAAAATTGAAATCTGCCCGGTTCGCCACGCCAACTGAAACCCCGGGCAATGCCGCTAAAATGGCGCTACCTCCAACTCAACGCGCCCGATGCCCCGTCCCTCGCTCAACACCCGGATCCTGATCGGCTGCCTACTCGGCATCGCCGGCGGTCTATGGCTGGCCACCCAGCCGGCTGCGGATGCCGTCGTCGGCAACACGCTGTACGGCGCCAAGATGCTTGGCAACCTGTTTCTCGATCTGTTGCGCATGGTGCTCGTGCCGCTGGTCTTTTCGTCGATTGTCTGCGGCGTTGCCAATCTGCGCGCCCATCAGCAGATGCACCGGGTGTGGACGACGACGCTCGCCTTCTTTGCGCTGTCGATGGCGCTGGCCATTGTCCTCGGCCTCGGCGCCGCCAACCTGTTCCGCCCCGGCGAGGGCCTGCACCTGGCCATGTTCGCCGACGCCACGCGCGATTTCCAGGCGCGCCAGATGCCGCTGCCCGACTACCTCGCCCAGTTCATGCGCGGGCTGTTCCAGAACCCGTTCAAGGCGCTGGCCCAGGGCGACATTCTGGCCGTCGTCATCATTGCGTTGTTTCTCGGCATTGCGCTGGTCATCGGCGGCGAGCGCTACAAAAACCTGCGCGTGCTGATTCAGGAATTGCAGGAGCTTTGCCTGCTCATCGTCGGCTGGATCATGCACCTCGCCCCGTTCGGCCTCGCCGCGCTGCTGCTGCAACTGGTCGCCACGCAAAATGCCGATCTGCTCGCCAGCCTCGCCCATTTCATCAGCGTCGTCGTCGGCACAACCTTGTTCCACGGCGTCGTCGTCCTGCCGCTGCTCCTCTGGCTGGTCACCCGAATGTCGCCACTGCGTTTCTGGAGAGGCGCCAAGGAAGCACTGATCACCGCCTTCGCCACGAGTTCGAGCGCTGCCACGCTGCCCATCACGCTGCGCTGTACCGAGCAGCATTTGCACGTCAAAAAGGACATCGCCAATTTCGTCGTACCGCTCGGCGCCACCGCCAACATGGACGGCACGGCGCTCTACGAAGCGGCCGCCGCGCTGTTCGTCGCCCGGCTGGCCGGTATCGAGCTCGATCTCGCCCACCAGCTCATCATCTTCTTTGTTGCCATGCTCGGCGCCATCGGCGCTCCAGGCATCCCCAGCGTTGGCATGCTGAGCATGGTGCTGGTCCTCGAATCGGTCGGCCTGCCCACCGCGGCGATTGCCATCCTGCTCCCCATCGACCGCATCCTCGACACCGTGCGCACGGCGGTCAATGTCGAAGGCGACATGGTCGGCAGCCTGATCGTCCAGAAACTGACCGAATCAGGCAGCGAAAAACCCGCCTGACCGGCCAGGAACCGTCATTTCCCGGCTTCCCGCCGGGCAACGAATTCAACTGGCGTGTGGACGCTAAGGCCCCCACCGCTTTCCAGCACAAAATGCAGCTCGCCGGCCTTGAGCGTTGCGAGGTAACGATGCGTCACCTCGCGGCCCGGACCATCGCCTGCCACCTCCTGGCTGTGGGTGACAAAATTGAGTTGCTCGCCCTTGATAGCGCCCTGTTCAACGGTCCGCGCCACCCGCAGATAGCTGGCGGTGCCATGCACCTCGCCATTTTCCACTCGCAGGTCGAAGCGCTCGGCGTGCTCGGCGCCCCAGTCGTATTTGACGGTCGCCAACCAGCGCCCGGAAAGACTTTGGGCCAGTTCAGAGGAAACCGGCGTCGGCCCAGCTGATGACCGCTCCGGCCAGTTGCCTGTCAAGCCAACGGCCAGCAGCACGATCACGGCCAGGGCAGCCAGCCCCCAGAGCAGCCGGGAACGCTGGGCAGGACGACGACTGGCCGGGAAGAACGGTTTGATCGTCTCGACCAGCCGCGCCACATCCGATGTCCATCCGACATCCGAAAGAATGAAAGACTGGCGTCGGGCCAGCGCCGCCATGGCCGGCGGCAAATCCTTTTCCGCCGACATCGCTGCCCCGCCGACCAGCACCGGTAGCACCGCCTTGCCCGACTTCAAGCCGGCCTCGATTTCGCGCCGGACGAAATCATCCGGCTCGTCGAGGCGGCGCATGCCATTCCGGCTCACGGTCAGCCACGCCGGGCCGATCACCACCAGCATCACATCGACGGCAGCCAGTTGCTGCTCGATGGCAACGACAAAATCCTCACCCGGGTGAATGTCTTCGATGTCACGAAACACGTTGTCCGCGCCGAAGGTCGAGACCAGTGCATCGGCCAGACGGCCGGCAAAACCGGCCTGATCGTCGCGACGGTAACTGATGAATATTCCAGGCATGGGACAAGTCTCCTTGATGGAACAGGCTCGCGTCGATTGCTACGGTCAACCGGAAAAATCGGCCAAATCCGGAATGCCCCGACATTACCGCAAGGACGGGAACCCTGGCCAGCGGCTGCCGTCAACGCATATGAATATTTGAACGACGATAGGTTCATGATTCCGATCCGGAAGGAGGCAGCCATGGTGGTCATCGTTTTCCGTACCCGACTCAAGGATGGCATCGACGAACAAACCCTGACCGCCCTGGGCGAACGGATGGTCGAGATTGCCTCGGCCATGCCCGGCTTCATCTCCTACAAGGATTTCGCCGCCGCCGATGGCGAAAACGTCTCCATCGTCGAGTTCGACAGTCAGGAAACCCTCGCCGCCTGGCGCGACCATCCGGAGCATCTGGCGGCCCAGGAGGTTGGGCGGCAGAAATACTTCGCCTCCTACCAGGTCCAGGTCTGCGCCCCGCTCCGCAGTTACCGGTTCGATGCCAGTGGCCGGCAGATCCTGGACTAGCGCGCCGTGACAACGAGCGCACCACTCCACCTGAGAGTTTTCATTTCTTCGCCCGGCGATGTCGGCGACGAGCGGCGTCTGGCCCGCGAAGTCATCGACTCCCTGCCGCGCGACCCGGCCTATCGCGGCAAGATCACCAGCGAAGCGATTGCCTACGACGACCCCGATGCGCCTTCGCCCATGCCGGCCGGGATCACCCCGCAGCTCGGCGTCAATCTTTACAAGGGACCGGCCAGCGCCTGCGACCTGACCATCGTCATCCTGTGGAGCCGGCTCGGCACGCCGGTTTCCGCCGATTGCGTGCGTAGCGATGGCAGCCGCTACGAATCCGGCACCGTCTCGGAATACGAAAACGCCCTGGCCGCCGGCAAGGAGGTCTGGATTTTCCGGCGCAGCGAAAAGCCGCGGGTCGAGCTCGACGACCCAGACTTCGACGCCAAGCTCAAGCAATACCGGGCCGTCGGCAGCTTTCTCGAGCGCCTCCAGAATGCCGACGGCTCGGCCGCCGGTGGCCGCCACGACTACGCCGACCCGGCCGAATTCGCCGCCTTGTTCCGCAAGCTCCTGAGCGCCTGTTTCACGGCGCATCTGGATCGCCAGCCGGGGGCCGTGCCGGTTGCGGCGCCGCCACCGTCACCCGAACTCGAACCGCCCTTCCTGGCCCCCGAGTTCGACCGTGACCACGCCATCGTCGGCCGTGACGAACTGGTTCGCCAGGTCTGGGAACGGGCCATCGCCGGCAAAAGCCAGAGCCTGCTGTTTCTGCCCGGCGTCGGCAAGACGACAGTCGCGCAGGCCCTGCTGGCCGATCGCCAACGCCTGCTCGACCACTTCGACGGCGTACTCTGGGCCGACCTCGGGCGCCAGCCCATGGTCGGCGAACAGCTGCGCCGCTGGGCCACGGCCTTGCAGGTTCCCGACGAACGCAAGGCCAGCCTGGCCAGCATCGACGACTGGAAAACGACGGTCAAGGCAGCGATCGGCAATCGCCGGATTCTGGTCATTCTCGACGACGTCTGGCAGAACAAGGCAGCCCGGGAATTCATGCACCTCGTCCCGCGCGGCGTCTTCATCATCACCACGCGCTGCAAGGACGTCGCCGCCATGCTCGGCGACCCCGAACTGGTGCCGGAACTCGATGCCGCGACCGGCCTCCGGCTGCTCACCGAAATCGCCCCGAAGGCAGTCGCCTACGACCTTGATGGGGCGAGCAATCTGGTCAGCGCCGTCTATGGCCTGCCGCTAGCCCTGGTCCTGATCGGCAAATACCTGCGCCGCGAATCGTCGGACGGCGACCCCGACCGCACCGCAAGCGCCTTCCAGACCATGGCCGAAGCCGGCCACCGGCTGGAAATCAACCCCGACGAGGAGGCCGGCGCGCATTCGCTGGCCGAAATCATCGAAGTCAGCTTCGCCGCCCTGCGCTCCGACGAGGCGCGGCGGGCCATCCTCAACCTGGCCATCTTCCGCCCCAAGCCCAACACCTTTTCCAAGGACATCGCCCGGCAAGTTGCCGGCACCGAAGCGGCCGTGCTGTATGACCTGAGCGACATCGGCCTGATCGAGCACTACGGCGACGGCGAATACACCATGCACCGGGTGATCGCCGAATATGCCCGGACCAAGCTGCCGCTGACCGAATCCCAGGCGCTGCACCACCAGGCCGTCAATTACTACGCCCGGCAATTGCAGCAGGACATCGACGACAACCCGGTCGCCTACCTCGGCTGGTACCGCTACGAACAGACCGACTGGCAGGCGACCAAGGACGCCTGGCTCTACCATCTGGCCCACGCCGGCAACGCGGTAAGCAGCGTGCAGGCCTTCCTGCGCGTCTATTTCGACGCCTTCTGGTGGTGGGGCTATTACCAGCGCTTCCCCTTCTGCGAGCGCCTCCTGCTCGAATGGCAGCAACGGCGCAGCGTCGATCCCAAGGTGCGCCAGGGACTCGAACAACTCGCCACGTTTCAGAACGCCTACCCGGAAGGCTACGAAAAGGCCGCCCGTGGCAACTGGAACGAGGTCGAACGTTCGCTCACCCGCCTGCGGCAAGGCCTCGGGCTGGAAGGCGAAATCGCCGCCATCCGCGATGAAGACGCCCGCCGGGTGCGCGGCTTCACCGACTTCCTGTTGGCCGAGGCCTACGCCTACGGCCGCCACGACCACGAGGGCGCCCTCAAACGCTATGCTGCCGCCCACGACATTTTCCATCGCGATGGCGACCTCTGGGTGGCGGCCTGGCTGTGCTTTTACGTCGCCCAATATCTCCTTGAGCAAGGCAGCCTCGACGGTTCGGCAGAATACGCCAAGCGCTCGCTGACCGAAGCCGGCTGCGCCGCCGGGGGCGAGGATGCGCCGTTGGCCGAACGCGACTCCGAACTGCTCGCCAACAATTACCGACTGCTCGGCGACCTGGCCATCACCAGCCATGATTATGTACAGTCCGCCCGGCACTACCTGCGGGCGACTTTCTATGCCTACGCCTTCCAGGCCATTCCGGAACCGGCCGACACCTACACCATGGCTTTCTACCAGGAAATCACCAGCCGCATTGCCGGCCAGGCCGCCCGCCTTGCCGGCACCGACCGGGCCGCCGGCGCAACGCTAGGCGAAACGATGCTCAACTATTGGCAGATTTACTGGCAACGCCATCCCGAACAACGTAGCGGAGATGAACTCGACGCGGCGCTGACCAAGGCCGATCCCGTCACCATCGCGGCCGCCCTCTTTCCGCCGCCCATCGTCGGCGACATCCTGAGCGC
This sequence comes from Azonexus sp., assembly GCF_036170495.1. Lineage (GTDB taxonomy): Bacteria > Pseudomonadota > Gammaproteobacteria > Burkholderiales > Rhodocyclaceae > Azonexus. The sequence continues at coordinate 22,005 of NZ_JAVHPH010000102.1, forward strand.
CGCCGCCGACTACGCCCGCGAAGTCGAGGCGATCATCCCCACCCTCGCCGCCGCTCTCGACAAGATAAATCAGGCCGACAAGTAGGGAAACAGCCCGGCACAGACAAACCAGTAGGCCGAAAAACTACTTCCCACGGTCAACCCGAAAAATCAGCCGATTTCCAAATTTATCCTCGCCGCTGCCCTCGAATGAGCGGCAGGTGATCGCCGTCCACCGTACCGCCACCTCCCTTCCGTCGTTGCAGCGGACAATGCCTTTTCCGGCCTCGCCCTCGCAACTGCCCGGCACGGGTGAAATATCTGGCGGAGAAAGCTGCCCGTCGCACTGCAGGCGGCCATCTCGGCTGGCCAGGATGAAACGCCCGCCGCCGCTCGAACTGCCAGGAAACCCTTTGCCACGCAGCTCGCCCGGGACATCGCTCAGGCTGCCACGCGCCCGATAGCCGAAGGCGCAAGCGGCGAGCAGCGAGGCGACGACGATCATCAAGGGAATTCCACGTTGGTTCACAAGGCAGCGCTCAGGTTTTCGAGGATAATTGCCATTTTTACACCCATTCGACGCTCGCCGTGAATTCGCATCTCGCCCAACTCCAGCCCTACCCCTTCGAAAAGCTGCGCGCCCTGTTCGCCGGCGTCACCCCCAACCCGGAATACAAGGAGATCAAACTCTCCATCGGCGAGCCGCAGCACCCGACGCCGGCCTTCATCATCGAGGCGCTGGCCAACGGCCTCAAAGGCCTGGCCAACTACCCGACCACCCAGGGCGTCCCGGCATTACGCCAAGCCATCGCCGCCTGGTGCCAGCGCCGCTACGATCTGGCGCTGAATCCGGAAACTGAGATCCTGCCGGTCAACGGCTCGCGCGAGGCGCTGTTCTCTTTTGCGCAAACCGTCATCGACACCAGCCGGGGCCATACACCACTGGTCGTCAGCCCCAACCCGTTCTACCAAATTTACGAAGGCGCCGCCTACCTGTCCGGCGCCGAGCCGCGTTTCCTCAATTCCCTGCCGGACAACGATTTTGCCTTCGACTACACCAGCCTGAGCGAAGAAGAATGGGCGCGCGTCCAACTCTTCTACGTCTGCTCGCCGGCCAACCCGACCGGCAAGGTGCTGTCGCTGGCCGACTGGAAAATCTTGTTCGCCCTGTCCGACCAATACGGTTTCATCATTGCCTCCGACGAGTGCTATTCGGAAATCTATTTCGACGAAGCCAACCCGCCGATCAGCGGCCTCCAGGCGGCGAAACTGCTCGGCCGCTCGAACGAACGGCTGGTCATGTTCTCCAGCCTGTCGAAGCGCTCCAACGTGCCGGGCATGCGCTCCGGCTTCGTCGCCGGCGATGCGGCCATCCTCAAGAAATACCTGCTGTTCCGCACTTACCAGGGCTGCGCCATGTCGCCACCGGTGCAGACGGCCTCGATCGCCGCCTGGAACGACGAGGCGCACGTCCTCGACAACCGCAGCCAGTACCGCGAGAAGTTCGCCGCCTGCACGCCACTGATTGCCGAGGTACTCGGCACGGCCATGCCCGACGCCAGCTTCTACCTGTGGGCCAAAACTCCCATCGCCGACACCGAGTTCGCCCGCGGCCTGCTCGAACACTATAATGTCGTGG